>JBJOII010000003.1:0-84358 GCA_046047235.1 Verrucomicrobiota bacterium | reverse complement strand
GAGCGGGAAGCGCAGAGCGGGAAGCGCTTAGGGCTGAGGGCTGAGCGTGAATGTGGTCCTGTGGGGTAACCGCATGAACAGAGCCTTACATGAATGGCGGGAGTCGGTGCACGGGATGGCTTCATTCGTGTGTGGATTATTCACGCGGTTAACCTGTAGGGCGAACGTGGTTCGTGGGGATACCCGCATGAATACAGCCATACGTGAATGGGGGCGCAGAGCGCAGAGGGCAAAGCGGCAAGCGCAGGGCGGGAAGTGCTGAGGGCTGAGCGTGAATGTGGTCCTGTGGGGTAACCGCATGAACAGAGCCTTACATGAATGGGGGCGCAGAGCGGTAAGCGGCAAGCGCAAAGGGCTGAGCGCAGAGGGCTGAGCGCAGAGGGCTGAGGGTTGTCTGTCCACCATAGCCTTGGCGAAGGCGGAAGGGCTATTGCGGTCCGCGTGGCGGACCGCAGGGAGAGAGGAGAGGGGAGACAGGAGAGGGGTGCCACTGTTTTCTGTCTACGGCTTTCTGGCTACACGCGCCGGAGGCGCGTTCGATCCCGATCCCGATAGCGATTTCGATTTGGAATCAGTCGGATGAGCAAACTGGGGGGCGGGAATATATTCATGTGTGGATTATTCATGCGGTTAACCTGTAGGGCGAACGTGGTTCGTGGGGATGTCCGCATGAACGCAGCCATACATGAACGGGAAGCGCTGAGGGCGGAGGCGTGCTCAGGTCCGTGTTCCGAAACACTGAAATGCAGAAACTCCGGCAGGGTCCGGGGTTCTGCCCGGCGATCATTTGATCTCGGCGTTATAGAACTCCAGCCAGTCGTCGAGGTTGTTCAGGTTGATGGCGTCTGGCAGCACCGATCCGTCGTCAGGCAGGCCGTTGGCGGCGAGGATGGATTTACGCGTGTCGTCCTTGTGGATGTAACCCGCGATGGCGAGGTTGATTTTCTGGATGTCCGCTTTGGTGAGGTGTTTGGCGTGTTGCTTCACCCAGGCTTCGAAAGCGGGGTAGGTGGGTTTCGATTCGGCGATGAAGCTACGGACGGCTTCCGCTTCGAGGCCGAGGGCGTTAATGACCATCATGTCATAGCCTTGGCCGATTCCGGGGTAGCCGTCGGCCAGTTTGCCGGCTGTTTCGAGGGAGATCTTTTGCCAAAGCCGGGGGAGGTGCAGGAGGCCGAGAGGGCCTGCGGTTCCGGAACTAATCAGGGGTGCGATTTTGCTCATAGCTGAATTCTGGTTGGTTGGATGGGGTGTGATTATCAGACTGTCCAGCCGTCACGCGCGGGTCGTTCCACCCAGGCGTTGAGGTTGGGCAGGTTCTTGACCTTCATATTGGGGCCGTCCCATTCGATTTTGTTACCGACACCGGCCTTTTGCGCCAGGTTGCCGAGGATGGCGAATTCCGTGAGTCGGGTGCCATAATCGAAGCTCACTGCGGTCTCTTTTGAACCGGCCTGGACGGCATCGATGAAGTCGGTGACAACGTTCTTCGGGCGGGGGAGGCTCTTGGGTGGTGCGGGGACTTCGTCCATTTTCTCGTAGGGGACCACGTGCATCTTGCCACCATAAGTCGCCGTGTAGATCACGCCCTTTTCGCCGACATAGAGCGTGCCGCTATCGCCGCGGTCCAGCTCGTCGTCCGGGTATTTTGCGCGCAGTTCGAGGAGGAGTTCAGGGAGGTTGCGGGCATCGCCGACCGCGGCCCGGAGGGCACCCTGGGGTTCCTCTTTGGTAGTCATGTTGAGGCCTTCGTACCAGTAGGCCTTCATGGCGGGCATGTCGTCCCGGGCAGGGATGTCCCAGCGGATGCGGCTGCCGGTGGGATACCGTTCGTCGCTGCCCCCGCGGATTTGTTCTGCCTCGATGCTGGTGGGGTGATCGATCTTGAGCGCCCAGAACACGCCGTCGAGGACGTGGCAGCCCATGTTGCCGATGGAACCATTGCCGAAGTCATACCAGCCGTGCCATTCGTGCGGATGGATATCGCTGTGGAATTCCCGGTAGGGCGCGGGGCCGATGTATTCGTCCCAGTGCATGCCTGCGGGGACGGGTTCAATCGGGGGGCGGGGGCCGACGCCACCGTTGGCGCGGTTGGTCCAGCTGTGCGTTTCCGTGACCTTGCCGATGGTGCCTGCCCAGATGTATTCGCAGAGGCGGCGGTAGCCTTCCTCGGCGTGGCCCTGGTTGCCCATTTGTGTGGCAACCTTGCTGGTGGCGGCCGCTTTGCGCATGCGGCGAGCCTCGCCGATGTCGTGGCAGACGGGTTTTTCGCAATAGACGGCGATGCCGAGCTGCAGGGCGATGAGGGAGGGGAGGGCGTGGTGATGGTTGGGGGTGGCGATAAAGACGGCGTCCGCCTCCTTGCCGATGCGGTCGAACATGCGGCGGTAATCCACGAAGGTCTGCACCTTGGACGCGTCATGGCCTTTGGACTGCATCCAGTTTTTTACCGAGGCGAACCGGGGTTCCATGACATCTACGATCCCGACGACGTTTTGCTTGTTGGCATTGAGGACGGCGTCGAGGTGAGCCATGGCGCGGCCGCCGCAGCCGATCTGGACGCATTGGATGCGTTCATTGGCGCCCCGGACGGCGCTCAGGCTCGTAGTGGACAGGAAAGGTGCGGCGGAGAACAACGTCGCCGCGGTGGCGCCTCGCTTCAGGAAGAGACGGCGGGATAGGTGGGTGTTCATATTTAAGGGGGAAAGAGTGGGAAAAGCGTAGTTCACAGCCATGTATAGAGCCATACATTTTATCAGAGTGTGTCTGGCGATTCACACTGGGTGCGGCTGTTGTGATTGAAAGCACGGTTGACAGCCATGGGGCGGGGATCTAGTAGACGATGCGTCGGTCCATGGGGCGTGCGACGCCCCGCATTATGCGCGATCTCCAACGTGCCATTTGTCTCCGGCCACCCGGCCTGGGTTCTGCCGCGGTATCCGCCCCAATCCCGATCCCGTCCTTCCTGTCGATCCTCTTGTTCCATGTGCATCTGCAGGCAGCTGAGCTCCGGCTCGCGCTGGACAGTCTGGATGCCAATCGTCGTCCGACGCTGGGGTTGTCCGGTCTCCCGGACGGCCTCTACGCGATTGAGAGTTCCACCAATTTGCAGGACTGGACGACCGTGCTCTCGGCTTCGGCCGATCAGGGGATGCTGAGTTTCACTCCGGCCACAGTTCCTGGAGACCGGGTTACGTATTACCGGGGTGTGGATTTGCCTCGCTCGAGTCCTACATGGAACAGCTCCAAAATCAGTCGTTGCCCTGCGTGCCTGACTGGTTCGGCTACCTGAAATACTCTGACAGCGGTACCGGCACCTGGGATTGTGCGAACACGGACGACCAGAGCTGCACGGCCACCACCTCCACCAGCCTGGCCTTCGAGGCGGATGTGGAGACGGCGACAATCGTTGAGGAATTCTCGTTCCCGCCTTTCTATACGATGGAAAAGTGGAGGCTTAAGTTTGTTCCCGAAGCTGCCGGCACCTTTTCGCATGACCAGCAAAGCTCCATGTCGGTCCCGTGCGGAGCCACGATTGCCACCACGAGCCACACCTCCGGTTCCGGTTCCGGGAACATGGTGCTCTACCTGGACTTTACGATCGAAAACGATGAGGTGGTGGACGTTGTCCTGTCGAATGGCATGGACCTCGCATTGCCTTGCTCGGAGACCACCACAACCGTCATCAGCCCTTGTCCAGGAAGCGAGAGCGGTTCCTCCAGCGAGGGTAACTTCTCACCAACCAACTTCATTGATGCCCACGGTGCTGGTTTCGATGAGATCCAGTTCTCAATGAAAATCCCCGCTGTGATCGAGGGTTCTGCCTCGTTTTCGACTACCGGATTGGACACCATTCCCCTGAGCGTTTCCCTGAGCTTTTCCGTGCGGAGACGGCAATAGCCCTACAGCGACCAAACGCTGCTGACTGCGACGACTTTCCGCTTTGCAGCCTGGCTGCTGTGAGGTCTGTGGATGCAAGCGTGCCTCGGGCGCGTGGCATGGAACACTTCTCAAAGGGTTGAGACCGTAGAGTTCGCGTTTTCCGCATCTATCCGATGGCCTTCCTTGCTTAATCCACGGATAATCCCGCCCCATGAAACCGGCAGTAACTGATGCATGGCAGCAAGACCTGGGTCGTTTCGAGGGGGAGTTCCATACAGGCCAGATGCTCCGCCGGCTGTATTCCACCGATGCCTCTGAGTTTCAGGAAATGCCGCTGGCCGTCGCGCTGCCCAAGACCGAGGGGGATGTGCTGGCCCTGGTTCGGCTTGCTGCCAGACACCGCATCGGTCTCATCCCGCGCACGGCCGGCACTTCGCTTGCCGGACAGGTTGTTGGCACCGGAATGGTGATGGATCTCGGACGTCACCTAAACCGGATCCTGTCGATTGATGCAGAAAACCGTCGGGTACGGGTTCAGCCGGGCGTAATTCGCAACGAGCTGAACATGGCGCTCGCGCCACACGGCCTGCTATTCGGACCTGAGACTTCCACCGCCAACCGGGCCATGATGGGGGGAATGGTCGGCAACAACTCCTGCGGCTCCAACTCGATCGTCTACCAAAGCACCCGGCAACACCTCGTTTCCACCCGCGGCTTTCTCAGTGACGGCAGCGAGGTGACGTTCGAACCGCTCACTCAGGCGGAGTTTGATGCGAAGTGTAACGGACCCGACACGCTCGAGACGCGAATCTACAGGGAGGTGCGCGACATGCTCGGCAACGCCGATAACCGCCGGCTGATCCGCAAGCATTTCCCCAAACCCACGGTGACCCGTCGTAACACCGGTTATGCGCTCGACCAACTGATGGATACGCGGGTCTTCACCCGTACCTCAGACAAGCCGTTCAACCTTTGCCAGCTGATCGCCGGATCGGAAGGGACCCTGTTCGTGGGGGTCGAGTTCGAGTTCAACTGCGAACCGCTCCCCCCTCCCGGTGCGCTCATGTGCGCCCATTTCGGTTCCGTGATCGAGTCCCTGCACGCGAATCTCATCGCCCTGCAACACCAGCCCAGCGCCGCCGAGCTGATCGACAAGCACATCCTCGATTGCACGAAGGAGAACATCGAGCAGCGCAAGAACCGGTTTTTCGTGGAGGGTGATCCCGGCGCGATCCTGGTCATTGAAATCCGACGCGACACCCGCAAGGAGATCGAAAAGGAAATGGCGGCGCTGGAGGCGAACCTGCGCAAAGCCGGCCATGGCTACGCTTACCCGGTGCTGTGGGACGATGACGTGGCCAAGGTCTGGGAACTTCGCCGTGCCGGCCAGGGTGTGATGACCAATGTCGTCGGCGATACGCGTCCCGCTGAGGTCGTCGAGGACACGGCTGTTGATGTCCAGGATCTGCCCGCTTACATCGGTGAGTTCGACGCCCTCATGCGCGACAAGTATGGCATCTCGTGTGTTTACTATGCGCATGCCGGGAGCGGCGAGCTGCACACGCGGCCGCTCATCAACCTGAAGACCGAGTCCGGGCACAAGATGTTCCGGTCCATTGCCGAAGACATCGCTGCACTGGTGAAGAAATACCGCGGCTCACTCAGCGGTGAACACGGTGACGGCCGGCTGCGAGGCGAGTTCATCCGGTTCATGGTGGGTGATGAATGCTATGGATTGATGCGCCGGATCAAGGAGACCTTTGATCCCGGCAATATCCTGAACCCGGGCAAGATCATCGACACCCCGCCGATGGATGCTTTCCATCGCTATGGCCCCGGTCATCCTACGCCCGATTACGAGACAGTCTTCGATTTTTCCAATGTCATGGGCGTGCTGCGGGCTGCGGAGAAATGCAACGGTTCAGGCGACTGCCGCAAGACCCAGCTGACGGGAGGCACGATGTGTCCGAGCTATATGGCCACCCGCGAGGAGAAAGACTCCACCCGCGCCCGCGCCAATATCCTGCGCCAGATCCTGACCCACCCGCCCGATCCAAACCGGCCCTTCGCCAATGACGAGATCAAGGAGGTCATGGATCTTTGCCTCTCCTGCAAAGGCTGCAAGTCCGAGTGCCCGTCGAATGTTGATATCGCCAAGCTCAAGGCGGAGTTCCTCCAGCATTACTACGATGCGAAGGGCGTGCCTTTCCGGTCCCAGCTCATCGGCCACTTCGCGTCCATGGCCGAGGCGTTCTCGCCGGTGCCCTGGGCATGGAACATGGCAGTGGGCACGCCGTGGATTCGACGACTGGTCAACCGCGCTGTGGGCTTTCATCCCGATCGCACGATGCCCCTGCTCGCATCCCAAACGCTGCGTTCGTGGTTTAAAAACCGCCCGCGTGTCACAACCAGGCGGAACGGCCGCAAGGTGTTGTTGTTTTGCGATGAGTTCACCAATTTCAACGACGCCGAGATTGGCATCGCTGCCGTCGAGCTGCTCGAGGGCCTTGGCTACGAAGTCGTCCTTCCGTTGCACGAGGAAAGCGGACGGGCCTCGCTCTCCAAAGGACTTCTCCGGCGCGCCCGCAAGTTCGCCCGCAAGAATGTAATGTCGCTCGCCCCGCTCGTCTCGGCGGACACGCCGCTTGTTGGCATTGAGCCCTCTGCCATTCTCTGTTTCCGCGATGAGTATCCGGACCTGCTGCGCGGTGCTGAGCAGGAGACAGCACGGCAGCTGGCTCCGGACTGCCTGATGTTTGATGAATTCATCGCCCGTGAAATGGATGCCGGCCGGATCGACTCCAAACCGTTCAGGAAAGGGGGCCATACCATCCACCTCCACGGACACTGTCAGCAGAAGGCCCTGGCATCCCTTACCCCTACGGTTCGTATGCTCCAGCTTCCCGAAGGCAATCAGGTACGCCTTATTCCTTCCGGCTGCTGCGGCATGGCCGGCTCCTTCGGCTACGAGCAGGAACATTACGAGCTTTCCCAGAAAGTCGGGGAACTCGTCCTGTTCCCACGCGTCCGCAAGGCGGCAGAAACCGACCTCATTGCTGCCCCCGGCACCAGTTGTCGTCACCAAATCCACGATGGCACCGGCCGCATCGCCCGGCATCCCATCCAGATCCTGCGGGAAGCGCTGAGCGCAAAGAGGTAAGCGCAGAGCGGGAAGCGGGAAGGGCAGTGCCGCGTGCGCGGCACGGGAGCTAGGAGCTAGGAGCTGGGGGACAGGCGCTGCGCGCTGAGGCGTGCTCAGGTGCATGGTCTGAAACACTGAAACTCGGAAACACCGGCAGGGTCCGGGGGGGCGGGGCCTCCGGTGGTTGCTCACACCGGAGTTCCTCTATCCGATATCCCATATCCCATATCCCATATCCGATCTACGACATCCGATCTCCCATATCCCGGATTCAGCTGCGTCTGGCTACAAACTGCCCCGTGGTAAGCCCTTGTCCCGATCTGTCTCATCTGGCATTCTCCCCGAATGAAGTCGAAGACGGACGCAGCATCAGCACTCAGCAGCTTAGATTCTTTCCAGAAGGGTCAGGTGTGGAAGATCGGCGAGTTGAATCTGGCTGTGACCGAGGTGGGTAAAAGGCTGGTGCATTACAAGCGATACACGGCCGAGCGCCGCGGACTTCAGATCACCATGAGTTCCAAGGCCGATCTGCGGGAATACTTGGTGAGCAGCAATGCCGTCCTTGTGACCGAGTAGTATCGGTTGACTGTTAACAATTGGAGGTTGGCTCTGCCCAGTAAGGCATTGGGTCAAGGCGGGATCCATGACTCCAGCCCGCCGGTTTCATTTGAAGCGCTCGGGGTTCTTTACGGCTCCATGCCCTCCGCGCTTTGCGACTACTCGCCGATGATCTTCACCAGCACCCGTTTGCGGCGGCCCCCGTCGAATTCACCGTAGAAGATCTGCTCCCAGGGACCGAAATCCAACTGGCCCTTGGTGATCGCCACCACGACTTCCCGACCCATGATCTGTCGCTTGAGATGGGCGTCCGCATTGTCCTCTCCTGTCCGGTTGTGGTGGTAGCCGGACACCGGTTCATGGGGCGCCAGCTTCTCCAGCCAGACCTCGTAGTCGTGGTGGAGACCCGACTCGTCGTCATTGATGAACACGGAGGCGGAGATGTGCATGGCGTTCACCAGGCAGAGCCCTTCCTGGACCCCGCTTTTTCGGACCAGACTGGCGACGGTGTCGGTTATGTTGAAAAAGCCCCGGCGGGAGGGGATCTCAAACCAAAGATGTTCGGTCAGCGATTTCATGGAGCGAGCTTTTCATCAGTGGGGTGGGAGGGGAAGCAGATTGCTGGGGATGGCCGGCCGGAGTGACTGGGTTCGATGCAGCGATGCCGCATGCCCGCTTGATTCAACGGGCGTCCCGGATTTTGATGTCGGGATGCACAGGCATTCGACGAAGAAGAGAGTCGTGGCAGGGAAGTGGATACAGGGGAAGTTGCGCAGTCTGACGCTCATAGCCTCGATGTGGTGGAGCACCGCTTCGTGTGCTGAGGTGGACGTATGGTTACTGGGTGGGCAATCGAACATGCAGGGGATTGCGAAGATATCAGAGTTGCCTGCGGGGATGGCTGTGGAGATACCGCATGCGTTCTTTTGGAACGGAAGTGATTTTGAGCCGCTTGTGCTGGGCAAGACGCAGACGTCCACGCGGGCGGGGGAGTTTGGTCCGGAGGTTGGGTTTGCTCTGGGGATGGCCGCTGCTGAACGCACGGTGTATCTGGTCAAGTATCATGCGAGCGGGATGCCATTGTATCATGGATGGCATGGTTCTGAGTGGAGGGGTGGCGAACCGCAGCCGGGGCGACGGAACTTCTATCCGGGTGAAGGGCCAGATGATCCCAGTCAGGGAACGCTTTACCGTGAAATGGTCGGGCAGTTTCGGGCGGGAGTGCAGTGCCTGAAACAGCGGGGGGATGAACCGATCGTGCGCGGGTTTCTTTGGATGCAGGGCGAGCAGGATGCGAAGCATGTCCTGTCTGCGACTTCGTATGCGCTCAGTCTGAAGCGGCTCCGGTCCAGACTGGCTGCGGACATGGGTGCGGGACCTGACCTGCCGCTGGCTTTCGGTCAGGTGTTGCCCTACGAGCCCGCGATGGAACGGTTTACCCATCGCACAGAAATCCGTTCCGGGATGGCGGCTGCTGACATGGATTCAGGCCGGCCGGAAGCCATGGCGAACACGAAGATGGTTTCCACCGATGGCTTCGGGCTTTATGCGGACACCGTCCATTACAATGCCGACGGACAGATGCGGCTGGGCCGCGGTTTCGCTTTGGCCATGCAAGGCCTTTTGCATCGCGGCGTGCGCGATGCAGGGGGAGCTCTCCCCTGAGGATGCCGCTGCCCTTCCTGCTCGGACCACGACATCCCCTTTGCCATCAAAGGGATGCGCCGATTTAGAGGCTGTTTTTGGTGCTATGGGCTCCTTTTTGGGGCCAAAAACGACGCCATAGGTTCCTTGGGTGTCCCGCACTGTGAGGGGGGTTATGGGGCGCAAAACAGCCCCAAAAAACGCTCCATACGCCGTTTTTAGGGCCTCGGACGGGAGCATCTAACTGGGGCTGAGGACCTTGTCGTGGTCCGACCAGGAACCCAAACACGAGGGACGTGGCGGCCAATTGACAGGTGTTCAACGCGTCAGTATGGTTACCCACATGAAGACAACCATAGATATTGCTGATGGGTTGTTGAATCGTGCCAAGGAGTTGGCGGCGCGTGAGTCAACCACGCTGAAGAGTGTGACTGAGGAGGGTTTGCAGATGGTCTTGAAAGCCCGGGCCAGCCGCAGTTCCAAGCGCATCAAGCCGGTCACGGTGGCGGGTGGTGGTCTTCAGCCCGAATATGCCGATGCCGATTGGAACAAGATCCGGTCCGCAGCGTATGAGGGAAGCGGCGCATGATTGTGGTCGACACCAATCTTCTGGTGTATGCGCACCGGGAGGATTCGGAGTGGCATGGCCGGGCGTTGTCTGTGCTTCTGGATCTGGCGAATGGTCATCAGCGGTGGGCTATTCCGTGGCCCTGCGTGCACGAGTTTTTTGCCATCGTGACGCATCCGAAAATTTACAAGCGACCGTCCAAGCCGGCCGAGGCCATTGCAGCCATTGAGGCATGGGGTGAGAGCCCGTCTTTGGAATTTCTGCACGAGAGCCCGAGCTATTGGAATAGGCTGGTGATGATGGTTCAGGCGGGGAAGGTCCGCGGGCCCCTTATCCATGATGCGCGGATTGCCGCGATGTGCCTGGACAATGGAGCCACCTTGCTGTTGAGCGCAGACCGTGATTTCAGTCGGTTTGCGGGGGTCACGCTGAGGAATCCCCTGCTCGATTAGTGAGGAGAGGCCGGGAGCTTGGGGTGATGGCCGCGTGAACGGTCCCTACATGAATGGTGGTGGAGGGGTGCAGGGCCCGGCCATTCGGGAGGGTCAGCGTTCGTGTTCAGCGTTTTAGGGTCCGTGCCAGGCCGGCTCCGAGGAGGCCTGCGGGTATGAGCAGGGCAAACACCCATTCGGTCTTCACCCACTCGCCGAAGTAATCATCATCGGCAAGTGGGCTGGTGACACGGGTGTGTTCACTGGATTTGAACGGGTTGGTCAGGGTGAGACTATGGCTGCTGACGTAGCGGTGTCGTGCGTAGACGAAGCAGGCTGCCGCCAGCGGCGCACAGATGATCAACGGAGCGAGACGTTTCATGGGCCTTAGTTATCAGCTTGGGGCCCGCTGTCAGTGGGGGGCGTCCGTTTATGGCTATGGTGCGGGCTCGACATTGAGCTGGATGAACGTGTTGGAGGGGTTGGTGGGGAACACCACGCGACGGAACGTTTTTCCGCCTGACTCGATGGTTTCGATGGATAGCGCGTCGAGTGTGGAGAGTGGGGTCCAAGGCTCGTTCAGCGCGCTTTTCATTTGGTAGTTGATGACGTAGTCGGAGGCGGATTCATTCAGCCCGTGAACCAGCACCGGATTTCCGCCCTCGATCGCGATGCGCAGTTGGACATCGGTGTCGGTGGCGAGGGGCGGGAGTCCGTAGAGGTATTGCAGGAGGTTGGGGATACCGTTGCCGGAGGCGTCGGCGGTGGGGTCCTGCATGGCCTGATCGCTGATGGAGGCTGCCCAGGCCTGATATCCCTCGACCAGCGGCTCGGCGGTGAGCGTGAAGTTTTCGAAGTAGGCTTCACCGGGTCCTATGGCTGTGAGGAATGCATAGCCTTTGACGCCGATTCTGAAGCGGTCTTCGGGAGCCATCTGCCAATCGGAGATGTGCGTGGCGCCCCGGTCTACTCCATCCAGAGAGTAGCTGGCTGCGAGCTCCCAGGTCTCTGTGGTGCGGTCGCCATCGGTATCGAAGTAGCAGCTGAGGGTGGCTGTATTGGGGGACCAGACGATGCGGGCTCCTACCACTTGGGGCAGGGGACCGAACACGAGCACTTCCGGCATGTCATCTTCCGAGGCGATTTCGGAGTCGTCGATTGCCCGGACCTGCTGGAGCTGGCCGGATTCGAAGATGGCTCCGACGGAGAGCGTGAATTCTCCGAAGCCGGCGAGATTTTCGAGGATCAGGTCGCCGCCGCTGACCTGCCCGCCGACACTCATGTTATCGGGGAGCCAGTGCATTTCAACGCGTGCCTCGAAGGCTTGGTCGAACCGTGGGGTGATCGTTGAATCCGGAAAAGCGGCGATCTCCTGTTCGCCAAGCGTGGAACTTGTCCGGAACTGGAGCCGGTTGCTTTCTTCGATCAGCTCGGGAGTGCCGCTGCGGACCTCCAAGCCCCAGTTGGGATGCAGGTTGTCGTCGTCGAAGTCGTCCTGAAAGGTCGAGCCCGGTTCGCTGAGTGCGGTGGTACCGACGTGGAGGGAGAAGTTATCCAGCCAGGCTGAACCTGCGGGCATGGCGGAGGATTCGGAGTGGGCGATGATCTCGAACCAGAAGAAGTCGTTGGCGCTCATGCCGAGGTTCATGGTCTCGGCGCCGTCCCGGGTAGATCCGTCGATGGTATAGGCTTGGAACAGCGTCCATTCACCGTCGGTGCTGTCGGTGTCCTGATCATAGTACATGCGGATCAGGCGTGTCGTGGGGTCGTAGGTTAAGCGCAGTCCTATTGCGATGGGGAACTGACCGAAAGAGGGGGTGGGTTCGTAGAGTTTCGAGCCGTCGTAGGCACTGGTGAACAGGGCTTGGTTGTCGCTGATGCCGGGCAGTACACCGGCACCCAGCCCGAACTCCAGGTAATCATCATTCAGCAGGGAACTTCCAACAGTGATGGCGATGCTGCCGGTCTGGCCGGGTGAGGAGAAGTTGGAGGTTTCGACGGCGACAACCATCTCGAGCTGCCAGGGGGAATTGTAGTTGGGATAGGTCAGGAGTCCCTGTCCAACTTCGTTCTCGGAAGAGTTCGACGCGACCCATTCCAATCGTCCGTTTTGTTCCAGCAGCGATCCGTTACCGACGAACACTTCGGGGTCTCGCCAGAGCGATCCGTCGCGGGAGTTGTCATCGAAAGAATCGGAGACAGTTTGAGCCAGTGATGCTGCGCTGGTGAGGCTGAGCGCAGCGACAATGCAGGGTACAAGTAGGTTTTTCATGATACACCCGTGACCGAGAACGCATTAGCCACCTTAGCGTTGCACCATGCGTTCTAACTTTAAGAATGATCAAGTCTTAATTCCCCTTGCATCGCGGGCGTCCGCGATGCAGGAAGAGGGTAGAGAGGAGAGGGGAGACGGTGGGGGGCAGAGCGCCGAGGGCGGAGGTAGATGGGAGATGGGATACCGGGTGGTTTGCAATTAGCTGTTGGCATTGGGGTTTGTCCTGTCGTGATATGAACACAGCGATGCGTATCAGCTTTCTGTTATTCTGCACCTTGCTGATTGGTGGTGGTCATATGCCGGGCCATCTATCGGCAGCCGGCACGAACGAGGCGGGTCCCTGGCGGTTATCTGATGCCGTGGGCTTGCCGGGGTGGCTGGATGTGAGTGGCACGCACCGTGCGCGGTATGAGACGTTGGATGGGCAGTTTAGGGCGTTGCGATCCGGGGGGGATCAGGTGTTGGCGTTCCGCACCACGCTGAGGATGGAAGCGAAGGCTGAGCGGGTCAGTGTGGTGGGGGAGATGGTGGACTCTCGTCAGGAGCTGGCTGATTTGGGTACGCCCATTAACACGACGATTGTCAACGCGCTGGAGCCGCTTCAAGTCTACGGGTCGCTTCGGTTGGAGGGGCCTTTTGTGGGGGAGAGCAGCAGTGAATTTCGGTTTGGGCGTCAGACCATGGATGTGGGAAGTCGAAGGCTGGTTGCGCGGAACAGGTTTCGCAACACGATCAACGCCTTCACGGGTTTGGATTATGAGTGGCGGCTACGGGAGGGTCCTGTCTTTCGCGCTTTTTACGTACTTCCCGTCAGGAGGATGCCACGGGATCCGGTGTCCTTGCTGGACAACGATATTGAGATCGATCACGAGAACTTTGATTACCGATTCTGGGGTCTGCATGCGGAGTTGCCGGGGCTGGTTGCGGGGAGCACCGGGGAGGCTTATGTCTTCGGGCTGCATGAGGATAACTCGGCGGGTTTGCCTTTACTGAAGCGCAACTATTACACGCCGGGTGTGAGGTTGTTGCGTAAGCCGGGCAGGGAACGATGGGATTTTGATATGGAGGCGGTGTTGCAGGCGGGGAACCTGCGCAACAGCGTTACATCGCGGGATTTGGATCATCTGGCGTATTTCGGGCATGCGGAGCTGGGTTACACCCTGGGGGCAGCCTGGGCTCCGCGCGTTGCTTTGCTCTACGATTATGCCAGTGGAGACGACGACCCGACGGATTCGCGCAACAACCGGTTTGATACGCTTTTCGGTGCGCGACGGTTTGAGCATGGGCCGACGGGAATTTACGGGGCGTTTGCCCGATCCAACATTCAGTCGCCGGGCGTGCGTTTTAGCGCCCGGCCGACGAAGCCGTTGGACGCCATGGTGAGTTACCGGCCCTACTGGCTTGCTTCCAAACGGGATGCATGGACGACCAGTGGTTTGCGTGATCCCTCGGGGAATTCAGGGTCGTTTGTGGGCCATCAACTGGAGGCGCGGCTGCGCTGGTCAGTGCTTCCTGGCAACGTGGGCCTGGAGGTGGGGGGTGCCTACTTGTTTGCCGGCGAGTTCATCCGGAATGTGCCGAGCGCTATTGAACGTGGCGACACGGCGTACGCCTATTGTTCAGCGGACGTGATGTTTTGATGACCCGTTCTGCATATTCCCGGCTGTCCCAGGGCTTACCCTTCGTCCTCGGACCACGGTAACATCTTGATGTCCAGCAAGGTATCCCCGTTTAAGTGGTCATTTTGGGGCCTATGGAGCCCTTTTCGGGGTCAAAAAGCGCTCCATGCTGTTCGATCCTCCTGCCTGCTCGTATGGGCCGCAAAACAGGCCCAAAAAGCGGCCCATAGGCCGTTTTAAGGGGGTTAAATCGTGTTAACACGTTCCACGGCAATAGTTTGCCGTGGTCCGACGACGATATGAGTACGACGATATGACGACGATATGGGTCAGCGTTCCGCAGTGCCGAAGCAGGCGTTTAGCACGTCGGCGAGCTGGCGGGCCTGGTGGTAGCGGTTGTTATCGTCAGCTTCCTGCAGGAGCACTTTGGCGAGGCTTTCTGATCCGCTCCAGGTGGTGCAGAGGTGACCGAGCATGCGGGGATGGTTTTGTTCGCGTGCGTGTGCCTGCAGGGCGAGGGCGGCTTCCTTGTTGCGCCAACTGGATGGCCAGCAGCGGAATCCTTTGTCCAGGAAGAACGGAATGGAGGGGTAGCTTTCCCGTTTCTCGTAGTGCCAGTCACAGATGACGATATCCTTGGGGATTTTGTCGACTGCGGCTGCGGTGCCGTTTCGGCTAGCCTCCCATTCGCCATAGCGCATGACGTTGTCATCGATGAGGCGGTCTCCCCAGAGCAGCATCTCCACGCCTTTGGTTCCTACGAGATGTTGGTGCAGGTCATGGACGGCGCGTGCGAACAGATCGGCCGGATCTTTGCCCCGGCAGCGTTCGCATTGGTCATGACCGATGAGGAAGACCTCGTCCATGCCGACATGGAGTGCGTCGGCATTGAACGCTTCGATCAGTTCGTCCAGCAGTGCGAAGACGACGTTGTTGACCTTGGGATGCAGGGGGCACCAGCTGCGGCAGTAGATGTCGGGATTGTCCGTGGGGATATCGGGTGTTTCGTCGAACTCGGGGTATTGGGTGAGGAGTGGGTGGGTGGTTTTGGCCCAGGACTGGTGTCCGAGGCAGTTGAAGAGGGGGATGAGCCGGATGCCTTTGTCGTTGCAGGCTTTGGCCAGCGACCGGGCCTGTTCCCGGGTGATGCCGCCGGGCCGGGCGAGTTCGGGGTGGGAGGTGAAGGCGTAGCCGTATCCGATTTCTAGGATGACGACATTGACTCCGAGGTTTGAGAGCGGGCCGGAGACGGCCTTTTCCAGGAGGGGCATGCCGGAGGCGCCGGGGGCCATGAGGTGGACGCCCTGCCAGGCGGGGGTGGGGGTGGGGGCGGCAGGCAGCGGGAGGCTTAGCAGAAGTCCGAGCGACGCGAGCGCCGTTTTGTTTCGACACCACTTGGAGGGGGACATGAGGGGCAGACTAGCGTGGCGGGGTCGTGTCGTCACTCTCGAAGCGCGGCGGGTGATGTGGCGGTGTTGCTTGACATGGCCGAGTCTTGCATCCATTTTACATTTCGCCAAACGACGAAATATAAGACTGCGATGCGCGAGTTCATGAACATCACCAAGGCACTGGCGGATTCGACCCGGATCCGGGTGTTGCTGGCGTTGCGGGAGCGGGAGTTATGCGCGTGTCAGATTACGGAGCTGTTTGGTCTCGCGCAGTCCACGATGTCCAAGCATTTCTACCTGTTGAAGCAGGCGGGGCTGGTGAGCTGCCGCAAGGAGGGGCGCTGGGTGTATTACGCGTTGCCGGATGGCGAGGCGGCGCCGGCGGTGCGCGAGGCCTTGGACTGGGTGGAGCGGTCTTTGGCGAAGGACGCGCGTGTAGCTGGAGACCGGAAGCGTCTGAAGCAAGTTTTGAAATGCAACCCTGCTGATTTATGTCGCAAACAATGCACAAAATGAAGGTGCTGTTTTTATGCACCGGGAACTCGTGCCGCAGCCAGATGGCTGAGGGCTGGGCCCGTCATCTGAAGAGTGATGAGATCGAGCCGTATTCGGCCGGGATTGAGAAGCACGGCATGAATCCGCATGCCATGAAGGTCATGGCTGAAGCGGGTGTGGCGATAGGCCAACAGTATTCCAAGACCTTGGAAGACATGGGTGCGGTGGAGTTTGACTATGTGGTGACCGTATGTGGCCATGCGAACGAGCATTGTCCGGTTTTTCCTGGCAAGGCCAAGGTGGTGCATCACGGGTTTGAGGATCCGCCGAAGTTGACGAAGGAGCTGCCTGACGGGGAGGAGAAGCTGGCGGTGTATCGCCGGGTGCGGGACGAGATCCGTCGGTTCATTGAAACCCTGCCAGACGTCCTGTTGAGGGCCCCATAGAAAGGAAGACCCATGACCACGTCCAAGTTGGATTCTGAAGCTGTGCGCGAGATGGTGCGCACGGGGTACAGTCAGGTTGCGAACGGGGGCAGCGATCGGCGGAGCGGAGGTGGGGGGTGTTGTGACGGGGGGGGCTGTGATCCGGAGACGCTGGCGCGGCATGTGGGCTACTCCCTAGAGGAGCTGTCTGTCTTGCCTGAGGGTGCGAATATGGGGCTTTCGTGCGGCAACCCCAATGCGCTGGCGGCGCTTCGCCCCGGGGAGGTGGTGCTGGATCTGGGCAGTGGCGGTGGGTTTGACGTGTTTATAGCCGGGCGGAAGGTGGGGGCTGAGGGGCGGGTGATTGGGGTCGACATGACTCCGGACATGCTGGCGAAGGCGAGGAGGAACATTACCGTTTACCGGG
This sequence comes from Verrucomicrobiota bacterium, assembly GCA_046047235.1. GTDB lineage: Bacteria > Verrucomicrobiota > Verrucomicrobiia > Limisphaerales > JAHDYP01 > JBMTVN01. The sequence continues at coordinate 67,501 of JBJOII010000003.1, read as the reverse complement.
AGCATTCCGGTTTGGACAATGTGGAGTTTAGGTTGGGTGAGATTGAGCATTTGCCGGTGGCGGATGGATCGGTGGACGTGGTGATTTCGAATTGTGTGATCAACCTGTCGCCGGACAAGGCGCAGGTGTGGCGGGAGGTGGCGCGGGTATTGAAGCCTGGGGGGCGGGTTGCGGTTTCGGATCTGGCGCTGCTGAGGTCATTGCCGGCGGAGGTGCTGGGGATGGTGGAGGCCCGGATTGGTTGTATTGCCGGTGCGGTGCTGGTTTCCGAGAGTGAGCGCATGGCGAGAGAGGCCGGGTTGGTGGATATCGTACTGACGCGGAGAACCGGCTATGTAGAGGGGATGGTGGACTGGCGGGATCCCGTTTATCGGCAGATTGCGGCGGAGTTACCTGAAGGCACGGGGCCGGCCGATTACATCACCAGCCTGGAGATCACGGCACGCAAAGCGGATACCGGGAGCGTGGGTGAGTCCGCTACAGGAGCGGCCAAGTCTCCGGTCAGGCTGGAGGTCTACGACCCGGCCATGTGTTGTTCGACGGGCGTGTGCGGACCCAATGTGGACCCGAAGCTGGTGCAATTTGCGGCGGATCTGGATTGGCTGAAATCGCAGGGTGTTGTGGTTGAGCGCTACAATCTGGCGCAGGCACCGGCGGCATTCGCGGGGAGTGACATCGTGAAGGCGACGTTGGCTGAGCAGGGAACCGATTGTCTGCCGCTGGTGCTGGTGGATGGGGCGGTGGCGAGTGTGGGGAGTTATCCGGGCCGGAGGGAGATGGCGCGCTGGGCGGGGGTCAAGCTGCCTGAACTTCCGGCGTTTGACCCGTTGTTGTTGCGTCCGGATCCTACCCGCAACGCGGGGGGCGGTTGTTGCTGTTCACCTGATTCCGGATGCTGCTAAGCCATGACTGGACCGCTTGCTGAGATCCTGAGGTTGCCGACGCCTTACCTGTTTTTTACCGGGAAGGGGGGTGTGGGGAAGACATCGTTGGCTTGTGCGACGGCGGTGGCGTTGGCGGATGCGGGTCGACGGGTCTTGCTGGTGAGTACCGATCCTGCGTCGAACCTGGACGAGGTGCTGGGTGAAAGCCTGTCCGGGCAGCCGACACCGATTGCGGGGGTGACTGGATTGTCGGCCCTGAACATTGATCCGCAGGCGGCGGCGGCGGCGTATCGTGAGCGTTTGGTGGGGCCGTATCGCGGGGTGTTGCCGGATGCGGCGGTTCGGAGCATGGAGGAGCAGCTCTCGGGGGCGTGCACCTTGGAGATTGCGGCCTTTGATGAGTTCACCTTGTTGCTGGGAGATCCGGGGCTCACCCGGGAGTATGACCATGTGGTTTTCGATACTGCGCCGACGGGTCATACGCTGCGGCTGTTGAAGCTACCGGCTGCGTGGACGGGTTTCATGCAGACGAACACGACTGGCACCTCGTGCCTCGGACCGCTGTCGGGTTTACAGGCCCAACGGCGGTTGTATGAGGGGTCGGTGGCGGCCTTGGCTGATGCGCGCCGGGCAACGTTGTTTCTGGTGAGTCGTCCCCAGCCGGCGGCCTTACGTGAAGCGGATCGGACGCGTGGGGAGTTGGCTGCGCTGGGGATGCAGAACCAGAGACTGCTGATCAACGGGATCTTCCGTGCCAGTGACAGGCGCGATGCATACGCGACGGCCTTGGAGGAGCGTGGGCGCGGTGCTTTGGGGGGCATGTCGGCGGAGCTGGCGGCGCTGCCGTCGGTGCAGGTGCCGCTTCAGGCCCATAACCTGGTGGGCATCCCGGCCTTGCGTCGGCTTGCGTCTGTGGCCGCGGAAGCGACGGAGTCCCTTATGGTGGAGGACGGCAACGGCATCCCGGCAATTGGGGCCTTGTCGGCCCTAGTGGATGATCTATTGGGGGTGGGTCGTGGCGTGGTGATGACGATGGGCAAGGGGGGTGTGGGCAAGACCACTGTGGCGGCCGCGATTGCGATGGCGCTGGCGCGACGGGGTGCGAAGGTACATCTCAGCACGACCGATCCTGCGGCCCATGTGGCGGCGGTGGCGGGGGATTCCATACCCGGTTTGGAGGTGAGCCGCATTGATCCAGCGGTTGAGACCCGGGCTTATGTGGAGCAAGTGATGGCTACGGCGGGAGCCGGTCTGGATGTTCAGGGTCGCGCGCTGCTGGAAGAGGACCTTCGTTCACCGTGCACGGAGGAGGTGGCGGTGTTCCGGGCCTTTGCGCGGATGGTGGCTGGAGGCAGGGACGGATTTGTGGTGCTGGACACTGCGCCCACGGGCCACACCTTGTTGTTGCTGGATGCTACTGAGGCGTATCATCGCGAGGTTTCGCGCAACACCAGCGATCTGCCGGAGGAAGTGCGGGAGCTGTTGCCGAGGCTGCGTGATCCCGGGTTTACGCGTATTCTGGTGGTGACCTTGCCGGAGCCTACACCGGTGCATGAAGCGGCGGCGTTGCAGGAGGATCTTCGGCGGGCTGGGATCGAGCCTTGGGCCTGGGTGGTGAACCAGAGTTTCTCCCGTTGTTCCAGCAGCGATCCGGTTCTTATGGCGCGGGGGAGGAACGAGATCCCGTTCATCCGGGAAGTCGCTGACACCCTCTCGAGTCGATGCGTCCTGATCCCGTGGACGAGGAAGGAGCCGGTTGGTCCTGAGCAGCTGGAGCAGCTGTTGGAGACGTTCGACGGCTGAAGCGGGGAGTTGAGGGAGGATGAGAGCGGGCGGGGGTGAGGCTGTGGAAGGCGGGGTTGCGCGGCTTGGCGTAACGGTAAACGTTGTATGGCTGACCTATGTAACGGAATCCGACTAACCCAAGGTGAATTATGACCCACCGAACCATTGGTTTTATTGGCGGAGGACGCGTAGTGCGCATCCTCTTGCAAGGACTTCAGCATGCCGGGCAGATGCCCCGGGGCATCGTGGTGAGTGATCCGGGTCCGGACGCATTGGCGGGGCTCAGGGAGAGGTTTCCGAAGCTTGCGATCTCTCCCGCTGACAACCTTGAGGCGGCCACCCGGGAACTGGTCATACTGGCGGTGCATCCTCCGGTGATTCCCGAGGTGTTGACGCAGATCCGGCCGGTGCTCAAAGCGAACGCCGTAATGGTCTCGCTGGCCCCCAAGTTTACGTTTGCGAAGCTGTCATCGATGCTTGGCGGGTTCGATCGAATCGTGCGCATCATTCCGAACGCGCCCTCCCTGATTGGTGCCGGCTACAATCCCATGGCTTTTTCGTCATCGCTTCCTGCTGGCGACCGTGACGAGGTGGTGTCGTTGTTTGCTCCGTTGGGGGAGCACCCCGAAGTGGACGAGACCAAGCTTGAGGGCTACGCGCTTTTGAGCGGCATGGGGCCGACCTATTTCTGGTTTCAGATGCAGGTGCTGCGCGAGCTGGCGGCCGGGTTTGGCTTAACGGAGGAGGAGGTTGTGCCTGCACTGAAGCGAACCCTTTGCGGCGCGACGCGCACGCTGCTGGAATCCGGGCTCGCATCTGCGGAGGTTATGGACCTTGTCCCGGTCAAGCCGCTGGGTGATGTGCAGGGTGAGATCGTGGAGATGTATCGCACCCGGCTGACCGCGTTGTTCCAGAAGATCAAGCCGTAGGGTGGGGCTGTGAAGGCCCACACGCTGGCACTGTTCTTCGGGTGTTGCAGCTCGATTGGCGCATGGTGTAGATCAGGCTGATCTGACGGATTCGCCAGATCGGGGTTTGGCGGGAACTGGAAGTGATGAACAGGGGGTTGGCCTCTGTCTTCGGGCAGAGCACGGGAGGTGGTTTATGGCGTATTCTTGTGCTCATGGATTCCCGGTGTGGGTTTACGCAGGGCGCTGGCAGTGAACTTCTGGATAACCTGGATGGAGACGACGGGTGGGTATTCTTCGAACCATGCCCGGGCGCGGTCTCGCCTGGGTCGGGGGGGCTTTGTCCTTGAGCGGGACAGCGCGGATCACTACGGTCGGTGGCTTCTGGTTTAACCGACTTTTTTAACGACATGACCATTCCATCTGAGGTGACGGCAAACGGTCGCACCTATCCTGGACCCAAGACCTGCGCCATTGTGATTTGTCTGGATGGCTGTGAACCGGAGTATCTCGATGTGGCGATTGCGGAGGGTTTGATGCCGACCCTGAAACGCATTCGGGAAACGGGCACGGACCGGCGGGCGCACTCGGTGATTCCTTCATTTACCAATCCGAACAATCTGTCGATTGCGACGGGGCGGCCGCCGGTGGTGCACGGGATTTGTGGCAACTATCTGTTTGAGCCGGAGACCGGGGAGGAAGTGATGATGAACGACGTGCGGTTCCTGCGGGCGCCGACCGTGTTCAGCCAGTTTTATCGGGCGGGGGCGCGTGTGGCCGTCGTGACAGCGAAGGACAAGCTTCGGGCGTTGTTGGGGGCGGGTTTGGAGTTTGGGGAGGATCGGGCGATTTGCTTTTCGTCGGAGCGGTCGGATCAGGCGACGAAGGCGGCCAACGGCATTGACAGGGCGGACGAGTGGTTGGGGATGGCGGTGCCTGAGGTGTATTCTGCGGGGTTGTCTGAGTTTGTATTTGCGGCCGGGGTAAAGCTGGCGCGCGAGTGGAAGCCGGACGTGATGTATTTATCGACGACCGATTACATTCAGCACAAGTTTTCGCCGGTGGAGCAGGGGGCGAAGGATTTTTATGCGATGTTCGACCGGTATTTGGCTGAGTTGGATGCCTTGGGGGCGGCGATTGTGGTGACGGCGGATCACGGGATGAAGCCGAAGCATGATGAGCGGGGTGGGCCGCGGGTGATTTATTTGCAGGACCTGTTTGACGAGTGGCTGGGGGAGGCGAAGGCGCGGGTGATCCTGCCGATCACCGATCCGTATGTGGTGCATCACGGTGCGCTGGGTTCGTTTGCGACGGCGTATTTGCCGGCGGGGTCGGATTGTGGGGCGATCATGGAGCGGCTAAGGGCGGTCCCGGAGATTATTGACGTGGTGGACCGGGCGGAGGCCGTGAGGCGCTATGAGTTGCCGGCGGACCGGATTGGGGATGTGGTGATCATCTCGGGTGAGAACATGACGTTGGGGACGTCGGAGCACCGGCATGACTTGGCGGCGTTGAAGGAGCCGTTGCGCAGCCATGGCGGGCTGACCGAGCAGGAGGTGCCGTTTATAGTGAACCGCGTGTTGGAGGTGCCGAATGCTCCGGAGTTGCGGAACTTTGACGGGTTCTTTTATGCCACGCGCGCGGCGGCGCTTTGATATCGAGGAGCAGCTATGAGTCGTATTGAGATCCGGAACGAAGGGATGCGGATTGGTGGGGAGAAGGTCTTTACCGGGGAACGGATTGAGGTGCGGTATCCGTATACCGACGAGGTTGTGGGGACCGTTCCGGCGGGGACGGCGGAGCATGCGCGTCGTGCGTTTGAGATAGCGGCGGCGTATGAGTCGAAGCTGACGCGTTACGAGCGCAGCCGGATCCTGAAGCGCACGGGTGAGCTGATCGGGGAGCGTCGCGAGTTTCTGGCCAAGTGGCTGGTCTTGGAACTGGGCATTTGCTGGCAGCATGCCATTTACGAGACCAAGCGGGCGCAGGATGTGTATACCTTTGCTGCGGCGCAGACGCTGCAGGACGACGGCCAGATTTTTTCCTGCGACCTGACGCACAACGGGAAGCAGCGGAAGATTTACACCAAGCGCGAACCGGTGCGGGCCATCTCAGCCATCACCCCGTTCAACCATCCGTTGAACATGGTGAGTCACAAGGTGGCGCCATCGATTGCCACCAACAACTGCATGGTGTGCAAGCCGACCGAGCTGACTCCGTTGACGGCCCTTTCACTGGCGGATCTCCTGTATGAAGCCGGTCTGCCTCCGGAGATGTTCCAAGTTGTTACCGGTTGGCCGAAGGACATTGGCGATGAAATGATCACCAATCCCAACATCGACATCATCACCTTCACGGGTGGTGTGCCGGTGGGGAAGATGATTGCGTCGAAGGCGGTGTACAAGCGGCAGGCCTTGGAGCTGGGAGGCAACGATCCCCTGATCATCCTGAACGATCTGGACGATGCGGACCTGGAGAAGGCGGCGACCATTGCGGTGGCGGGTGCAACGGGGAATTCGGGTCAGCGATGCACTGCGGTGAAGCGCATTCTGGTACAGGAAAGCGTGGCGGATCGATTCGTTCCGCTCGTGCTGACCAAGGCGAAGGCGATCCGGTTTGGGGATCCGATGGATCCGGCGACTGAGCTGGGTTGTGTCATTCATGCCAGGGCGGCGGAGTTGTTCGAGAAGCGGGTCTATCTGGCCGCAGAGCAGGGGGCCAAGGTCCTCTATGATCCGGGTCGCAAGGGCGCCCTGCTGCCGCCGATCGTGGTCGACTTCGTGCCGCATCAAAGTGAACTGGTCATGGAGGAGACTTTCGGGCCGATCGTTCCCATCGTGCGTGTGCCGGACAACGACGAGGAAGTCATGCGCATTTCCAATAGCACGCCGTTCGGTTTGTCGTCGGGAGTCTGCACGAATGATTTCCGCCGGATGCAGGCGTTCATTGAAGGGTTGCGTGTGGGGACCGTGAACATCTGGGAACAGCCGGGTTACCGGATCGAGACGTCGCCGTTCGGAGGCATCAAGGATTCTGGCAACGGAGTGAAAGAGGGCGTGAGTGAGGCCATGAAATTCTTCACGAACGTGAAGACGTATTCGTTGCCGTGGCCCTGAGCGCAGAGCGCAGAGCGGTAAGCGGCAAGCGGAAAGCGGAAAGCGCAGAGCGCAGAGCGCTGAGGGCTGAGGGCGGAGGGCAAGCGGTAAGGGGTAAGCGGTAAGGGGTAAGCGGTAAGGGGTAAGCGGTAAGGGGTAAGCGCGCCCCGGGTCTTCGGTCGCTCGGGGCGATGTCCGATCTTCGATATCCGGTATCCTGCTTCCTGCGACTGGGAACTTCAGCATTCGATCCCGATAGCGATCCCGATCGCGATTTCGATGGGGCAGCAGCGGCAAGCGCAAAGGGCGGAGCGACGGCGTGTCCGCTATGCTCTCTCCGCTCTTCTGGCTACTGGGCGAAGCGGGTAGCGGGGACTACTCGATGCGGATGCGGTAGAGTTGGGCGCCGGAGGTCGGTGTGCCGATGGGCGGGGTGAGTTCGAAGGCGTAGTGGGAGCCGGGGGTGATTTCCTGGGCCTGGAGGGAGGGGTCTGTGGTCCAGGTGGTGCCGTTGTCGTTGGAGTATTGGAGTTGGATACTGGAGGGCGGGCCATTTTCGACGAGGCACTCGATGCGGGCGGTGTTGGGGTTGGTGAGCTGGATGGTGCCGATGGACACGGAAGGTGGGATGACTGCGGTGCTGACGGTGACGAGAGTGACGGGGCCCATGGGGAACCAGCGACCGGAGATTTGTGGCTGGGCCTGGAGCAGGTAGGTGCCTTCGGCATCGCCGGTGAAGCTGATGGAAGGTGAGGCAATTTCCTTAGTGACGGAGGATTCGAGGCTGGAGCAATTGTTGAAGCGGATGTCGTCGATGTACCAGCCGACGCCGTTATCGGTTTGGGGGTAGTAGCCCCCTGAGACTGAATAATAGAAGCGTATGTAGATGACTTCGCCGACGAAGTCAGCGAGGGAGGCGGTGATGGTTTGGAACGAGGTTTGGCCGGCTGTGTCGGTGCCGGTGCGGGTCCAGACATCGACCCAGGCTTGTTGGGCGTCGTCCCAGACTTGAGCGTGGGCGATCTGGCCGGTTGTTGCCCAGCCGAGGCGGCTGGCGAAGACCAGTTCGGCACCGGTTTGTGGTTGGATTGTGGTGTTGAGTACCAAGGCTTGGGGTTCGGCTTCGGGGGTTGCGAGGTGGAACGATGAAGTTCCGGAGGCTTTGACCGTGGAAGTGATCAGAGGGTAGCCGGGGGAGATGGCCACGCCGAGGTGGGCGGAGCCGTTTTCGGCGCCTTCGACGGCGTCATAGGGAGCGAGCAGGGCCTTGGACCAGCGGTAGTTGGTGGCGCCTCCCACGGCGTTGAACGTGTAGGTGCCGGTGGCGCCTACACCGAGTTGGGCGGGGCCGGACAGCGTGGGTTCGGGATAGGGCAGGGCGTAATCCACCTTCACGTTGCTGGTGTTGACGGGGACTGTGCGGTTGTCGGTGGTGAAGCCTGTACCGCTGAACGTGACGGAGTGGGACTGGTTTGGCGGGACGGGGACGGAGTAACCGCCGGAGTTGGCGGTGATGGCGTGGTATTGGGAACCGGCGACTTCGATGGTGGCTCCGCCGATGCCTTCATTGGCGTCGTAGGCGCCGTCTTCGTCGAGGTCGTAGTAGGCGACGCCGGTGATGAATGGGTTCAGGTTGGCGCGGGTGCCGAAGTCCTGGGTGACGAGGCTGGGGCCGACCGGGTCACGGGGCGGGTTGGAGTTGACCTCGTTGCTACCGGAGACGATGCCGATTCCGACTTCCCTGAAATTGGGGTTATGGATGCTTTCGCGGTGTCCGCGCGGGGGTCCTTGCATGCCGGCGGGGCCGAAGCCCCAGTCGACTTCGAAACCGGCGTGGCCGTGCCAGGCGGATTTGGCGTAGCTGAACACATTTTCGCCGTAGGAGTTCCAGTTATAGCCGACGAGGTCCATGCGGTAGCCGGGGCTTTTGGAGGAGTCCATGGCACCGGTGGCGGGGTTCCAGGTGTAGTGTCCCTGGAAGACGTTGGTGAACATGTCACCGCTGTGCAGGCGGGCGGCTTCGATCAGTTGGGCATTGAAGGAGAGAGGGGGTGCGGGACTGATGGCGGCGAACTCGTTCATCATGGTGACGAGATTGACGCCGAAGAAATCGTAGGCGGAGGTGACTTCGGGATCGGTGGTATTGGCGAGCAGCACGCCTTCGGCGGGTGGATTGGCGCGGGCGCGGTTGATGTATTCGAGGTAGAGTTGTTCTTCACCGGTGGGGTCACCGATTGAGTAGAGGGTCGGGCCTTGCGGACGCAGGGCGGGGGAGTCGGGCAGCGGGGTTCGGGTGATGGTGGGGAAGGATGGTGGAGGGGCGAGGGGGATGGGGGATGGGGTGGGGAGCGGTTGGGCCTGGAGGGAGATGCCTGTGATGAGTACGGCAAGTGCAGGCAGTGTGCGGGCCGGGGTCGAGCGATACAACATGGCTAAAAACATAGCATGGGGCGGGTTGACGTCCATTCCCGTATTCGGGACTGCTAGAGTGCGTCCTGATTACGGGAGGCTGGGCGTGAACTGGTTTAACTGGGGGAAGGAGCTTCGAGAGTGAACGAGAGATCGATGACTTGTCCGCAGGAGCATTCGATACGGGCGCCGGTGACGTGTTGGCCGGTGCGTTGGAGCGAGACCTTGGGGTCGTGTTTATGCTCGGCGGCATCCTCTGTTGGGGAGTCTGCCTTGGGTTTGTTGGCGGGGTTTTGCAGGCTCTTGAAAGCTTGGGGCTGGTCTCCGGAGAGGACTTTGAGGCGGAACGTGGTGCCATTGCGGACGGGGGCACCTGAGGGGAGCGGGGTAAAGACGCCGTTTTGGCCTTGGGCATCGCCGGGCGGGTTGGTGCCGGGGCGCTGCGTCATGGCAGCGGCGATGGCGGCGGCCCGGTTATGGGGGTTGGGAGGGGTGGGGGATTCGGGCATGGCGGGGTGGGGTTGGCTTAGCCGGAGATGCCGGCGGAGGCCGAGTAGACCTTGGTATCGATGAGATGGATGAGCACCGTGACCCTGCGGTTGGATTCATCGGCGGGGTCGCTATTGGGCATGGGCACTGTATCAGAATATCCCGACACCTTGCTGATTGAATTCGGGCTGACACCGAAGTAGAGCAGTCGCCGGCGGGCTACATTGGCGCGATCGGCCGAGAGTTCCCAGCTGGTGTAGTTTTCGCGTTGGGGTTCGCCGCCGGTTTCCGTATGGCCCGCGATGGCGATATCGATGCCTTCCTTTTTCTTCCCCTCCCTTTCGGCGATGGTCCAGGCGAGCGTTGACATCACCCAGTCGCCATATTCAGTCAGGTCGCAGGATTGGGGTTCGAAGATGGGTCGGCGTGAGCGGTCGAAGAGGCTGAGTTTGATGCCTCCGTCCTCGGTTTCCTCGATATCGAAGGGGCGGCCGTTTTGTTCATCGCTTTCCTGGAGCATTTCCTGGACGCGTTTGAGCATTTCGGTGAGTTCGACGATGGATTTGTCCTGAAACTTGCCGGGGGATTCCTGGCTGGAGGGTTTGGCGTTTTTGTTGGGTACGAGGCCGGAGGAGTCGCTGAGACCGTTGAAGGGGTGGCGGAAGGCGCGTTCCACGGCTTCCTTGATTTTCTCGTCCTGGGCGGTGAGCCAGAGCACGAGGAAGAGGGCCATCATGGCGGTGACGAAATCGGCGTAGGCGACCTTCCAGGCTCCTCCGTGGTGACCATGTTTCTTCTTGGACATAGCGTGTGCTGGTTTATTTGGCTCCGGCGGTGGCTTCCTTGAGCATGGTTTCCAGTCCGTCGGCGGTGGGGCGGACATCGGATCCCAGAGAGCGTCGGGCCAGTTCAACGGCCATCATGGGGGCCATGCCGCTGACGAAGCCGGTGATGGCGCTGGCGATGCAGCGCATGTAGGTCATGTTCGAGGCGTTGTTGAAATTGATGTTTACGGCCAGCGGGTTCATGAAGCCGTAGGAGATGAAGATCCCGAGGAAAGTTCCGACGAGGGCGGCGGCGACCTTATGGCCGATCTCTTCAATTTCGCCGGAGATGTAGCCCATGGTGATGACGATACCCATGACAGCGGCGACGATTCCGAAACCGGGCATGGCATCGGCGGCCTTGGAGAGCACATCGACGGGGTGTTGATGTTCTTCTTCCATGCAGTCCATTTCCATTTCCAGCACCATCTTGAGCTGGTCGGGTTTGATTTTGCCATCGATGACGGGGCGCAGGCCGTTGCAGAGGAATTCGACGGCGGGCTTATTGTTCGCGAAGGAGGGGTATTTAGTGAAGATGCTGCTTGTCTCGGGGTTCATCACATGTTCCTCGAGGGCGATCATCCCGTTGCGGCGTCCGAGCATGAAGAGTTCGTAGAGGACGCGGAAGAGGTCTTCGTAGGATTTGCGGTTATAGGGGGCGCCTTTGAGCGAGGCGAGGATACTGTGGATGAGGTCCTTGATGACCTTGGCGGGCGACATGATGACGAGTGCGCCCAGGGCGGCACCACCGATGATGATGAATTCGGAGAGGTGCATGAGGGCGCTGACGTTTCCGCCGGCCATCATGAAACCACCGAGGACCGAACCCAGAACGATGATGGAACCGATAATGACAATCATGGAGTGGTGTTGGTTTTAGACAGGATGTGTTGCTTCGGGGTCCTGTCGTTTTAGGAAGCCTTTGATGGCGAGGATGGCTTGGGAGTGGATTTGGCAGATGCGGGATTCCGTGACGCCGAAGACCTCGGCGATTTCGCGGAGGCGCATATCTTCGAAGTAGTAAAGGGCCAGTACCTTGCGCTGGGCTTCGGGGAGCATCTCAAGGCGGTCGACCACCATTTGAGCCATCTCGTGTTGTGCGGCCTTGAGGCTGGGGTCGGGCTGGTGATCATCCTGTACGGATTCGTAGTGTGTGCTGCCATCTTCCGAATCCTGGCGTCGTGCGGAGTCGAGGCAGACGAACGTGGCCGGTTTGATTTCATCCAGCAGGGACTGGTAATCGTTGACCGACATATCGAGCGACTTGGCCATTTGGGATTCGGTGGGGATGCCACCGTGGCGTTGTTCCAGTTCCTGCATGGCGTCCTGGACGCGTCGGGCTTTGTCGCGCACCGAGCGGGGGACCCAGTCGAGGCGGCGGAGTTCATCGAGGATTGCGCCACGGATCCGGAGGCGGGCGTAGCTTTCGAAGATGGCACCGCTATTGGGATCGAAGCGGCGGAGGGCATCGAGCAGGCCGATTAGTCCGGCGCTTTGGAGGTCCTGGACATCGATATGGTTGGGCAGCGTGAGGGCGATGCGGCCGGCGACCGTTTTGACGAGGGGGAGGTAGCGTTCTACCAGTTCGCCTTCGAGCGGGCTGCCTTGGCCGGCTTGGGCGTAGCGCCGCCAGATTTGGGTTTGGTCGGCGGCGTTGGTGGCCGTTGTGTGTTCGGTCTGGGTGGGGGGTTCAAGCGTAGTAGTCATGATCACCTACCTGCGAGGGGTTGATCAGTTGAGTTTTCAGCTGCCTCGGTGGCCGCTGCCATGGCGGCCAGGCGCTCCTGATACGACTGGCGAAGTTCCCGAAACCAGATGCTGCCCCACCAGCGCAGGAGCATGCCGCCGACGTAGGCACCGATACAGGCGTGCCAGAACGCTTCCTGCATGGGGAGGCCATTGTGCCAGGCCAGACCGATGCCGGAAGCGAAGCCGAGGATTGCGCCGGTTAACATCATTCGTTTCATGGTTACGTAGTCTTCGTGGAGGAATTAGCAGACCGCTTGCCAGTTGGGTTGTTGGTTTGTTGACGGCTTGATTATCAACGACTTGCGGATTTGAACTGGCGGCTAAAGAGCTGTTCGGGGGTGGCTGGGAGGAAGTCTCCGGGTATGTTTTGCCCGGCACTCAGGAATCTGACGGGGAAATTTGTGCCGAGCGAAAGGTTCCAGAATTTGCCCCAGCGGGTTTCCTCGTCGAGGTGGGTGAGGATGAGGTCTTCGACTGGGAGCGTACCGAAGGCGCGCACTTGGGAGAGGAGGAGTTGGGTATCGTAGGCTCCGTTGAGGACGACATGGACTTGGGGGGAGAGGTAGCTACGGACTTGGCGGGAGAGTTCCTGGACTGCTTGGGCATTGCGCCAATCGACGCCTGGGATATCGATAAAGTGAACTTCATCCTGGGGGTTATCGAGGATGCGCCAGGAGCGTTCGACGGGGACGCCGAGGGCTTGGCAGTAGATTTCGAGGTTTTCGGCGGTATTGGCGGTATTGCCGTCGAGTCGCCAGACGCGGGCGGCTTTGCCTTGGACCAGGACCGTTTGGGTGAGCCATTTACAGAGGCAGGTTGTTTTACCGGCGCCTGGGGGGCCGATGAGCACGTGGGGGCGGACCGTATCTTCGAGTGGGGCCATGGGGCGGCGCCACATTTCGGAGAGTTTGGTTTTGGCGAGGTCGAGTTGTTCCGGGATGCCTGGGGCGGGTTTGTCTTTTTGTCCGCGCTGGACTTGGTCGGCGACGCGTTGGGCATTGACGGCGAGGAAGCCGGAGCTTTCGAGGATACGGCTGAGTTGCCAGCCGGATTCCTGGTTATCGGGTCCGGCTTCGCAGCCGATTCCGAGGCTTTCGAGCGAAGCGGGTTCAGGTTTATCGTTGTGGGTTAGGAGTTGGCGGGCGGCGGATTTATCAGGCTGGGCGGGGCTATCGGACCGCAGGTCCAGCTGGGTGCCGGTGGTTTCGGGTCGATACGCGAGGACTTCGAAGCGGGCTTTGCGCCAGAGGCGGGAGATACCTTCCGGCTGGAGGGGGCGCACGTGGACGACGACGGCGTCGGGGCCCAGCGTTCCGCGGATTTGGGTGACGGCTTCGGCGGCGGAGGAGGCGATGAAGGGGATGAGTTGCATGGTGTGGGTGGATTATCGGGTTGCGGGGATAGTGGCGCTGGACTGGATCTGCACGCGTGCGGGGATTTCGTTGTAGGCCAGCACATTGAGGTCGGCGAAGGTGGATTCGAAGAAGCGGCGGAACGCGAGGCGGAGTTGCGGGGCGCAGAGCACGAGGGGTGGGTGGCCGCCGGAGAGGAGTTCCTGCACGCGTTTGGAGAGGTTTTCCATGAGGTGACGGGCGAGGCCGGGTTCCATGACCAGGGAGAGTTCGGATTGCGTTTGGCGGATGCCTTGGGCGAGCTGTTGTTCGAGGGTGGGTTCGAGCGTGATGGCTTTTACGATACCGTCATCACCTTGGAAGGGTTTGACCAATTGTGCGCCGAGGGCTTTGCGGGCGTGTTCGGAGAGTTCGTCGGGGTTTTTGGTGATGGAGGCGTGGTCGCCGACTTTTTCGAGGATACCGGCGAGGTTGCGGATGGAGATACCTTCGGCGAGGAGGTTTTGGAGGATGCGTTGGACGTGGCCGACCGTGAGTTGGCCGGGGATGAGTTCAGTGACCACGGTGGAGTGGGTTTCCTTGAGATTATCGAGGAGCACCTGGACGTCCTGGCGGCTGAGGATTTCGTGGCAGTGACGTCGGACCGTTTCTGAGAGGTGCGTGACCATGACCGAAGCGGCATCGACGACTGTGTAGCCGTGGATTTCGGCATTTTTGCGTTCTGTTTCCGTGATCCAGGTGGCGGGGAGCTGGAAGACGGGTTCCGTGGTGGGGGTGCCCTTGAGAGTGACGCGGCTGTTGGTGGCGTTCATGGCCAGCCAGTGGTTGGGCATGAGTTCGCCTTCGGCCACGGCGTTGCCCTTGATGATGAAGCGGTAGTGGGTGGTGCCGAGCTGGAGGTTATCGCGCAGTCGGATGGGGGGGACGATGACTCCCATTTCCTGGGCGAAAGTGCGGCGGACACCGGTGATGCGTTCGAGCAGGTCCCCGCCTTTGCGGGTATCGGCGAGGCCGAGCAGGCCGTAGCCGAGTTCGATCTGCATGGCATCGAGGCCGAGGAGGTTTTCGAGTTTTTCCGACTGGCCGTTCTTTTCCTTGGCTTCGGCGGCGGCGGCTTTGGCGCTGACTGATTTGCCGGCTTGGGTGGTGGAGGATGGTTCTTCTTCGGGGGCTGCATCGCGGTGCAGGCGGAGGGAGCGGGCGACGAAGAAGCTGAGGCCGGCGAGCACGAGGAACGGCATGCTGGGGAGACCGGGCACGAAAGCGAAGACGAGCATCATGATCGTGAGGATCACCATGGCGCGTGGGTAGAGCAGCAGCTGTTTGCCGAGTTCCTTGCCGAGGTCATCCTTGGCGGCTGCGCGGGTGACCAGGATACCCGCGGCCACCGAGGTGATCAGGGCGGGGATTTGTGAGACCAGGCCGTCACCGATGGAGAGCAGGGTGAAGCGCTGCAGGGATTCCGTCACGGACATGCCGCGCTGGAGGATGCCGATGCCGAAACCGCCGAGGATATTGATGAGAGTAATGAGGATGGCAGCGACGGCGTCGCCGCGGACGAACTTGCTGGCGCCGTCCATTGCCCCGTAGAAGTCGGCTTCCTGTTCCACCTTGCGGCGGCGATCCCGCGCCTGTTTTTCATCGATGATACCGGCGTTGAGTTCGGCATCGATGGCCATTTGTTTGCCGGGCATGGCATCCAGCGTGAAGCGGGCTGCGACTTCTGCGATGCGGCCTGCACCCTTGGTGATGACGATGAAATTGATGATGACGAGGATGGCGAAGACGACGATGCCGACGATGGTATTGCCGCGGACGACGAAATTGCCGAAGGCCTCGATGATATTGCCGGCGAAGCCATCCAGCAGGATGAGTCGGGTGGAGGCGATATTGAGGGAGAGTCGGAACAGCGTGACGAAGAGCAGCAGAGTGGGGAAGCCGGTGAAGTCGGCCGGGTCTTTGACGTAGAGGATGACGAGCAGGATGAGCAGGGAGAGGGCGATGCTGGTGGCGAGGAAGCCGTCCAGGAACATGGGTGGCACCGGCAGGATCATCAGCAGGACTGTGCCAAAGATACCGAGCGTGAGCAGCAGGTCGCCGTTTTTCAGCAGGCGACCGAGACTGGAGCGGGAGGGAGGCATATTACGTCAGGGCTCCTTCCTTATGATAGCGATAGGCATTCACGCGATAGACCCAGGCGAGTACTTCCGCCACGGCGGCATAGAGCTGAGCAGGAACCTCGCCACCCACTTTTCCGTATTTGAACATGAGTCGGGCCAGGGGTTTGTTTTCCACGATGGGGATGCCGTGTTGTTTGGCGATTTCGCGGATTTTCTTGGCGTTCAGGCGGGAGCCTTTGGCGATGATTTGGGGGGCGCGCATGGTGCGGCGGTCGTAGCGGATCGCGATGGCGAGGCGGGTTGGATTTGTTATAACTACATCGGCCTGAGGGACATCTGACATCATTTTGCGGAATGAAGCCTGGCGGCGACGTGCCTTCTGCTGGGCTTTGAGCAGGGGGTCACCTTCCTGGTTCTTATGTTCATCCTTGACCTCTTGTTTAGTCATCATGAGGTCTTTATTGGTTTTGTAGTGTTGGTAGGCGTAATCGAGGACGGCGATCAGGCAGAGGGCGAGGAGGACGCGGATGACGATACGGAAGGCAGCGCTTGCCATGAAGGCGGCAATTCTTTCCAGTCCGACGGCGGAGTAGAAGATGGGGTCGAAGAGCGTTTCCTTCACGACGCCGTAGGTGAGGGCGATGATGACTGAGAGTTTGAGGAGGGCGACTCCGGAGGTGATGAGGCCTTTGGTGGAGAAGAGGCGTTTGAAGCCTTCTGCGGGGTTGATGCGGTTCCAGTTGAGGGCGAGGTTTTCGGAGGTAGTGCGGAAGCGGGTTTGGATACTACCGGCGAGGAGGGCGCCGACGAGGGTGGCGATGATGACGGGGCCGAGGCAGCGGGAGAGCGTGATGATGGCGTTGGCGAGCTGTTCGCGGCTGCCCTGGGTGGAGATCGGGAGTTCATGGAGGTGGCCGAGGACTCCGGTGAATGCGCCATGGAAGAGTCGCCAGGTTTCCTGGCCGCTCATGAGCAGGGCCATGAAGCCGCCGCCGAGGACGAAGACCGTTTGGATCTCGGTGCTGCGTGCGATCTGGCCCTTTTTGACTGCATCGTCCAGCTTGCGCTGTGTCGGTTGCTCGGTCTTGTCCCCTTGGTCGTGCTGGCTCATGGCATTAGAAGGTCATGGCCCGGGCGACGAGGAGCATATCCTCTGGCAGGCGTGAGAGGTAGTTGATGATGTGCTGGCTCATGAGCTGGCAGGTGAAGCCGAACACACTGAGACCGGCGAGGATCCGGAGGGCGAAGCTTTCCGAGAACACGTTCATCTGGGGGACTGTGCGTCCGAGCATGGCGAACACGAGGGAGATGATGAACGAGACGGCGAGGATGGGGGCGGTGATGTGGAGGGCGATGACGAAGAGTTCGCCGGTGCGGGCGAGCACATGGGCGAGCACGAACTGGTTGAGGTGTGCGGCGCCGATGGGGAGGATGAGGTAGCTGCGTTGGAAGGCGGCGAGCAGCCAGTGGTGTAGATCGAGGCCGAGCCACAGGACGATGGCCATGTAGTAGAGGACGGCGCCCGGGGCGGAGGACTGGCTACCGGTGGCCGGGTTGACGCCGAAGGCCATTTGCAGGCCCATTTCCATGCCCATTAATCCGCCGGCGACTTCGAGGCCGAAGAACACCAGGCGGCAGATGAAGCCGAGCAGGAGGCCGACTCCCACTTCCAGCGCCATCAGGCCGATGATGTGGAAGAGGCTTTCGGGGATGGGGAGGCTGGGGATGAGCGGGGCGAGCAGCGAGGCGGTGAAGAAGCCGATGGCGACGCGCAGGCGGGGAGGGACCACGGGGGAGGAGAAGAGCGGGAAGACGGTCAGCATGCCGCTGGTGCGCAGGAATACCAGGAGCCATGCGGTGATCCACTCTTCTGGAATCAGCTCCATGGGGTTTCGTTCCTTGCGGGCTGTTGCGGGGGTCCTTTAGCGGGCCATATCCGGCAGCCGTTGAATGATCGTGGTGGTGAAGTCCAGTGAGGTGCGAAGCAGCCAGGGCAGTAGAATGACGATGATGGCGGTGACCCCGAGGGCTTTGGGCACGAAGGCCAGCGTTTGTTCCTGGATGGACGTGACTGACTGAAAGATGCTGATGCTGAGGCCGACGACCATGGCGGTGATGAGGATGGGGAGGGCGAGCGTGACGGCCTGAAACATGAGGGATTTGACCAGTTCGATTGCCAGTTCGGGAGTCATGTGGGTTTAGCCTCCAAAGCTTAGGACGACTGAGCGGACGACCAGGTTCCATCCGTCTGCGAGGACGAAGAGCAGCAGTTTCAGGGGGAGTGACAGCGTGACGGGTGGCATCATGAACATACCCATGCTCATGAGGACTGTGGCCACCACGAGGTCGACGAGGATGAACGGCACGAACAGCAGGAATCCCATCTGGAAGGCTGTGCGCAGTTCACTGACGATGAAGCCTGGGATGACGACCTTGAGCGGGAGGTCCTGGGGTTCGGTGGGTTGGAGTCGGGCGAGGCTGACGAACAGTTCCACATCCTTGGGCCGGCTTTGACGCAGCATGAATTCGCGTAGTGGGGCGGCTGCGCGGTTGAGTGCGTCCTGACCGGTGATCGTCTGTTCCCGATAAGGTTGGACGGCCTCGGTGTTAATGCGTTCCCAGACGGGGACCATGATGAACATGGTGAGGAAGAGCGACAGGCCGACGATGATCTGGTTGGCGGGTGAGCCTTGGAGGGAGAGTGCGTGGCGGACGAACGAGAGGACGATGACGATGCGGGTGAAGCAGGTTGTGAGCAGGATGATGGAGGGGGCGAGGCTGAGCAGAGTGATGATGAGGAGGATCTGGATGGCTGAATCGATGCGTTCGGGTTGTTTGAGGCCTTCGACCCCGATATTGAGAGTGAGGGGTGCGTTGGTGGGGGGTGCCTGGGGGATGATGAGGGGGGGGATGAGTGTTGCCGGGGCGGAGGGGGGTTGGGGTGCCACGGGCAGATTCGCCTGCTGGGCGAAGCTGCTTGAGGTGAGCAGCAACAGGAGCAGTGTCGCGAGCCAGGCGGTGAGCCTGCTGGTGAGTTGGCGAGAGAAGCGGTTCATGCGCGTTGGCCCAGGGCGTGTTGGAGGGCCTGGCTGAAGGACGGGGCGGGGGGGGCCTCGGCCGTTTCCAGCGCCTGTTGTTCCTCCGGGGTGAGGTCCGGCAGCCGGGTGATGAAATTGACGCCGGTGGGGGATGAACCGAGGAGCAGGCGTTGGTCCTGGTAGCCCACCACCATGAGGGACTGTTTCTGTCCCAGCATGCGCACTTCGAGGATTTTGAGTTCCCGTTGTTTCTGGTTGCGGGCATTGAAGCGAAAGCCGTTTCGGGCGAGCCAGAGCCCGCCGAGCAGCAGGGCGATCACCAATGCAAAGGCTCCCAGCAGACGGACCACGGAGGGTCCCACCGAGGGCAGCTCCGGAGTGGCGGTGGCTTCGGCACCCAGACAGGCCAGGGGCGAGGAAGCCAGCGTTACCAGAAGGAACGCTACCCAGCGGCCACTGGAGATTCCAGATCCGCAACCCGCAAGGCATTTCGAGGTGGGGTGCAACATGTGGAAAGTGAAGTAGCAATGTGAGTGCCGAGTTCAAATAGCGTTGGTAATGAGCAGGTTACGGAACTCAATTCGCCCTAAAGGGCATTTATTGCCTAGTTGGAATGCGGGGCGGGGGGCAAGAATAGCACTGGGCATCGACCCATCGATTCCGGTCCGGGGGTTGATCGAAATGGCGAGGGGGTGGGCGCGACTTCCGTTTGCCTGTTTTCGTGAACTTGGTTATGAGGTCGGGGTGTATTTGGAGTTTTACGGTCTGAGAGAATCGCCGTTTGATTTGGCGCCGAATCCGCGGTTTCTCTACTTCAGTCCGCGTCATCGCGAAGCGTTCAACCACTTGATTTATGGTTTACGCGAGCGGAAGGGGTTTGTGCAGCTGACGGGGGAGGTGGGGTGTGGCAAGACGACGTTGTGTCGGGCATTGCTGCACGAGTTGGGGCCGGGATTTGCGACTGCGTTGATTTTGAATCCGTGGTTGGGGGAGAACGATTTGCTGCCGGCGGTGGCGGCTGAGTTTGGCTTGAAGGAGACTGGGGCGACCATTCGTGAGACGCTGCATTTGCTGAACGAGTTTTTATTACGCCAGCATGGGGAGGGGAGGGAGGCGGTCCTGGTGATTGATGAGGCGCAGGATTTGACGGTGGAGCAGCTGGAGCAGATCCGGCTGCTTTCGAATCTGGAGACAGACGAATGCAAGCTGTTGCAGATCATTTTGCTGGGCCAGCCGGAGTTGCGGGCGCGATTGAACGAGCATCGGCTGAGGCAATTGCGGCAGCGGATCACGGTGCGTTTTCATTTGGATCCGATGCGGTTTGATGAGCTTGAGCCCTATATTCAGCACCGGTTGGCGACGGCCGGGGGCAGTGGGCGTCCGCGGTTTACCACGCCGGCGTTGTGGCGCATTCAGTTTTACAGCCGGGGTATTCCGCGGTTGATTAATGCGCTTTGCGACAAGAGTCTGCTTGCGGGGTATGTGGCTGGGCAGGAGCGGATTGGTTATGCCACCGTGTCGCGTGCGGTGCGTGAATTGGAAGGGCGGATAGCGGTATGAGTTTAATCCATGATGCCCTGAAACGGGCGGGGGAGGCCGGGCAGGGGCGGAGGCCATCGTTGCCTTCGCCGCTGAGTCCGGTGACACCTGAGCCGGCGGGTCGTGGTGGAGGAGCGATCAAGTGGGTGGGGTTGATGGTGGTGTTGTGTTTTGTGGTGGCGGCCTGGTATCTCTGGCGCGATGGCAGGGCGGGTGCGGGAGAAGGGCAGGCTGAGCCTCAGCTGGCGGCTGCTGTGCAGCCTTCCGTGCCGGCTCCGGTTGTGCCGGGACCTGCTGCTGTGGAATCCGGGGCGTCGGCTGCGTTGGTAGTGCCTGAGCCCTTGTCGGGCGGGCTGCCTGATGCGGGGGTGACCACACATCCGGCGGTTGCGGCAGAGAAGCTGACCCTGCCATCGGAGATTCGGGTGAGCACCAATTTGATTACCCGGGCTGCTGTGGGCGAGGGGTCTGGTGGCAGGGATGGGGTGTCTGGTGTTGTTGAGGAGAGTGTGCCGTTGCCTGAGTTGCGGTTACAGAGCATCATCTTTCGCAGCGAAGCTCCGATGGCGATGATCAACGGGAAGACCCTGGTGGCGGGGGAGAAGGTGTTGGGGGTGGAGTTATTGGAAATCAGGCGTGGCAGTGTATTATTGCGCTGGCAGGGCAGCACGCAGGAGATGCGGCTTCCGGATCTTTAGGTGATGGCAGGTATTTTTAAGAAACTCGAACAAAGCCCCCTCAAGGTGAGGGTGATTCCCTTTGTTTTGTTTGTCCTGCCGCTGGCCTTGCAGGGGCCGCTGGGGTTGGGATCGGCTTTCTGGATTTACGTATTGCGCACGTGTGCGGGTGCAGCGTTGGTTTGGTGGATGTGGCCCCGGGTGCGGGAGATGCGGTGGGCGTTCAGTTGGGAGGCCGTTGTGGCGGGCGTTGCGGTTTTTCTCTTATGGGTTGGGCTGGGCGATGTCGCGCCGAGGCTGATGCAGGGGGAGGAGGCCTCGTGGAATCCGCATGAGGTGTATGGTGCCGGGAGCGGGCTGGCCTGGTTTTTTGTGATCGTGCGGCTGCTGGGGTCTTCGTTGGTGGTGCCGCCGATGGAGGAAGTCTTCTACCGCTCCTTCTTTTACCGTTACATGGTGAGGAGCGAGTTTATGGGGGTGGAGTTGAAGCATTTCGATCTGCGTGCGCTGGTGGTGACGTCGCTGGTATTTGGCTTTGCGCATCATGAATGGCTGGCGGGGATCGTGTGCGGTTTGATTTATCAGGGTTTGGTTTTGCGGAAGGGGCGGTTGGGTGACGCGATGACGGCGCATGCCATCACGAATTTTTTGTTGGGGGTCTGGGTGATTTACCGGGGTGCGTGGCACTTTTGGTGAGGGGGAGCCGGACGGGGTGAGGGAGAGCATGTTGCGCTGCATTCAGTTTGAGGATGAGCACCTGTTGGTGGTGAACAAGCCATCCGGCTGGAACACCCATGCTGCGTCTGCTGCGGGGGTGGACGGCATTTACGACTGGCTTAGGAACCGCGAACCGGGGTGGGCCAGGCTGGCTTTGGTGCATCGGCTGGACAAGGAGACTTCGGGTTTGATGGTTTTCGGGAAGACCCGTGAGGCGAATCAGGGGTTGTCCCGTCAGTTTGAGGGCCGGACCGTTCGCAAGTTTTATCGTTTTCTGACTGACCGGCGGGTGGGATTTGATCAACGGACCGTGCGGAGTGCGATTGTCCGGGCGGGTGAGCGGTATCGGGTGGTTGCGGCGCATGCGGGGTCGCCGGAGGGCGTGACGCATCTGGAGTGTTTGGGGGGGCAGGGTGAATGGGTGGCTTGGCGGGCGCGGCCGGTGACGGGGTTGACGCATCAGGTGCGGGTGCATGCGGCTGAGGCGGGGGTGCCGGTATTGGGTGACGGACTTTACGGCGGTTTACCCATCGGGCCTGGGGTGCCCCGGCTTTGTCTGCATGCGGAGCGGTTGGAGCTGGTGCATCCGGTTACGGGCGAGGCGCTGGAGTTCGAGTCGGTGCCGGAGTTCGAGTCGGCCGGGCCGTGGGAGCTGCGCGATGCGATGCTGGAACCGGGCCGGACGGATATCTACCGGCTGGTGCATGGGGGTGCGGACGGTTGTCCGGGGCAGATGGTGGAGCGGTATGGTGATTGGCTGTTGTGGCAGCTGGAGGATTCCCGTGCGGAGTTTGCGGGGGCGGATTTGGAGGCCGTGACCGGGTTGGCGGTCCGGCAGGGTTGTCGCGGGGTTTACGGGCAGCATTTGCATCGGCGTTTGCAGGGCAAGGGGCGGGAGGAGTTGGCGCCGAGGGTGGTGTGGGGTGAACCGGCTCCGGAGTGCTGGCAGGCGAAGGAGAACGGCGTGCGGTATGAGATTCGCTTTGGTGAGGGTTATTCCGTGGGGTTGTTTCCAGACCAGCGGGACAATCGTCGACGTGTGCTGGTGAACCACGTGTCGCCGGGTTTCCGGGTTCGGGAGGGTGGTATGGCTGGGGGGCGGGTGCTGAATCTCTTTGCCTACACCTGTGGTTTTTCCGTTTGTGCTGCGCTGGCTGGAGCGGAGACCACGAGTGTGGATTTGTCGCGGCGTCCGCTGGACTGGGGGCGTGCGAACTTTCAGGCGAACGGGCTGGATCCGGGTTTGCATCATTTTATTGCGGGGGATGCGATGGAGTGGGTGCGGCGGTTGCAGCGGCAGGGGCGCAGGTATGATCTGGTGGTGGTGGATCCTCCGACGTTTTCCCGTTCCCGGAAGGGCAAGGTGTTTCAGGTGGAGCGGCATCTGGGGGCGTTGGTGGAGGAGATAGTGCCGCTGGTGGCTCCGGGGGGGACCCTGTTTATTTCCACGAACGCGGCCGGTTTGGCTCCGGAGGTTTTTGCAGCCGAGCTACAGGCGGCGGTTCGGCGGGCCGGGCGCCGGATTGGGCTGGAGCATGCGTGCACCCAGTCGCCGGATTTTCCGACCGGGAGGCAACAGCCGGCTCATCTGAAGGCGCGCTGGGTGCAGCTGGAGGGGTAGCTTTTGGAGTCTCTGCCGTTTCCGTGTTGCTCCTGAGTGGAGTCTGTTCCAACAATGACGCGGCATGGTTTTGCTGAACCTGTTGCGTCAACAGATCCACCGGCTTCCGAAGGGGGCGCGGGCGATCCTGCTGGTATGCATCTACGGTTTGGCGGCTGGACTCGTGACGGTGGTGTTCCAGATCGCGATGAACCTGCTGTTTGAGTGGGGCATCCATTTCTTTGCCTACTCCGAGACCGTTTCCTTTCGCGAGTTTGCCACGACCAGTCTGGCGATTATTGTGGCGACCTCATTGGTCTCGGGTTGGTTGCTGCGCCGGTTCTGTCCTGAGGCGGCGGGCAGTGGTATTCCGCAGCTGAAGCTGGCGTTCTGGAAGGAGTTTGGGCATGTGCCGTTCAGGGTGGTTTGGGTGAAGTTTCTGGCGGGCGTGCTGAGCATTGGCGGAGGGGCCAGTTTGGGGCGTGAAGGTCCGAGCGTGCAGTTGGCGGGAGCGCTGGGGTCGAACCTTGCGGCCTTGTTTGGTGAACCCAAGCAGAAGCGGCGGGAGAGCGCGGCTTCGGGTGCGGCTTCCGGTTTGGCGGCGGCATTCAACACGCCGCTGGCCTCGATCACTTTTGTAATGGAGGAGATCATTGGGGATCTGAACAGCCGCTTTTTGGGCAGCATTCTTTTTGCCTCGGTGCTGGGCGCGTTCATGGTGCACGGAATCATTGGCCCGGATCCGGCGTTCCAGCTGCCGCAGAACCTGTCTGGCCCGTCGTATCAGGGGTATGCCCTGACGCCCTTGGTGGCGTTGATTGCGAGTCTTGTGGGTGTGCAATTCCAGCGCAGCTGCCTGCGGTTGCGGAAGCGGTCGCGTGGCTGGCGTTTTGGCAACTCGTGGGCCTTTCCGGCGGTGGGAGCGTTGATTACCTGGATGCTGGGCATTGCGGTGTATGTGACGACCGCGATGATTGCTGAGGATGGGAAGGGGCGGTTGGGTGTCTTTGGTCTGGGTTATGATGATCTGACTGCGGCGTTGGGGGGCGGGTTGATGTGGAAGATGGCCTTGCTGTTGTTGCTGGCCAAATTCATTGCGACCGTGGCTTGTTACGGGACGGGCGGTTGCGGGGGTATTTTTTCGCCGACGTTGTTTTTTGGGGGGATGACGGGTTTGGTGATAGCGGGGGGATTGACTGAGGCGGGGAAGGTATTTGGTGTGGAGTTTCAGTTGCCTGCGGCGGATGTGCTGACGTTGGTGGTGGTGGGGATGAGTGCGTGCTTGGGGGCGGTGGTTTGGGCTCCGGTGACCGGCATCCTGATAGTGTTCGAGATGACCCATGAGTTTACGCTCGTGCCGGCCCTGATGCTGGGTGCGCTGGTCAGCTCGTGGATCAGTCGTCGTTTCAACAAGCACAACTTTTATGAGGCCTTACTTGAGCAGGACGGACACGAGGTCGAGCATGTGCGGCCGCCGCGTGACCTGACGGAATGGCAGCAGCTGCCGGTATCTGCGATTGCCAATTTCAAGCCCGCGCTGGTGAAGGATCTCGATCCGGCGGCGATCAAGGCGACCCTGAGCGATCATCCTTACGAGAGGTTTCCGGTGGTGATCGATCGCGAGCTGAAAGGGGTGCTGGCGCGTGAGGAGGTGGAGAAGGCCACGCGGGAATCGCGGGAACCCCAGCTGGAGCAGGTGCCGACCTGTCTGCCCAAGGATTCCATTCGGCGTCTGCAGCGGTTGTTGATTGATTCCTCTACGGGGCTGGTGGTTCTGGTGGATCGTCCGGGGGGGAAGGCGATTGGGATTGTCACCCTGCACGACCTGCTGAGGGCACAGACGCAGGTGGCAGCTGCGCAGGAAGACTGAGGAATTCGCCTGCGGCGAATTTCTGTGGCGCTGCTGGGACGTAGAACGTCCCAAGCGCGGCGCGTAGCTGTTCCGAAACTCTGAAACACGGGGCGCTGAGCGCAGAGCGGGAAGCGGGAAGCGGGAAGCGCAGAGGGCTGAGGGCTGAGGGCTGAGGGCTGAGGGCTGAGGGCTGAGGGCTGAGGGCGAAGCGCGAAGTGGTAGGCGTGGGGGGGTACGATGAAAAAGGGCGCGTATTCCGTGGGGAACACGCGCCCTGAGAGGGGATTGGGTTTGCTTAGAACTTGGGCTTTGAGCCGTCGAGCATATCGACCTTGTTATGTTTGAAGTACTCCTTGGCGAGGAGGTTCATGGTGTCGTGTCGTTGGTCGAAGAGGCGGCGCAGTTTGCGTCGCTTGTGGCGGGCGAGAGCGTAGCTGGTCAGGATAGGCATGGCGATGGTGGTATCGGTGTAGCAGACCACGGCATCGGGCAGGCGTTCCGGATCGACTTTGCCCCAGCTGACGGCTTCGGAGGGGGTGGCACCGGAGAGGCCGCCGGTATCGGGGCGGGCATCGGTGACCTGCAGGAAGTAGTCCTGGCCGAACTCCTTGATCCGGAGGACTTCCTGGATTTGGGGTTCGGTTTGGAGCATGAAGTTTTTCGGGCTACCGCCGCCCCAGAGCACCACGGCGCTTTTGCCGCCGCTGCGTTTGGCTGCGAGCACGTAGCTGGTGCTTTCATTGACGTCGATGGAGGGATTTACGCGCAGTTTATTGCCGCGGAGTTCGACGCCGGCGACATTCATGCCGATGGTGGAGTCGCCGGGTGAGGAGGTGAAGCAGGGCACTCCGGCGCGGTAGGCGGCGGCCATGACTGAGACGTCTTTCAGGCCGTTCTTCCGTTCCCATTCGGCGGCGTATTTACCGATGAGGTAATGGAGTTCGGTGGTGCCCATTTCCTTCTGGAACTCGGGTTTGGTGAGGATCTCGCGCAGGAGGTCGTCGGTGGCCATGAGTCCGTCGCTGTAGGGGATGACGACGTCATAGATACGGACCAGGTCGTTGTTGCGCAGGTCGACATCGTCGAACTGCGGGCTGCCGGCGTGGACCGGGTAATTCAGGGCGAAGTGCAGGTCATGGTAGAGGATGGCGCCTGTGGCGACGATCCAGTCGACGAAGCCGGCCTTGATGAGGGGGATGATGCAGGAGCAGCCGAGGCCGGCGGGGGTGAGCGCTCCGGAGAGGCTCATGCCGATGGTGACATCGTCCTCGAGCATTTTCTCGGTGAAGAGGCGGCAGCCTTCGCGCAGGCGGGCGGAGTTATAGGCGAGGAAGGTATTTTCCACGATGTCGGCCAGCTTTTCCTTGCCCGTGAGGTTCTTGGGCATGATCCGCTTGCCGGACATGTATTTTGCCTTATGAGGGCATTCCTTTTCCTTCATCCATTCGGGCATGTCGGAGAGGTCTTCCCGACAACGATGATTTTTTTTGGTCTTTTTCGCCATGATATGAGCAGCAATGGGCGACTAAAATACGGTCGCCCCAAAACTTGCAATCAATTTTCCCTGCAAGCTGGTGGGGGAGGCGTTGTGGTGGGGTGTGAAGTGGGTGTGCTGGGGTCGTGGCGGGGATGGACAAGGAAGGGGTTGGCGTTATGCTCCGGCCGCGATGCGATCGAAACGAGCGAGTGGAACGATGACGACACCGGCGGCTGACGGCTACAGCATGCCCGCGGAGTGGGAGCGCCATGAGGCGACCTGGCTGGGGTGGCCGCACAACCGGACCGACTGGCCGGGCAAGGTGGACACCATCCGTTGGGTTTATGGGGAGATGGTACGGAAGCTTGCGGTGGGCGAGAAGGTGCGGATTCTGGTGAATGATGAGAAGGCGGCTGAGCAGGCCCGGGGTTATTTGGGTGTGGCGAACGCTGATCTGGGGCAGGTGGAATTCATCATGCATCCTACGAACCGTGGGTGGACGCGTGACAGCGGGCCGATTTTTGTGCGGCGGCGGCGCAATCGGAAGAGCGAGACGGCGATTGTGCATTGTCATTTCAATGCCTGGGCCAAGTATCCGAACTGGCAGAAGGACCGGCAGGTGCCGGAGACGGCGGCGCGGTTGTTGGGCAAGCCGCTTTACGATGCGCAATGGGAGGGTCGTCCTTTTGTGGTGGAGGGGGGTGGCATTGAGGTGAACGGCAAGGGGACGTTGCTTACCACTGAGGAGTGTTATCTGGATCCTGAGGTGCAGGTGCGCAATCCGGGCATGACGCGTGAGCAGTTCAACGACACCGTGAAGACCTACCTTGGGGTGAAGAATGTGCTTTGGCTGCGGAACGGACCGGTGGGTGACGATACGCATGGGCATATTGATGACATCTGTCGTTTTGTGAACCCGAGGACGCTGGTGTTGATCCAGGAGAAGAACCGCAAGGACATCAACTACCGTCCGCTGGCTGAGAACTGGGACCGGATCCAGGACCTGCGTCTGGAGGACGGATCGCGGCCTGAAGTTGTAGCGTTGCCGATGCCGTCGCCCCTGATGTTTGACGACTACAGGTTGCCGGCTAGCTATGCGAATTTCTACATCGGCAATGCGGCCGTGCTGGTTCCGACTTTCAATGACCCGATGGACCGTGTTGCCCTGGGGATTTTGTCAGAACTATTCCGTGACCGGCCGGTGGTGGGTATTCATGCGGTGGATTTGGTGCTGGGCTTTGGTTCGCTGCATTGCCTGACCCAGCAGCAGCCGGTCTGAGGGATTGCGTCGCGCGGTTGCGCGACGCAATGAGAGGGGAGAGGGAAGAGAGGAGAGGGTAGGCTGGGGCTCCGCGCAGTAGCGGGGAGGGGACCATTCCACGTTTTTTTCCCGGGGGCGGGGTTCCCTACACCCTGCCTCCAAAATCGCCCTCCGTATTGGCCGGTTTCCATGTGACTGACCACGTTCTGCGGGGGAACCGCGCCCGCAGGGTGTCCGCCCTTCAGGGTGCCGTTGTCCCGATTGCTGGTTTACCGTCTCTTTGCCCGGTAGCTGGGAGCTAGTAATCGTCCATGAGGATACGGACGGTGGTGCGGAGGTCATCGGGTCGGATGGGTTTGGCGAGGAAGGCTTGGGCGCCGAGGCCGATACATTTTTCGCGGGCTTCTTTGGGAGGCCAGGCGGTGGCTACGAGGACGGGGATACTATTGGTGGCGGGGCTACGTTTCAGCCATTGGAGGACTGAGTAGCCGCTGAACTCCACGGATCCCTGTTTGGGTGAGGGGAGTCCGAGGTCGAGCACGATGAGGTTGGGTTTTTCCCGCATGGCCAGAGTGATGCCATCGGGTCCATTTTCAGAGAACACGACTATGTAGCCCATGTCCTCGAGAACCCTGGAGTGCAGGTTCCGGATGATCTGATCGTCTTCAATGACCAACACCTTCTTCATAACAACAATCTGAGCAACCCGAGCGCAGACTCCACTGCGGGCAGAATACGGTGCCTGTGGCGACAGGCCGTTCCGTGTATCAACGTATTATCGACTGGAACGAATGATGGTTTAGGGATGCGTGAAAAGTAAACCCCATTTGGTCTGGACGCAGGGGGAGGGCTGACGGATAGAAGGGGTTTCCCGTCGAGGGTGGCGGGCCTGTAGCCATGAGTTTGACTTTGAGAGCCGTGACCGTGTGTGCCCTATCGATTGGGGCGTTGTCGATTGGGAACGTTTTATTGAAGGTGGGGATGGATCGTTGGGGGCAATTGGAGGCGCAGGGGGGCATGAGTGTGGGGGCGGTCTTGACGGTTTGGCAGTTGCCGTTGGGGATTATTTTAATGACGGCGCAGTTTGTGGGGATGCTGACCTTATTCAAGTGGGGGTTGGATGCGAGTGTGGTGGTTCCGGTATTTGGGGTGAACTACGTGCTGACGGCGTTGTTGGGCAAGTGGATGTTGGGCGAGCCGGTGATGGGTTTGAGGTGGGTGGGAATTGCGCTGATCATGGCGGGAGTGGCGTTTATTGCGAGGTCGGTGCCGACGTCGGTTTCTCCATGACGCTGGTGTGGGGCATTTTGGTTTGGGTGGTGGCAGGCCTGGTTGGGGGCGGGGTGGTGTGCCTGGTGCTGGCGCATGTGTCGGCGATGCGGCATTTCCGGCGGGAGCCGGGGCCGGGGCTGACGGGGGAGTATCCAAAGGTTTCGATTTTGAAGCCGGTTGAGGGGGGGGGTCCGGGGCTTTATGGGGCGCTGGAGTCGTTTTGTCGTCAGGACTATCCCGGGGGGGTGGAGATTCTTGTGGGCACATTATCTGAGGCTGACCCGGTGGTATCTGTGGTGGAGCGTTTGCGGCCGGCGTATCCCGGGGTGGATTTGCGCTGGGTGGTGGCGGAGTTGCGGGGGACCAATCGCAAGACGAGCATCATGGAGTGTTTATGGCGTGGGGCGGGTGGGGAGCTGTTGTTTTTTTCGGATGCGGACGTGCGGGTGGAGCGGGATTATCTGCGGAGGCTGGTTCCTTACTTTGAGGAGGAGAAGGTGGGGTGTGTGACGTGTTTGCCGCGTGGGACGGGTGGGGTGACCTGGGGTGGGCGGATGGTGGCGCTGCATTATGCTTTTAACAATCTTCCGCAGTGGATGCTGGCGCGCTGGACGACGGGGATTGAGTGGGCGATAGGGCACACCATGGCGGTGCGTCGTGGGGTATTGGAGCGATTGGATGGGTTCACGGGTTTCTTTGATCATTTGGCGGACGACTATGAGTTGGGACATCGGGTGGTGGGCTTGGGTTACCGGGTGGAGGTGCCGTCGGTGTTATTGGACTGTGTGATGCCGAGGGAGGGGGTGGGTTTGGCATGTCGGCGGTTATTGCGGTGGAAGCGGACGATGCGACGTGCGCGTGGGGTGGCGTTTTTGGGGGCGGGGCTGACGTATCCGGTTTTCTGGGCGATGGTGCTGGCGTTGCTGCGACCGGGGATGGTGTGGGGGTGGGGAGTATTTGCGGGAGTGGTTTTATTGCGGCTGGTTTTGGCGGTGCGGTTGCAGGGCGTATTGGGTTTACCGGACTGGCGGCGGTCGTGGTGGATGCTG
Organism: Verrucomicrobiota bacterium; assembly: GCA_046047235.1. Taxonomy (GTDB): domain Bacteria; phylum Verrucomicrobiota; class Verrucomicrobiia; order Limisphaerales; family JAHDYP01; genus JBMTVN01. Next base: position 37,404 of record JBJOII010000003.1, on the reverse strand, counting down.
CCTTTTTTGGATGTGGTGGAGGGTTTGACCTTTGTCTGGGCCTATTTCGGCAACACCGTTTTCTGGGCTGGCAGGCGTTATCGACTGACGGCGGATGGCCGGCTGGAGCTTTTGGCGGATGGATTGGGTGTGGAGGAATAGGTTTGAACAGGGTGTTGCGGGGAGGTCCAATGGCCCTTTCCCGGCGTGGAAGTTGGGTTTTGTGTGATGAGTGATACAGAACTTTTGAAATCGGCAACGCCAGTGGCGGCGGACTGGCTGGAGAGCGGGACGGCTATTTTCGGTGGGGACGGTGTGTTGCAATGGGCGGATGCGGGTCTGCTGGCCTGGGTGGGTTTTCGGGAGCAGAACCTGCCTGCGGAGTCTTTGGCCGACTTTCTGTCACGACGCAATCCGGCGTGGCGGGAGGCCTGTGGTGCGCTGATGAGGGATGAGGAGCGGCTGGTGCGGGCGAGCTGGTCGATGGAGGGGGTGGGAGGAGCACCGGCGTCATGGTTTCAGGTCGAGCGGGTCTTGGTGGGGGGCGGTGCGGTGTTCCGGATTGAATCCTGTTTACCGCCTCGGTCTGAGCTGGCTGAGGTGGAGTGGGATGCGCATCTTCATTCTGAGGAGGGGCGGCGGCAGATGTTTATACGGCTGATGCAGGCGGAGGCGCGGCTGGAGCAGCTGACGGGTTACTGGCCCGGGGTGGTATTTAGCCAGCGTCCCGACGGGTCATTTGCGTTTATCAGTGCGAAGGTGCAGGAATTGACGGGGGTGCCGACGCAGCAGTGGGAGCGTCAGTCGCAGTGGTTTTGGCAGGTGGTGCACGAGGCTGACACCGGTGAGCTGGAGCAGCAGATGCAGCAGGCGGCCCAGACGGGGCGTCTGATTACCTCCACCTTTCGCGTGCGACATTTGCAGAGTGGCAAGATCAGCTACATTCTTGAGCATCGTCAGCCGATAAAGAGCACTGGTGGTCTGTTATTGGGTTATGAGGGCGTGTGGCTGGATGTCACGCGGCAGACCATTGCCGAGCGACGTTTGTCGGCGGCGGCATGGAAAGAGACACTGGCGGTATTGACGATGGGTTTGGCGCATGACTTTGGCAACATCATGGCGGGCATCCACTCTTTGAGCGAATCGTTCCTGGAGCAACTGGAGCCGGGTCATGCTTTTTGTTCGGGGCTGGGGTTGATCAAGCAGAACTCGATGCAGGCCAGCCAGCTGGTGCATCGGATCATCAATCTGCACGTGGGGCGGCCGGGGGATCGCAACTATCAGGATCTGAACGCCTTGTTGAACGAGTTGCATGACCTGGTGCGGAAGGTGGTACCACGGCGGATTCAGGTGGAGTTGAGGCAGACGGAGCGGCAGCTGCCGGTGTATCTGGATTCTGTGGAGTTTCGGCAGACCCTGTTGAACCTTGCGTTGAACGCGGCGGAGTCGATGCCGGAGCGGGGGCGGATTGAGTTATCGACTTCCCATCACAAGGAGTGGCCTGCGCCGGAGTATGTGGAGGGGGTGGTGCCGCGGTTGCCTTGTGTTTGCATTTCTGTGCGGGACTCGGGTTGCGGTATTCACGGTCGGCACTTGGACCGTATTTTCGACCCGTTTTTCACGACCAAATCGGCGAACAAGGGTTCCGGGCTGGGTTTATATAACGCGCGGTTGTTTGTGGAGAAGCATCGTGGGGCGATCTCGGTTGAATCCGTGGAGGGTCAGGGTTCGGTCTTTCACCTTTGGTTACCGGAGGCTGATTTTAAGGAGACCGAGCGGGAGTCCGAGCAGGAGACGACGGTAGCGGCGAGGCGATTGACCTTGTTACTGATGGCTCCGGCGGGGCGGATGCAATCGGAGACTGCGACGCTTTTGCGGACGAGGAATTATCATGTGATCACCGTGACGACGGCGGCTGAGGTGATGCGGGTGTTGCGAGCGGGTGATTGCATTTGTGCTGCATTGGTGATGTTAATCGAAACCGATGACGCTGACTTGATGGGTTTGCTGGATGCGGTGCGTACGCAGCAGCCCATGTTGCGGTTGATTCTGAAGCTGGTAGGCCGGGACCGGGAAGATTTGCGTCCGGCCTGTGCCAGGTTGGTGGATTTAGTGGTATCCGGGTCTGCTCCTGAGGAGGAGTTTCTGGATTCGCTGGGCAAGACGTTACATTTAGAAGCCTGACCGAGAGACCTCGACATGAAATTCGTAGAAGCATCATCTCCCGAGTTACTCTCGCCTCATCGTTTGCTGGTGGTAGACGACGAGGAGATTGTGTTGGTGGCGTTGCGGGAGGCGTTGACCCGTGAGGGTTATGACGTGGTGGCGTGCAGTGATCCGTTGCAGGCCTTGGAATTAATCAAGGAGCAGGCGTTTTCGGTCATCATTACGGACCATCAGATGCCAAACCTGACGGGCTTGGAATTCCTGAGCCAGGTGAAGGAGACGCAGCCTGACGCGACGCGCATTTTGGTGACGGCGGTGTTGAGTTTGAACACCGTGATTGACGCGATCAACAAGGGTGAGATCTACCGTTTTGTGATCAAGCCGTGGTTGAGGGAGGAGTTGCTGGCGACGGTGCGCAACGCGGTGCAGCGATATGACCTGATTTGCAAGAACAAGGTATTGCAGGCGACGGCGATTGCGATGAACGAGAAGCTTTCCAAGCTGAACAAGGCCTTGGAGGAGCAGGTGAGTCGTGTGGCGGACCAGAACCGTCAGTTGGAGGGGCTGAACACGGCGCTGCAGAAGAACCTGCAGCATTCGATTGAGTTGTGTTTGCGGACGATGGAGACCTTTTACCCGACGTTGGGGAGTCAGGCGCGGCGGGTTTATGAGTTATGCCGGGCGGTGGGTCATTCCCTGGAGCTTTCGGCGGACGAGCAGCAGAGTTTGGAAGTGGCGGCGTGGCTGCACGACATTGGTTTGGTGGGTGCGCCGAGGCAACTGATCCGGCGTTGGCAGCACACTCCGAGCGAATTGAATGACGCGGAACTGAAGGTGATCCAGCATCATCCGATTCTGGGGCAGGAGCTGGCGGGTTTTGTGCATGGGTTGGCCGGGGTGGGTGAGACCATCCGGGCGCACCATGAGCGTTTTGACGGAACAGGCTATCCGGACCAGTTGCGGGGCGAATCGATTCCGTGGCTGGGGCGGTTGCTGGCGGTGGCGGTGGCGTATTCCGAGAGTAACGAGAAGCATTCCGATACCTTGGAAATGCTGCAGCACCAGAGCGGGACGAAGTTTGATCCTGAGGCGGTGCGGGCGTTCATACGTAGCCTGCCGCAGGCTATGGTGCCGCGGAAGCAACGCGAGGTGATGTTGTCGGAGTTGCGGCCGGGAATGATTCTGGCCAAGGGTATCTACACCGCGAATGGCATTTTGCTGATACCCGATGGACAACAGTTGTCGGAGGCCTATATCGACAAGCTGCGCAACCACAACCGGTTGAATCCGATTGCGCAGTCGTTGGTGGTGTATTGTTAGGGGCGGCAAGCGGTAGGCGCATAGCGCTGAGGGCGGAGGGCTGAGGGCGGAGGGCGGAGGGCGGAGGGCTGAGGGCAAAGCGGCAAGCGGGAAGCGCGCCTCGGGTCTTCGGTCGCTCGGGGCGATGTCCGATCTTCGCTATCCGGTATCCTGCGTCCTGCGACTGGGAACTTCAGCATTCGATCCCGATAGCGATCCCGATAGCGATTTCGATGGGGCAGCAGCGCTGTGCGCTGAGGCGTGCTCTGGTTCATGCTCTGAAACAGTGAAACACGGAAACACCGGCAGGGGTCCTGTGGGGTGTCCGCATGAACGCAGCCATACATGAATGGCCGGAGTCGGTGCCGGGATGGGTTTATTCATGTGTGGACTATTCATGCGGTTATACCGTGGGGCGAACGCGGTTCGTAGGGGTATCCGCATGAACACAAGCCATACATGAATGGGGAGGCAAAGCGGCAAGCGCAGAGGGGTGCTGCGGTCCGCGTGGTGGACCGCAGGGAGGGGGGAGAGAGGAGCTGGGGGATTTGCGTGGCTGACCGCCGGACTTTGACCTCAGGCTTTTACGGCTGATCCCCGGGTGACTTGCCGTAGGTGCCGGGGCGCAGGGCTTCGGGGTGACGGGCGAGGATGGCGCGCAGTTCCTGGACGACGGTGGGTTGGTCTGCGGCGAGGTTGCGGGTTTCCGGGGGGTCCACGACGTAATCGTAGAGTTCGAATTCGGCGGTATCGGGTGTTGCGCCGATTTTTTTCCATTCGACCAGGCGGTAGCGTTCGGTGCGGATGGCGCGTCCGAGCCGGTCACCGCGCGGGTAGCAGTGGTAGGCGTGGTCACGGACGCGGTGGTTGGGGTTGCGAAGGACGGGGACGAGGCTGAGTCCGTCGATGGGTTGGGGGCCTGTGGGAGTGGGGAGGCCGGCCAGTTCGGCGAGCGTGGGGAAGATATCGACGGTTTCGGCGGGCTGGGATGTGGTGCTGCCGGGCTGGGTGATACCGGGGGCGATGATGAGGAGGGGGATGTGGTTGGCCTGTTCGTAGGTGGTGTGCTTGGTCCAGTAGCCGTGGTCGCCGAGGTGCCAGCCGTGGTCGCCCCAGAGGACGATGATGGTGTTGTTGGTGAGTTTCAGTCGGTCGAGTTCATCGAGCACGCGTCCGATTTGGGAGTCGGTGAAGCTGGTGCAGGCGTAATAGGCGTGGATGAGAGTGCGTTGGATTTCGGGGTCTTTGAGGTTATCGACTGTGAGCGGGGCGTAATTGACGATTTCGCCGCCGCGTTTGCCGGCGTAGCGGGGTGCGCCGGCGGGGTCGTGTTGGAAGGGCGCGAGCGGGAAGGCGGCTGGATCGTGGAGATCCCAGAATCGTTTGGGAGCGGTGAGGGGGAGGTGGGGCTTGACGAAGCCGAGTGCGAGAAAGAAGGGGGTTTCTGGATGTTCGGCGGCCTTTTGGAGTCGGCGGATGCCCTCGTCGGCGATGCGGCCATCGGCGTAGGCGTTGTCGGGTACGTCGGAATTTTCCCAGGCGGCGCCGCGGGGCAGTTGTCCGATGCGGCCGAGTTCGCGATTGGAGAAGTAGGCTTCCTCGCGGGTGAGTTGTCCGTTGGCGGAGTTGGCGGGGTCGAGGTATTCCACGACCTTTTCGATGACCGAGGGGGAGCTCCAGGAGAGGGGGTCGTCGTGGTTGCCGTGGCCGGTGTGAAGGATTTTGCCGATGGATTCGGCGGTCCAGCCGTGTTGCATGAAGTGCTGGGGCATGGTGACGGCATTGGGGACTTCGTCGCGGAAGTGGCGGCCGAGGTCATAGATGCCGGTGGAGGTGGACCGGGATCCGAGCAGGAGGTTGTTCCGGGAGGGGGCGCAGACTGACTGATTACAGAAGGCGGTATTGAAGCGCATGCCGCGGGCGGCGAGGCGGTCGAGGTTGGGTGTTTTGGCGAGAGGATCACCGTAGCAGCCGAGGAGGGGTTTCAGGTCATCGACGCAGAGGAGGAGGACGTTGGGTTTTTCGGGGGCTGCCTGGGATGGGATGACGAGCAGGAGCAGCGAGGTGATGGCGCAGAGTATTCTGCGGTAAAGCGGGGTGAGTGATGAGAAGGACATGGTTTAGCGGATCCAGTAGAATGCGCTGACGCGCAGCGTGGTGGCACCGTAGGGGATGAGCGTGATCGTTTCAACCTTGGACGGTTCGGGTTGTTCGGCGGGGCTGGGGTGCTTAGCGCTACGCTCCTCCGGAGACACGATTACTTCAACACTCTAGAGGTGGCGTTGGCGGATGGTCTGGATGGCCCAGAGGGCGTGTTCCTGCACGAGGGGTTCCGGGTGCAGGGCGGCCTGTTCGAGTGCGGGCAGGGCTTCGGGGCCGGCCGTATTGCCGAGGGCCACGCAGACGTTGCGGAGGAGGCGGGGTTGTTTGCCGCGCCAGAGCGGGGTGTGGCGGAAGCGTTGGCGGAAGGTGTCCGTATCGAGGCTGAGGAGTTCCAGCAGGTCGAGGTGTTGGAGCTCGGGCAGGGCGACTTGACGCATGAGCCGTCCTTCCCGGGCGAAGCGGTTCCAGGGGCAGACCTCGAGGCAGTCGTCGCAACCGAAGACGCGGTTGCCTATGGCGGGGCGCAGGTCCTCGGGGATGGAGCCTTTGAGTTCGATGGTGAGGTAACTGATGCAGCGTCGGGCATCGAGCTGGAAGGGGGCGGTGATGGCGCGTGTGGGGCAGGCGTCGATACAGCGTGAGCAGGTGCCGCAGCGGTTGGGTTCCGGCGGGTCGGGGTCGAGTTCGAGGGTGGTGAGGATCTCGGCAAGGAAGAACCAGTTGCCGAGCTGTCGGCTGATCAGGTTGGTATGTTTGCCGACGAAGCCGAGGCCGGATTCCTGTCCGAACGAACGTTCCAGGATGGGGCCGGTATCGACGTATGGTCGGGTGAGTGTGCCGGGGCCTCCGAGGTCTTCGATGTATAGCGCCAGTTCGCGGAGGGGCGCGGCGAGTGTATCGTGGTAGTCGGTGGCCTGGGCGTAGCGGGCGACGCGGCCGGTGGGGCGGTCTTTGGGTTCAGGGGGCTGGGCTGAGGGGTAGCTCGCTGCGAGAGAGAGGACAGTGCGTGCGTTGGCGACCACGAGTGTGGGGTCGGCCCGGCGGTCGAGGTTTCGTTCCAGGTAGGACATGGTTCCGTGGCATCCGGCCTGGATCCATTCCTCGTATTGTTTGAACGTGGACGGGGTGTGTGCGGCGGCGAAGCGGCAGGCATCGAAGCCGAGTTCAACAGCGCGTTGGCGGATCTGTTCCTTCAAGGTTTTGAGCCTGCGGCGGGGTGCTGATTGCCTGAGGCTTCGCGGAAGTGATGGATGACCTGGTGAACGATTTCCTTGAGGGTTCGCATCTCCGTATTGACCAGCAGGTCGGCCTGTCGATAGACGGTTTCCCGTTGGGCGAGGAGTTCGCGGATGCGTTCCTGCGGGTTTTCGGTTTGGAGGAGGGGCCGGTGGGTCTGATGCTTGACGCGTTCCCAGATGGCATCGGGAGAAGCCCAGAGGCAAACAACCAGTGCGTGTGCTTTAAGGCTGGCGAGGTGGTCGGGGTTGGCGGCGAGGCCGCCGCCGGTGGAGATGACCAGGCGTTCCCGTTGGGCGAGTTCCTTGACGAGCATGGCTTCGCAGGCGCGGAAGTGATCTTCGCCGTGCTCTTCAAAAATGCGCGAAATGGGCAGGCCCACGACCGATTCGATCTGGGCGTCGGTGTCCAGAAAGTCAAAATTAATTGTGCCCGCGACCTGTTGGCCGACGGTGGATTTTCCCACCCCCATAAACCCGATCAGGGCTATGTTGCGTATGTTGCGCCCGCATTCCATGGCCTCTGCGTAACCGAATCGGGAGCAGGGCGCACGCTGATTCGTCCATGATCAGTTTTCCCAGTACGGATTATTCCTGCACGTGCGCGAATAATCCGTACCGGTTCCGGGTGGGGATTTGGGATGTTGGTGTGATGTCGCTTGGCAAGGGACGGGGTTGGTTTAAGGTTTGCGGACGATGGTTGAGGAACGACAGGCGGGGGATGAGGAGGGCGTGGATTCACAGGTGGCGGCATTTTTGCAGCATCTGCGGGTGGACCGCGGGTTGTCGGCATTGTCGGAGCGGAACTATGCCGCGGCGTTGAAGGAGTTTGGCGCGTGGTATTCGGGGGAGCGGGGGCGGCGTCCGGTGTGGGGGGATTTGGTGCGGGACGATTTCCGGGCGTATTTGCGGTCGTTGGGACGTCGGCGTTTGTCTCCGGCGTCGATTCGGCTGCGTTTCAGTGCGTTGAAGACGTTTTATCGTGACTTGGTGAAGCGGGGGATGTGTGGGGCGACTCCGTTGCGGGAGATACAGCTGCCGAAGTCGGGTCGACGGCTGCCGCGATTTTTGACTTCGGCGCAGATGGAGGCGTTGTTGGGTGCACCGGTTGTGTTACTGGCGGGGATGGAGCCGGAGAAAGTGACTGAGGAGGTACGGTTTCAGGCGGAGCGGGACGTGGCCTGGTTGGAGACGGTGTATTCGTGTGGGTTACGGGTGAGTGAGCTGTGCGGGTTATTGATGGAGGACGTGGATTTTGTGGCGGCCCGGGTGCGGGTGCGGGGGAAGGGGCGCAAGGAGAGGTTGTTGCCGGTGGGTCGGCCTGCGTTGGAGGCGGTTCGGCGTTATCTGGAGCGGTTGCCGCAGAGGCCGGAGGCGGGGGAGCCGGTATTTCGGGCGCGTCGGGGTTCGGCGGCGGCGATGCAGCCGAGGCAGGTGCAGGCGTTGTTGAAGCGGTATTTGGTGCAGGCGGGTTTGGATGCGTCGCTGACTCCGCACAAGTTGCGGCACAGTTATGCGACTCATTTGCTGGATCGGGGCGCTGACTTGAGGACGGTGCAGGAGTTATTGGGGCATGCGCATCTGGTGACGACCGAGGTGTATACGCATGTGACGACTGATCGGCTCAAGCAGGTATACGATGCGGCGCATCCGCGGGCATAGGTGGGGAGGCAGGTGGAGGAGGTATGATGACCGAAGACACGATTGCGGCGTTGGCGACCCCGTTGGGCGAGGGCGGGCTGGCGGTGGTGCGGGTTTCAGGACGGGAGGCGGTGGCGCGGGTGAACCGATGTTTCCGCGGGCCGGGGAATCGGGATGCCGGACTTGAGGGGGTGGCGTCGCACACCCTGCACTACGGGCATATTTATCGGGACGGGCTTTTGGTTGACGAGGTGTTGGTGGCGGTGATGCGTGCGCCGCGGACCTTCACGCGGGAGGATGTGGTGGAGGTTTCGTGTCATGGCGGGGTGGTGGTGGCGCGTGCTGTGTTGGAGACCGTTTTGGCGTCGGGTGTCCGGTTGGCCGGGCCGGGTGAATTCACCTTGCGGGCGTTTTTGAACGGTCGGATTGATCTGGCTCAGGCGGAGGCGGTGGCAGACGTGGTGCATGCGCGGACGGATTTGGCGTTGCGGGCGGCGCAGGAGCAGTTGGCGGGTGGGCTTTCGAGGAGGATTGAGCGGTTGCGGGAGGATGTGATGGAAGTGTTGGCGCATGTGGAGGCGCACATTGATTTTCCGGATGAGGACATTGCGCCGGACACGCGGGAGCAGCTGATGGGGAGGCTGGGGTTGGCGGTGGAGTTTGTGGACGGGTTACTGGCGACGGCGGCTGAGGGGCAGTTATTGCGGCGGGGGATTCGGGTGGCGATTGTGGGTTTGCCGAACGTGGGCAAGTCGAGTTTGTTGAACCTGCTGCTGGGTCGGGACCGGGCGATTGTGTCGGCCCAGCCGGGCACGACGCGGGACACGCTGGAGGAGGGGGCGAACATTCGGGGTATACCGGTGGTGTTTGTGGACACGGCGGGTTTACGGGAGAGCGAGGATGTGATTGAGCAGGAGGGGGTGCGGCGGAGTCACCGGTCGGTGGAGCAGGCGGACGTGATTTTACATGTGCTGGATGGGTCGCGGGGTTTGCGCGAGGAGGATCGGCAGCATTTGGGGGCGTGGGGTGGGCGCAAGCGGGTGGTGGTGCGGAACAAGATGGATTTGGAGCAGCGCCTGGAGTTGCCGGACGGGCTGGATGCGGTGGTGGTGGGGTTGTCTGCTGTGACGGGGGAGGGCATTGAGGCCTTGAAGGATGCGATTCGTTCCCTGGTATGGAGCGGGGGTGTGGGTGGGGAGATGTTGGAGGTGATGATTAACGCGCGGCACAAGGATGCCTTGGAGAGGTCGCGGGGTGGGCTGGTGCGGGGGCTGGAGGCGCTGGGGGCGGATCGGCCGCTGGATCTGGTGGCGTTGGATTTGCGTGCGGCGGTTCAGGCAGTGGGCGAGGTTGTGGGCAAGACGACGACTGATGATTTGCTGGACCGGATTTTCAGCCGGTTCTGTTTAGGCAAGTAGGGCTGGCTCTGTGCGTTGGGTTCTATAGTTTTTCCGGCGATGCGATTTGGGAGTCTAGAGTTGGCCACGAACCTGTGTTTGTCGCCGTTGGCGGGGTATACCAACCTGCCGTTTCGGTTGACCCTGCGTGAGCTGGGTGGCTTGGGTTTGGCGACGACGGATCTGGTGAATGCGCGTTCCCTGCTGGAGCGGAGGCCGAAGGCTTTGAAATTGGTGGAGTCCTGCGAGGGCGACAGACCGTTGGCGGTGCAGTTGTTTGGTGCGGTGCCGGAGGAGATGCGGGATGCTGCAGTGATTCTTGAGGGCATGGGGGTGGCTTCGGTGGACATCAACATGGGCTGTCCGGTTCGCAAGGTCTGCAAGGTGGGTGGCGGATCGGCGATGATGAACGATTTGGACCGGACGGTTGGGCTGGTGCGGGGGATGGTTGAGGCGGTGAGGATTCCGGTGACCGTCAAGATGCGCTTGGGCTGGGACGAGGAGAATCTGACGGCACCCGACTTGGCTCGGGCGGTGGCGGACGTGGGTGTGGCGGCGGTCTTTGTCCATGGCAGGACGCGTCAGCAGGGTTTTAGCGGGAGGGTGAGTTTGGAGGGAATTCGAGCTGTGGTGGAGGCTGCGCCGGGGATTCCGGTGGTGGGGAACGGGGATGTGACGACGCCGCAGGCGGCGAAGCGGATGCTGGAGGAGACGGGCTGTGCCGGGGTGAGTGTGGGGCGGGGGGCGTTTTATAACCCATGGATTTTTCGTCAGACCGAGCACTACCTGCGTACGGGGGAGGAGTTGGAGGAGCCGGAGTTTGGTGAACGGTTACGGGTGATGACCCTGCATCTTGACCGGATGGTGGAGGTATTTGGGGAGGATCTTGGATGCCGCATGTTCCGGAAAGTGGCCCCGTGGTATGCGCGGCGGTTTGGTCCCTCGAGCTATTTCAACAAGCGGGTGGTCCGTCTGGCCACGCGGGCTGAGTTTGACGAGATTGTTGCGGGTTATTTGGACTGGCGGGTGCAGTTTGAGGATGGGGCGGGCCAGCTGCAGTCGCGGTATGCTCCGCCGCCTTTGGCGGTTGCGTTCAAGGAAGATGGTGAGGAGGTGGAGGCGGGTATGCGGGTTGCGGTGCCGAAGGGGCCGGTGGAGCTGTGGTAGGTCGATGGATTTCGCTGCGCGAAATCCAGTGGCTGCGCTGAAACACAGAAATTCCGAAGCGTGGGGGCGGGTCGTCCCTGCCGGTGCGAGGTGGGTGCAGTGATTTGGTGGACGACGCGCCTTTGGGGCGGGGGTAACTCTTTTCTCTCTACGCTCGCCTGGCTATTCCGATTTCGATCCCGATAGCGATTTCGATTTGGATGCCGAGGTGGGTGCAACGATTTGGAGGATTCCGCGGTCGCGGGACAGGTCGTCCCCACCCGCAAGGGTATGCTGCATGGATTGGGTCCCGGCTACCCGCTACGATGCGCCTTTGGGGCGGGGGTCAGGGTTTGATGGTGATTTTGCTCCAGGTGAAGCGTTGCCGATGGGCGTAGGCTTCGAAGACGCGTTCGAACTCGATGAGCACGGCGCGGACTACGGCCGAGTCGTCGGCGAAGCCGTAGTCGGGGTTTTGGTCGGGGATCAGGTCCATGCGGCGGTGGGCGTAGGCGAGGGCGAACGCGGCTGAGGCGACGGCGACGAGGGTGAGTTCTTCGTCGGCATTTTCCGCGAAATCTTCGACGACATTGGCGAGGAATTCCAATTGTTCGACGAGATGGGGAAATTTGGGGGCGTTGATCTGGGCGAACTCGACCTTGAGCATGGGCAGTTGTTTGTGGATGCCCTTGAGCACTTTCTGGGTAATTCGAGAGGCCCCGTGGCGAACAAACAATGCGATCTCAGACATGCGGGGAGTCTGGCTGACGGCGAGAGGCAAGACAAGCGCCAAGCAGTTACGGGGTGTGGATGATTTGGGTGGATTGTGGTTGTGGATTGGGCTTGTTGGGTTGGCGGCGGGTGGCGTGGAATGGGTGGTATGCAAGCGATGAGACTGACGGCGCACGGAAACCCCGGGGAAATGCGGTATGAGGCGGTGGCGGATCCTGTACCGGGGGTGGGGCAGGTGGTGGTGGATGTGGTGGCCTGCGGGTTGAACCATTTGGATTTGTGGCTGGAGGAGAACGGGTTGCCGGTGAAGCCGGTGCTGCCGAGGATACAGGGATGCGAGGTGGCGGGTCGGGTGGCTATGGTGGGTGAGGGGGTGCAGGGTTGGCGTGTGGGGGAGGTGGTGGCGGTGCAGTCGAACCTGTTTTGTGGCCGGTGTGAGTTTTGCGAACGGGGTGAGGAATCGTTGTGTTTACAGGGGCGGTTGCTGGGGGTGGATTGCGACGGTGGGTTTGCCGAGCGCGTGGCGGTATCGGCTGATGCCTTGGTGCGGGTTCCTGACGGGGTGGAGCTGGTGGATTCGGCGGCGCTGACCTTGGCGGGCAGCACGGCGATGCACATGTTGACGGACCGGGTTCGGGTGCGGGAGGGCGACTGGGTGCTGGTGGTGGGGGCGGCGAGCGGGGTGGGGTCGGCGGCGATCCAGATTGCGCGGCATTGTGGTGCGCGGGTGATCACCACGGGTCGGAGTGAGGCGAAGCGGGCGCTTGGGTTATCCCTTGGGGCGGAGCATGCGGTGGACACTGGCGGGGAGAATTGGATGGCGGAGGTGCGTCGGGTGACGGGGCGGCGGGGAGTGGATGTTGTCGTTGAGCATGTGGGGGGTGTGGTCTTGGAGCAGTGTTTTCACTGTTTGGCTCGCGGGGGATCGATTGTGACCTGCGGGGCGACGGCGGGACGCGAGGTGAAGCTGAATTTGTGGCCGTTATTTGTGAAGCAGCAGCGTCTGGTGGGGAGTTATGGTCGCAATCGTCGTGACATGGAGGCGACGCTGCGGGCGGTGGCCGAGGGTTGGCTTCGGCCTGTGGTGCATGAGGTCTATGGGTTGGAGGAGACTGCGCGGGCGTTTGCTGACCTTCGGTCGGGTCGGGTATTGGGCAAGGCGGTTATTCGTTGTGGTGTGGCGTAGCGGTTGCTCGAGCTGAAAGCGTTGGGGAGAGGGGTTCTTCGGTTGCCTGGAATTCCTGGGCCCAGAGGCGGAGGGCGGCGTTGAGTTGGTCGACATCGGCGAGTTTATGGAAGCAGGCTGTGGCCCCGGCCAGCTTGCAGAGGGCGCTGACTTCGTTGTTCATCTTTCCGGAGAACACGGCGATACGACACTGGGGTGCGTGTTGTTGGAGTTGATAAATGGCCTGCATGCCGCTGCCGCCGGGCAGTTCGAGGTCAAGGATGGCGATATCCGGCTGGTGGTGTTGGAGGTAGTCGAGTGCTTCGGGCAGATCCCGTGCGCCGTGCATCCATTCGATGTTACGGATGGCGCTGGCCATGTGCTGCAGGCCCCGCATGACCATGGCGTTGTCCTCCAGAGCGAAGAGTTTTGCGGCTCGCATCATGCTGACAACATAGGCCTGCGAGCGGGGTGGAACCAGATGGGGGAAGCCTGATGGTGGTGGCAGGCGTTTCCTTACAGCGTGTGCGGGGTTTTACTGACAGGGGCGGAGTTGGCCGATTGCTCCGGCATGGGGTTGCGGGGCGGGTGTGAGGGTATCCCGGGTATCTGCGACCTGTATGGGGTGCGCAGTGATTCAGGGTTGTGTTTCGGCGGGGATTTCGGCGGCGGACTCGATGCCGTAGCGCTGGAGGATGCGTTGGTTGGCGGTGTTGACCTGAGAGGCATCGAGCACGATACGCTGGAGGGATTCACCGTCCATGAACTCGAACAGGTGGAAGTCGTTTTGGGGTTGTTTGAGGGCATCCTGCAGGGCGGTGAGATTACTGATGGGGTGACCGTTGACCTTTTCGAGCACGAGCTGCTGGGCTTCCTGGTAGCCGAGGTTGATGCTGTCGGGCAGCACGGAGGTGAGGATGACGAGGCCGGGTTTATCGGGTGTGGGTTCTTCTGAGCGGAAGTAGGCGAGGCGGAATGGGGCGGATCGTTCCCAGGCGGGGCCCCAGCTGCGGAGGTAATTCCGGGTGAGAGGCTGGAAGATCAGTCCGCCGGCGATGAGGTATTGGGGGGGTTCTGCGGCGGATTCTTCGGGCACGAGGCGGGCTGCGTGGCGGATGGGGCGGAGCGTATATTGGACCGTGAGTTCCTGGTTATTGCGCCAGATTGTCATGGGGATGGATTGGCCGGCCCAGTGGTCCCGGGTGGAGAGGGCCTCCAGCATGAGGTGGCCGTAGAGGGGGTCATCGTAGTCTCCCTCGTTATCGATCGTGTAATTGCCGACCTTGAGGATGACGTCGCGTGGTTGCAGGACGCTGGTGGTGGGGGAGTGTTTGGGGACATCGATGATGACGACGCCCTGGCTGGACTCGGGGAGTCCGAGGTATTGGAGCGTGTCGGGGTTGGCGGTTTGTTGCCAGGTAAAGTCGAAGTAGCCGAGTCCGGTGTAGGTCCCCTCGGCGTGAGCTTTGAGGACCGTCTTGATGAAGGGTGCGGTGAGGACCTGGGACAAGTTGCCCTGGGCGGCGAAGACGAGTCCGAGGAGGCGTCCTTTGGCCACGAGGGGTTCGCCCCAGCCGGTGCCGTCGATCTCGGAGTTGACCTCGAGGACTACGTGGGCGGCGTCGCCGCCGGTGGGGTTGCTGACCGTGTAGCGATTGAACTCGGCGTTGCGCAGTTCGAGGCTGCCGGTGCGCCAGCGCACGATCTGCATGCCGTCGTTATCGGGAATACTATTGGCGAAGCGGACGGGTTTCAGGCCTTTCCAGAACTCGGCGTCTTTCACCGTGACGAGAGCGACGTTGGCATCGGCGTCGGCCCATTCGACTTCGGCGTCGAACCATCGGCCGCGGCCGTTGGATTGGGCGCGGACTACCGTGACGTTGCCGAGGCCGAAGGCTGTGGTGAGCAGGGTTTGTTTTTTGACATCGAGGACGACGCCGGGTTTGAGCACGGTTTGTGAGCCGCGCCACCAGGGCTGCAGGTAGTTATATTGTTTGCTGCTGACTTCGAGCGCGACGGTGGAGGATTCCCAGCGTCGAGCTGCGGAGGAGCGGACGGCTGCGTTGGCGAGCAACGGCAGGGCGAGGAGGATGATGGTGGGCCAGCGAAGGTTCATAGGCGTCGGTCGTTGGGGACGGCGTAGGTGCGCAGGATTTCCTGGTGGGCGTTGGCTGCGGCTTGGCGGTCGATGGTTTCCAGTGAGCGGTTCGGGAGGAATTCGAGCACGTGGTGGCTGTTGGTGGCGTTGTTGAAGGCCTTGATGACGTCCTCGAGCCGGTCGATCCGGACGCCGTTGATGGTATCGACGAGGGATCGTGCGCCGTAGCGCAGGTTGACATTGACGGGGTGGGTGAGCACGGCGGAGAGGACGATGGGTTCGGTGCGGGCGGTTTCCGGTGCTTCCTGTCGTCGGTAGTACATTTCGTAGACGATTTCGTTATTGGCGTTATCGCGCCAGTTGCGGCCCTGGGTTTTGAGGTAGTCCAGGCTGAGCGGGGTAAAGACGAGTCCGGCGTGGACGTAGTAGCGTGGCGGGGTGTCGTAATGGTTGCTGAGGAGGCTGTCACCTTCATAGACCTCGACGGGGAGCTGGATATCGAGCTGTTGTCCATTGCGCCAGATTTTGAGGGGGACGGACTCACCGTTTTGGGCGAGCTGGAAGGCGACACCGCCGAAGACGCGGTTGCCTTCGAAGAGCACGGAGCCGTCGCTGCCGATGGGGAATTCGCCGACCTGGAGCAGGACATCGTCGGGCTGGAGCAATTTGCGGGTGGAGGGAATGGGGAGGAGTCCGTCGACACGGGCGCCGAGACCGGGTTGGTCCAGTCCGAGGTAGCGGCGGTAGGCGGGATTATGCAGGGCGGTGATACGGATGCCGGCTGAGGGGAATCCGTCGTAGGTGCCGTCGGCAACGTCTTTGAGGAAGTGTTCGATGATGGGTAGGGGGATGAAGAAGCCGGCGTTTTCGAGGCCGGGGATACCTTGGAAGGCGACGCCGACCACGCGGTCGTCCTGGAACACGGGTCCGCCGCTGTTGCCGGGGTTGATGGCGGCATCGGTTTGGACGGCGAGGAAGTTGCGGTTACCGATATGGACGAAATTTTGCAGTTCGATTCGGGAGACTACGCCGCGGGTGAATGAGACTTGTTCACCTCCGGCGGGGTAGCCGCAGGTGACGACAGTGGACTGGACTTTGGGCAGGGGGCCGAACTCGAGGGGTTCCAGACCTTCGTAGAAGGCGGGGTCTTCGACCTCGAGCAGGGCGAGGTCGCAGTCGTGTCCGGCGAACACGACGTGGGCGAGGTAGGGTTGGGGGTCCTGGTGTCGGCGGATGAGGATTTGGCGGGCCCAGCCGATGACGTGGGCATTGGTGAGGATGCGTTTACCTTGGATGAGGAATCCGGTTCCGCTGCCGCGGCGGACTCCGGTTTGGCGCCAGGGCGTATCCCACTGGGGTTCCTGGCTGAAGGTAATGATTTGGACGACTGAGCGCTCCAGTTCTGCGGCGGGGCTGGCTACCGTGCAGAGGAGCAGGGTCAGGAAGGCTAGGGACCGTTTGAACACGGCTGGGAACATGGATGCAGGTGTGGGATGGGTCAAGGGGCATTCTGGGCCAAGCGCTGTGCGGCAAGCGCATAGCGCTGAGGGCTGAGGGCTGAGGGCTGAGGGCTCTTGCGGCCCGAGGACGGGCCGCAGGGAGAGAGGAGAGAGGAGAGGGGAGAGGGCTGCCGGTTTACCGGTGTTCCGAAACACTGAAACTCCGAAACTCCGGCAGGGTCGGGGGGGACGGGCGCTGCGCGAGGGGTGACAAAGCGGCTTGGCGGCTTTGGTTGGCGGGCGTAAGTTCCGTCCCATGTTCGAAGCTGCCGAACTGGGACGGACTCTCTCCAAGGAGGAGTATGCGGAGCAACTGCCTGAGCTGAGGCTGCGGTTACTGGAAGCGCAGCAGGCTTTGCGGCGGGCCGGGGTTCCGGTGGTGATTATTGTGGCGGGGATGGACGGGGCGGACAAGGGCGAGGTGGTGCATCATCTCAACGAGTGGCTGGATCCTCGGGGGATTGATACGCACACCTTTTGGAACCCATCGGGAGAGGAGGAGGAGCGTCCGTATTACTGGCGATTTTGGCGGAGTCTTCCGGCGCGGGGTCGGGTGGGCATTTATTATGGGGCGTGGTATCAGGATTTACTGGCGGGGCGTGCGCGGGGGAAGCTGAGTCGGGCGCGTTTGGAGATGGGGTTGGCACGGGTTGCCGCGTTTGAGCGGATGCTGGTGGAGGACGGGGCGTTGATCATTAAGCTATGGTTTCACTTGTCGGAGAAGGACCAGCGTCGTCGGTTGAAGGCCCGGGGAAAGAGTCCGGAGGATGGTTTGGTGATGGTGCGGAGCGGGGACAAGCATGGCCGGAGTTATGAGTGTTTTGTGGCTGCGGCGGAGAGTGTGATTCGCCAGACCGACACGGGGTTTGCGGCGTGGCGATTGATTGAAGCCGGGCAGGACCGGTATCGGGATTTGGCGGCGGGGCAGGTCGTGGTGGATGCCATGGAGGGGCGGTTGGCGTTGGCGGCGAAGAAGGATGTGGAGAAGCCCAAGGCAACGCGTGAGGACGCGAAGCCGCGTCGGGCCAAGGCCACGGTGCTGGACAAGGTGGATTTGACGTTGCAGCTGGGGAAGAAGGCTTATGGCAAGCAGTTGCCTGGATTGCAGAAGAAGCTGAGCCGGTTGACCTGGGAGGCGTATCGGCGGGGTATATCGAGCATTCTGGTGTTTGAGGGGTGGGATGCGGCGGGCAAGGGCAGTGCGATTCGTCGGGTGACTGAGGCGGTGGACGCGCGGTTATTCCGGGTGGTACCGGTGGCTGCTCCGAGCGAGGAGGAACGGGCGCAGCATTATCTCTGGCGGTTTTGGCGGCAGTTGCCGCGGTCGGGGATGGTCACGGTGTTTGATCGGTCGTGGTATGGCCGGGTGTTGGTGGAGCGGGTGGAGGGATATGCGACGCGGCCGGAATGGCAGCGTGCCTATCATGAGATCAACGAGTTTGAGCGCCAGTTGGCGGAGCACGGCACGGTGGTTCTGAAGTTCTGGCTACACATCAGCCGGGAGGAACAGCTGGAGCGTTTTCGGAAGCGCGAGCAGGTCCGGCACAAGAACTACAAAATCACTGAGGAAGACTACCGCAACCGGAAGCGTTGGCCGCAATACGAGCAGGCGGTGCATGACATGGTGACGCATACCAGTACGCAGGATGCGCCGTGGTCGCTGGTCTCGGGGAACGACAAGCAAGTGGCGCGGCTGGAAGTGTTGAAGGCCTTTGTTGAGGCGTTGGAGAAGCGGCTCTGAGGAATTCGCGCTGCGCGCGAAGCGCAAAGCGCAGAGGGTAGTGCCGCGTGCGCGGAACGGGAGCTGGGAGCTGGGAGCTAGGAGCTGGGAGCTGGGGGACAGGCGCTGCGCGCAGAGGGTGGATTCAGTGATCGCCTCCCGGCGATTCGGCCCTTCGACAGGCTCAGGGCAGGTCCCTGTCGGTACCGCGTCCTTGCGGCCGCGGTCTGTCGCCCACTGGAGCGGGCTTCTGTTGGATTTCGCTGCGCGAAATCCAGTTGTGCCGCTGGCGCGGCACTGCTTGATCCGAAACACTGGCCACTGCGCGCCGGTGGGACGTAGAACGTCCCAAGTGCGGCGCGCAGTCGGCCGGCTGGGGCTTTAGGCGGATTCCATTTTGGGGAGGCCGGCGAGGGCGAGGGCGAGTTCCTGGTCGTTGTAGTCGGAGTCTTCGAGTTTACCTGAGAGGTAATCCGTGTAGGCCTGCATGTCGAAGTGGCCGTGTCCGCACAGGTTGAAGAGGATGGCGCGGCTGACGCCTTCTTCCTTGCATTTCAGGGCTTCGTCGATGGCCCCGCGCACGGCGTGGTTGGCTTCGGGGGCGGGGACGATGCCTTCGGCTTTGGCGAACTGGACGCCGGCGGCGAAGCAGGGGGTTTGGTGGTAGGATTTGGCTTCGATGAGGCCGAGTTCCTTCACGTGGCTGACGAGCGGGGCCATGCCGTGGTAGCGGAGGCCGCCGGCGTGGAATCCTGGCGGGGTGAAGGTGGAGCCGAGCGTGTGCATTTTGACGAGCGGCGTGAGGTGGGCGGTATCGCCGAAGTCATAGGCGTAGGGGCCGCGGGTGAGGGTGGGGCAGGCGGAGGGTTCGACTGCGACGATGCGGGGTTTTTGGCCTCCGCGGAGTCCGGCACCGATGAAGGGGAAGGCGATGCCGGCGAAGTTGGATCCGCCGCCGGTGCAACCGACGACGACATCGGGGTAATCATCGGCCATCTGGAGTTGTTCGATGGCTTCGACGCCGACGATGGTTTGGTGGAGCAGGACGTGGTTGAGGACGGAGCCCAGGGCGTATTTGGCATCTTCCGACTGGGCGGCGATTTCCACGGCTTCCGAGATGGCGATACCGAGGCTGCCGGGGTGGTCGGCGCGTTGGGCGAGGATGGCGCGTCCGGCCTGGGTTTCCTGGGATGGCGAGGCTACGCAGCGTGCGCCGTAGGTTTCCATGATGGCGCGGCGGTAGGGTTTCTGGTTGAAGGAGACCTTGACCATGAAGACCTGGACATCGAGGCCGAAGATGGCGCCGGCGAAGGCGAGGGAGGAGCCCCACTGGCCGGCGCCGGTTTCGGTGATGATGCGTTTGACGCCTGCTTCCTTATTGTAGAAGGCCTGGGCGACGGCGGTATTGGGTTTGTGGCTGCCAGCGGGGCTGACGCCTTCGTATTTGTAGTAGATGCGGGCGGGGGTATCGAGGGCCTTCTCGAGGCGTCGGGCACGGAAGAGTGGGGATGGGCGCCATTGGCGGTAGATATCGCGGACGGGTTCCGGTATTTCGATTTCGCGTTCTGTGGAGACTTCCTGTTGGATCAGGGCCATGGGGAAGAGCGGGGCGAGGTCTTCGGGGCCGATGGGTTGTTGTGTACCCGGGTGGAGCACCGGGGGCAGGGGTTTGGGCAGGTCGGCCGCGATGTTGTACCAGCTTTTGGGGATGCGGGTTTCGTCGAGGAGGTATTTAACTGAGTCGCTCATGTGACAATACGGAACTTATCCGGTGCGGGTGAGAAGCCACCTGCGGCCGGGGGGGTTGAGTGATGGCTGCAGGGAGCCATATTGGAACGGAGCAGGCAAGGGAATCCGTCATGAAACTGTGGCAGTATTCTACTCGCGTCGATCCGTTCATGGGTGCAGCATGCGGCACTACCATGCATCGATCACTTAGAACTGTCTTATTCGTTCTTGTCGGCGGCTTTGCCGTTTTTGAACCTGTGCTGGGGGCTGACCGGGAGTCGGTTGGGGTGGTGGATGCGTATACGACGCGGCTACCGGTGAACCAGGTGATTACTCCGGCGGGCAAGCAGGTGCCTTTACCGGGGATGCGGCCGCAGGTGCTGGCGTTGAGTCCGGACGGCAGGGTGCTGGTGACCTCGGGGAAGACGCATGACCTGGTGCTGGTGGATCCGGAGACGGGTCGTGTATTGGGGCATGTTCCCCTGCCTTCGGAGAAGCTGAACACGCCGGAGCCGGAGCCGCCTTCGGAGAACATTTTGCAGCCGGACACCAAGGCGCAGGTGAGTTACACGGGACTGGTGTTTTCGCCTGACGGCAAGCGGCTTTATCTGAGCAACGTGAACGGGAGCATCAAGGTATTTGAGGTGACGAAGGATGCTGGGGTGCGGGGTTTGTTCTCGATACCGTTGCCGGCGGCGAACGCGCCCCGCCGGGCGGCGGAGATTCCGGCGGGTTTGGCGATTTCCCGTGATGGCCGGCGGTTGTATGTGGCGTTGAATTTATCGAATCGTTTGGCGGAGGTGGATACCGGGAGCGGTGAGGTGTTGCGCTTGTTTGACGTGGGGGTAGCGCCTTATGACGTGGCGTTGGTGGGTTCGAAGCTGTATGTGAGCAACTGGGGCGGGCGGCGTCCGGGGGAGGATGACCTGACCGGGCCGGCCGGGCGGGGGACTGTTGTGCGGGTGGATCCGGTGATGCATGTGGCGAGCGAGGGTTCCGTGACCGTGATTGATCTCAAGGCGGGGGAGGCTGTTCGGGAGATCATGACGCGTTTGCACGCCTCAGCTTTGGCGGTGTCGCCCAACGGCCGGTATGTGGTTTGTGCGAATGCGGCGAGCGACAACCTGAGCGTGATTGATGTGCGGACGGACGAGGTGGTGGAGACCATTTGGGTGAAGCCGAGTCCGGCGGATCCCTTTGGGGCGTCGCCGAACGCGCTGGCATTTGACCGTCGTGGCCGTCGTTTGTATGTGGCCAACGGCACTCACAATGCGGTTGCGGTGGTGCGTTTTGATCCGGGCGATCGGGAGTCGCATTTGGAGGGGTTGATACCGGTGGGCTGGTTTCCCGGGGCGCTGGTGTTTGATGCCGGGCGGAAGCAGCTGGCGGTGGCGAACATCAAGGGTATTGGAACGACCAAGGGAACGGATTCCAACAGTGGCGGTCAGGGATTCAACTCGCACCAGTATCACGGTTCGTTGTCCTTGGTGCCTTTGCCGGATGCGAAGGAGTTGCCGGCGATGAGTGCGCGGGTCTGGGAGAACACCCATCGGGACCGGATTGAGCAGGCTGCTTTGCCGCCGCGGGCGGATCAGCCGGCGCGGCCGGTGCCGGAGCGCATTGGGGAGCCGAGTGTGTTCAAGCACGTGGTCTATATCATCAAGGAGAACCGGACTTACGATCAGGTGTTCGGGGCGTTGCCGCAGGGCAATGGGGATCCTTCACTGTGCATTTTCGGGGAGGAGATCACGCCGAACCATCATCAGTTGGCGCGGGACTTTGTGTTGCTCGACAACACCTATTGTTCGGGAATCCTGAGTGCTGACGGGCATCAGTGGTCGACGAGTGCGTTTGGGACGGATTACCTCGAGAAGTCGTTTGCGGGCTGGCCGCGGAGTTATCCGGACGGGATGGATTTGGACGACATGGATGCGTTGGCGTATGCGCCGTCGGGTTTTTTATGGGACAACGCGGTGCGCAGCGGCGTGTCGTTGTGGAATTTCGGGGAGTTTGCGCGGCCTACCTCGGGTTGGGCGGATACGGGGCGGCGTGGTGAGCCTTCGTGGACGGATTACTGGAATGAGTTTTTGCACGGGAAGGGCGAGGTGCGGATCAGCAGTCAGCCGAGCGTGGAGAGTTTGCGGCCGTATACGCCGACGAACTATGTGGGTTGGAT
This sequence comes from Verrucomicrobiota bacterium, assembly GCA_046047235.1. Taxonomy (GTDB): domain Bacteria; phylum Verrucomicrobiota; class Verrucomicrobiia; order Limisphaerales; family JAHDYP01; genus JBMTVN01. Next base: position 15,320 of record JBJOII010000003.1, on the reverse strand, counting down.
CATGGAGGTGCCGGATGTGTGGCGGGCGCGGTATATCACCAACCAGGTGGCTGCGTGGGAGGCGCAGGGTGAGATGCCGCAGCTGACCTTGATTTGTCTGCCGAACGATCACACCAGCGGCACCAGTGCGGGATCGCCCACACCTGCGGCCTGCATGGCGGACAACGACCTGGCCTTTGGTCAGATCGTGGAGGCCCTGTCCCACAGCCGTTTCTGGAAGGACATGGTGATCTTTGGGATTGAGGACGATCCGCAGGCGGGTTGGGATCATGTGAGCGGGTATCGGACCATTGCCTTCTGCATGAGTCCGTATGCCAAGCGGGGTGCGGTGGTGAGCAAGCTGTATAATACGACCAGCGTGATTCGGACCATGGAACAGATTCTGGGGATGCCGCCGATGAACCAGTTTGATGCGGCGGCGGAGCCGATGTTTGAGTGTTTCACGGACGAGCCGGACTACACGCCGTATAAGGCGCTGGCGAACCGGGTGCCGTTGGATCAGATGAACCCCAGCCCCAATGCCATGACGGACAAGCTGCTGCGACGGCACGCCTTGGAGTCAGCCAAATTGAACTTCAAGCGGGTGGATGCCTGTCCGGAAGATCTGCTGAACCGGATTCTGTGGCATGCCATGCGGGGCAGTGCTGCGCCTTATCCCGAATGGGCGATCAGCCATGTGGAGGATGACGACGATGACGACGAGTATTGATTCTTCCGGGATAGGTTGCATGTTGCGGGTCGGAGGCCAAGAGTCGTCCTGTCCGGGGATTGCCGGGCGATGTCAGCGAGGAAGGATTGAATGATGATGTTGGATGCTCAGAGGGTTGTGAGTCGTTGGCTGCCTGCGGTGGTCGTGGCGGCGGTGCTGCTATTGGGCGGGGTTTCCTGCAGTTCCACTCCCCCGGGGGGCAAGCAGTTTGCCGTCGTGACGCTGCGTTACACGGACGAGATTACCGTGAGGAGGACCGTTGAAGCGGTCTTTAGCGAGGCGGGGTATGAGGATGCCTCCTTTTCCGGGGAGTGGCGTTATGAGCGGAAGACCTCGACCATGCGACAGCTGGCTCATGGGGGTTGGTTTGACGATGGCGGGGTGCGGGAGCGTGTCCGGCTCAAGTTGATTCCGTTGAGTGAGGGGGTCTATCGGCTGGAGAGCCAGGCCATGATGGTGCGGAATGCGGGTGAGTCGTTCTTTGAGGAGGAAGTGAAGATGACGCGCCTCAAGAGCCGTCCTTATCAGAAGCTGCTGGATGAAGTGGTCAAGCGGCTGGGGCCGTGGTCCTGAGTTGGTCTGCGGGGTGGCAGGTGTAGGGGCGAGGGCGTGCTGGGAAGTGCACCCGGATCGGGCGCGGATGATTTTTTTGCAAGATCTGCGCGAGGTCCGCGTATATGGGAGTGGCAGGGCAAGAGCTTCCAGACCAAGGCAGCTATGGGTGATCCAGAACAACCGCCGATGTCGGATCGGTCGTTTCCACTGGCTTCGGAATTTCCGGAGGCAGGCGGCACTTTTTTCCTTAATGCCCTGAATCCTCCCAGTGTGCTGGGGGCGTTGGGGTCTTTGGACCATTTTGAAGTCCGGGAGATTCTGGGTGTGGGGGGGATGGGGGTAGTGTTCAAGGCGACCGAAGGCAAGGACGGTGCGCCGGTTGCGATCAAGCTGTTGCGGCCGGAGCTGGCGGGGGATGCGATTTCGATACGCCGGTTTTTGCAGGAGGCGAGGCAGATGCAGCAGCTGCAGCATCCGGGCATTGTTCCGGTGTTGGAGGTGGAGGATGAGGCGCCCGGGCCTTATTTCGTGATGCCTTGGTTTGAGGAGGGCAGTTTGTCCCGCCGACTGGATGGGGGTCAGTCGATGGGAGAGGCGGAGGTGCTGCGGATCGGCATTGAGCTGGCCGGGGCGATTGCGTATGCGCATTCCAGTGGGCTGATTCATCGGGACATCAAGCCCGGCAACGTGTTGGTGGGTGAGGGGGGCAGGGTGCTGCTGACGGATTTCGGGTTATCGCGGGCTTTCACGGCGGATGGATCGGGTGAGGTACAGATTGGGAAGCGGTATGGTACTGCGCCTTACATGTCTCCGGCGGTGGCGGCCGGGGAGGCGGAGGATACGCGGGCTGACATCTATTCATTTGGGGCTCTGTTGTATGAGTTGTTGACGGGTCGACCTCCCTATGAGGGGGGATCGACCCAGGAGGTGTTGGACCGGATTTTGGCGGGGCCGCCGGTTCCTGTTCGCGAGGTGAATCCCCGGGTTAACCCTGCGATGGCTGCGGTGGTGGAGTGTGCCATGGCGCGGGCGTTGCGTGACCGGTATGCGTCGATGTCTGACCTGCTGGAGGATTTGGAGCGTGTGGCAGCGGGGAAGCGACCGGAGGCGTTGGGGAGGCCGGGTGGGGCTGCGTTTGGATTGTCGAGTGTGTGGGGTTTGCTGGGGGTGGCGGGGATGCTGGTGGGTGCTGGTTTGTGGATAGCGTCGGGTCTGCGTGACGACCCTTCCTCCATGAGCGGGGTTGTGGCGGAGCAATCTCAGGAGGAGGCATGGGTTTTCCCGAATCTCAGGCGTCAGGGGCCGCCGCAGGTCTGGAGCGGGGTGAATCTGCTGCGGGTGCCGGAGGAATTTGCGAGCCTTGGGTTGGCGGTTGAGGCGGCTGGCGAAGGGGATGTGGTGATCCTGGCGCCCGGGGATTATCGCGAGCACGATGTAGTGATCACCAAGGGGCTGACGATTCGTTCTGCGGGGGATGCATTGGACACGCGGCTGGACAGCGAGCATTTGGGGCGGGGCTTGATTGTGGATCTGGAGACTGAGGGCGTGGTGGTGATTGAAGGGCTGACGTTGGCTAATGCAACGATTCCCCGTGGGGAAGGTGGAGGTGCGCTGAGGCTGGTTCAGGGGCAATGTCGGCTGAGCCGATGTATTGTGGAAGGCGTGCTGGGGGACAAAGAGTTCAGTCGCAGTCCGGTTGGGAACGAGGACGGGTCGCAGGGGAGTCTGGTGGTGGAGGATTCCGTTATCCGGAACAACTTTGCTGCCGAGACGGCGGGGATTGGTGCGGCGGTGGTCCGGCGCTGTTTGATCTATGGCAATCGCGGCAGCCTGAACGCCGCGGTATTGACGCGGTGTGAAGTCAGCAGTTCGACCATCTACGGGAATGGCGGGGGCAAGGTCTCCAACCCTTGGATGGTGGGGGGCGGGAATCAGGGCAGTTTCCGCAACTGCATTTTGTGGAACAATCTTCCGGCGTATAACGACCAGCAGCTGTTCGACTGCACCTTGGTGGAACACTGCATTGTGCAAGGCGGTTATGAGGGGGCGGGCAACCTTGCGGAGGATCCGATGTTCTTGAACCCGGAGAAGGGAGACTTCCGCCTGCTACCGGGATCGCCGGCCATTGATCGTGGTGACCCGGCCACGCTGGATCCGGATGGGACCCCGCTGGATATCGGTGCAGTAATGTTCTCCCCGATTGAGGATGTTGGGTTGGGGGAAGCACTTGGGGATGTCCGGGGGGATTTGCTGCGTGCGCCGCCGGGTGCTCCGGTGGATCTGGCTGCGGAAGGCCCCATAGTGCGGGTGCCCGGGGATGCGGCCACCATCAGGGACGCCTTGCAGGCGATTGCAGCGGGGGGAATCATCACTCTTTCTCCCGGGGTTTATCGTGAGCATGACTTGGAGGTGACACGGGAGGTTGTTATCCGGTCATCAGGCGACCCGCATTTGACGCGGGTGGACAGCGAACATCTTGGGCGTGGTTTTGTGGTGAATCTTTCAGGCGGGGGCGAGTTTGTTCTTGAGGGTGTGACGTTGGCCAATGCCCAGATTCCCTTTCGTGATGGAGGCGGGGATCTCTTGTTGCAGGCGGGGCGCTGTCGCCTGAGCCGCTTCGTGGATGCGGAGCGTGGGGATTTCCGGTTGCGGTCGGGTTCTCCGGCAATTCGTGAAGGTGCGCTGCCTGATCTCGGGGCGATTCCCTTTTATCGGGAGCAGTCGGGTTCCTTACTGCCAATTTGAGCGCAGACCGCCAGTTTCGTGGTGCTTTAGTAGGTCGCGGGGAGGGTTCCGTGCTGGGGCGACATTTTCCTGACGGCTTTTGCGGGCTGGTCGGCAGCAGAAAGTGACAACTTTTTTGTAAGATTGGGCTTCTGAGAGCGTATAGAGGGTGTGGGCTGCTGATCCACAACCCTATATGGACGAAGCAGATCATCCCCGGTCGGTCGGGCGGAGACTGCCGACGATGTCAGAATCGTCGACGGTTAGCGGGGGGCAATTGTATTCGGTGCTGAATCCTCCTGGAGTGTTGGGTTCGCTGGGGTCACTGGCCCACTATGAGGCCGAGAGCGTGCTGGGTGTGGGAGGTATGGGTGTAGTGGTCAGCGCATTGGACACCTGCAGCGCGAAACGTGTGGCCATCAAGATGTTGCGGCCGGAGTTGGCGGGGGACGGAGGTTCTGTGCGTCGGTTTTTGGAGGAGGCGAGGCGGATGCGGGATTTGGCGCACGACGGGATCCTGCCGGTGTTGGAGATTGTGGAGCATGCTCCGGGTCCTTTCCTGGTGATGCCGTGGGTGGAGGAGGGGAGTTTGGCGCAGCGGCTGCGGGCGGGTGAACCTCTGCCGGAGGAGCAGGCACTTCCGATTGCGGTGCAGCTGGCGCGGGCGGTTGCCTATGCGCACACTTGCGGCGTAATCCACCGGGATATCAAGCCGGGCAACGTTTTGTTGGATGGTGAGGGTGGCGTGTGGCTGACCGATTTTGGGCTCGCTGCGGAGTTTTCTGTGAAGGCGGCGACCGAGCATCAGCCTTCGAGGCGTTTCGGCACGGCACCTTACATGTCGCCCGCGGTGGCGGCGGGGAAAGCGGAGGACACGCGAGCGGACATCTATTCCTTTGGTGCGCTGCTGTATGAGTTGCTGACGGGGCATCCACCCTATGAGGGGGACACGGCTGACGAGGTTGTGGAGAAGGTGTTGGCGGGGCCACCGATTCCGGTCCGGCGGAGGAACGGCAAGGCGGATCCGGGGCTGGCAGCGATTGCTGAGAGGGCGATGGCGCGGGAGCTTAAGGATCGGTATGCGTCGATGCAGGATGTGGTGGCGGATTTGGAGCTTCTGGTTCAGGAGTGGGGCGGGGTGGGGGATGGAAAGCGTGGGCGTCAACGTGGGGGCGGCAAGTTGTCGACCGCGGTGAGGACGGCATTCCTGGGGATGCTGGCAGTGCTGGTTCTCTGGGGTGGCATGTTGAAGTGGGGCAGTGGTCGTGCGAGTCCGGGTTGTTTGATGCTGGTGGGTGAGTCGGTGTTGTTGGATCGCTTCGAGACTTTGGAGGAGGGTGTGGCGATGGGTTTGGGGGACGACCAACAGTCAGTCGAGGTTGCGGACTGGGGTCATTCAGGGTTTTGGTGCACGGGAAGAGCCGCACATTCTGGCGTGGAGTGCTGCAACCGAGTTGAGTGCTGCGGGAGAAGCCGTGGCGTTCGGACATCTCTTTTTGCTGGATTTGAGAGGGAACCTGGTTGGGGAAATCCAGACCAGCCGGGGGATTGTGGATTGTCTGGTGGCGGATGTGAACCTGGACGGGCGTGAGGAGATCCTGTTGGCGGACGGGAGCGGGGTGGTGACGCAGTTGGACGCGCGACTAAGGCCGATGAAGACGCGGGGTGTGGGGGTGGTGCCGGCTGGGGGGCAGGTGCTGCTGCGGTTGCATGCTGCGGCGGATATGGACTCCGACGGGCGGGTGGAGGTGTTGTGTTCCTGTGTGGAGGTGGGCAATCCCACGGTGGTTGATCTGGCTGCGGTGATGAAGCCTGGTGGGGCGAGCCCGGGAGTGCCGGTCAAGTTGATGGTGTTGGGGGATGATCTGAAGGTGCTGTCAGAGACTGAGCTTGGGCCTGCGGCGAGTCTGTCGGGCGGGTTCAGTGTGGCGATTGGCGAGGCGGACGAGCAGGGTCGGGTCCAGTTGATTTGTGCCGGGGGCAGCCGTCTCGCCGTGGTGACCTGTGTGCCGGCCAGTTGAGGTCTATGGATTTGGCTGCGCCAAATCCAATTGCGCCGCTCCCGCGGCGCAGGTTGTTCTGAAACACAGAAACACTGAAGCTCCGAGACACTGGGCTTGGGGGGGTAGAGGCACCCCAAAGGGTGAGCTCCCTACGCCTGTGGTTCTACGGCGGACGTTTTGGAACAAGGGGCGCGCTGACTCTCGACTCCTGACCTTTGACCTTTGAATCCCAGCGCCTGCGGTGCGTTCGCTGTTCACAGCCAACAGCCAACAGCCAACAGCCAAGGGCTAACTGTTGAACAGTTCCTTTACGAGTTTGCCGTGGACGTCGGTTAGCCTGAAGCGTCGGCCCTGGTGTTTGAACGTGAGGCGTTCGTGGTCGATACCGAGGAGGTGCATGATTGTGGCGTGGAAGTCGTGCACATGGACGGGGTCCTTGGTGATGTTGTATCCGAACTCGCAGGTTTCGCCGTGGACGTAACCGGGGCGGACGCCGCCGCCGGCCATCCAGATGGAGAAGCAGCGCGGGTGGTGGTCACGGCCGTAGTCGTCCTTGGTGAGTTTACCTTGGGAGTAGTTGGTGCGGCCGAACTCGCCGCCCCAGACCACGAGAGTATCTTCCAACATGCCGCGTTGTTTGAGGTCCTGGACCAGGGCGGCGGCGGGCTGGTCGGTTTCGCGGCATTGGGTGGCGATCCCTTTGGGCAGGCCTCCGTGCTGGTCCCAGCCCTGGTGATAGAGCTGGATGAACTTGACCCCGCGTTCGGCGAGGCGGCGGGCGATCAGGCAGTTACGGGCGAACGTGCCGGGTTTTTGCACATCGGGGCCGTAGGATTCGAGGACGGACTTGGATTCGTTGGAGATATCGACTGCGTCGGGAACGGAGGACTGCATGCGGGAGGCCATTTCGTATTGGGCGATGCGGGTATCGATATCGGCATCGCCGGAGGCAGTGCGTTGCAGTTCGTGGAGTTCTTTCAGGCGTTCGAGCATGTTGCGTCGGTTTGCTGCGGGGAGGCCTTCGGGGTCCTGGAGGTAGAGCACGGGTTCGTTGCCGCTGCGGAACTGGACGCCCTGGAAGCGTGAGGGGAGGAAGCCGCTGCCCCAGAGACGCGAGTAGAGGGGTTGGTCGACTTTGCCGGGGGTGATCAGGACCACGAACGAAGGCAGGTTGGCATTGTCGCTGCCCAGTCCGTAGGAGAGCCACGCTCCCATGCTGGGTCGGCCGGAGAGCTGGGAGCCGGTCTGGAGGAACGTGATGGCGGGGTCATGATTGATGGCTTCGGTGTAGAGGGACCGGACCACGCAGAGGTCATCGACGATGGAGGCGGTGTGGGGCAGGAGGTCGCTGACCCAGGTGCCGGATTGTCCGTGTTGCTGGAAGGGGTAGATGGAACCGGCGAGGGGGAGGATGGCCTGGTTACCGGACATGCCGGTGAGGCGCTGGCCTTGTCGGACTGAGTCCGGGAGGTTTTCGCCGTTCCGTTGCTGGAGGAGGGGTTTGTAGTCCCAGGTTTCGAGCTGGGAGGGGCCGCCGGCCATGAAGAGGTAGATGATGCGTTTGGCTTTGGGCGGGTGGTGGGGTGCGGCGAGGATTCCGGGTGTGGTGGGGGTGCCGGCGTGGAGGGGGTTGACCAGGTCGGCCAGGGCGATGCTGCCGAGGCCGAGGCCGAAGGATTTGAGGAACTCGCGTCGGCTGGAGTTCCCGAGCAGGTTGGGTCCGGTGCAGAGAGGTTGGTGGGTGGGATTCATCGCAGCGTGGTGAATTCGTCGAGGTTCATGATAGTGCTGACCACCAGTGTGGTGGCGGCGAGCTGGGTGGGAGGGAGAGCGGTGTTGACGGGGGATTCGCCGGTGCGGGACAGGAATCGGGTGGCTTGGTCCGGCTGGTTTCCGAACAGGTCGAGTTGTTCACGGGCGAGGAGCAGGAGGACCTGCATTTCATTGGGCTGGGGCTGGCGTCCGGTCAGGAGGCGGAACGCCGTGCGCACCCGTGTTTCGGCATTATCCGGATGGTCTGTCAGTAGATTTTGGGCGAGGACGCGGGCGGCCTCGAGGAACTGGGCGTCATTCATCATGACGAGGGCCTGGAGTGGTGTGGCGGTGGTTTCGCGTCGGGCGGTACAGACTTCGCGTGAGGTGGCATCGAAGGTGAGCATACTTGGGGGCGGGGCGGTGCGTCGCCAGAACGTGTAGAGACTCCGGCGGTAGAGTTTATCGCCGTGGTCTTGCTGGTAGCTTTTACCGGTGCCTGATTCTTCCCATACGCCTGCGGGTTGGTAGGGTTTGACGCTGGGACCGCCGAGGGCGGAATTGAGCAGGCCGCTGACGGCGAGGGCGGAGTCCCGGATTTGTTCGGCCTGCAGGCGGTATTTGGGGCCGCGGGCGAGGAGCAGGTTGTCGGGGTCCTGCTCGATGAGTTCAGGTGAGGCGTGGGAGGTTTGCTGGTAGGTATCGGAAGAGAGGATGAGTTTGTAGAGTTGCTTGAGGTTCCAGCCGGACTCGACGAACTGGCGGGTGAGCCAATCCAGGAGCAGCGGGTGGGTGGGGGCTTCGCCTTGGCTGCCGAAGTCTTCTGTGGTGGAGACCAGGCCCCGGCCGAAGCAGGATTTCCAGGCGCGGTTGACGGCGACGCGGGCGGTGAGCGGGTTGCGCGGATCGGTCATCCAGCGGGCGAGGCCGAGTCGGTTGCGGGGCAGTGAGGCGTCGTAGGGCAGGAGCGTGGAGGGCATGCCGGGTTCGACCGGTTCCCCGGGTGAGTCATAGGCACCGCGTTTGAGGATATGCGCGCTGCGCGGAGTGGCCATATCGCGCATGACCATGATTTCGGGGATATCCTGCACCAGCGTATTCTCCTGGCGGCGGAGGTCGTGGAGTTGGCTCTGGAGGTTGAGCAGAGTTTCGTTGTGTCGTGCGAGGTGGTGTTCGACGAGTGCCTCGGGGCGGATGGATGGGGTGCCGGGCTGGTTGAGCAACAGCACCTCGGCATCTGTGAGCTGATGGTCGAACACTTGGAATTCGTCGATGGCTCCGTTGCGGAATCCGGAGTCGCGGAAGCGTCCGGCGAGGGTGAGGTGGATATTGCCTGTGTCACCGTCGCCCCACTCGGCGCGGTGGAGGATATCTTTGTAGAGGTGGTCACGGACCACTTCGGTTTTGACGGGCTGTCCATTGCGATAGAGCCGCAGTCCGTTGGCGTGGCTGGATCCGTCGTAAGTCACCGTGAGTTGTGTCCAGGTGTTGGTGGGGACGGGTTCGGTGGCGCGGATGGCGATGGCGTTTCCGGGCCAGAAGTGAATGAGGGCGAAGGTGGGTTTCATGTCCTCGAGGACCAGTTCGTATCCGCGGCTGCCGCTATCGGTCCAGGCGCGGGATCGATGGAACACGATTGCGCGCTGTTGGTGTTCGGAGGGATGGATCCAGAGGTTGAAGGAGAAAGGGGTGGTGCGGTTGAAATCGCCGGCATCGCGGCACACCACGCTGTTGTCGCCACTGAACCGGAGGGCCTGGCCGGAGTGGCCGGGGACGCTTTCGGGTCCTTCCACGAGGGTTGCGGTGCGGTTGGTGTTGGCGATATCCGGCGTGGTGTTGTTCTCGAATTGGTCGAGAGGATAGGCGGCGGTTGGTTGAGGGAGAATGGGCCATGGAATGCTGGTGGGGTCCAGGTTCCGGCGCGCCGTGTTCGCGGCAGCGTCGACTTGCTGCTCCAGCTGGCTGATTTCGGATTGCAATGCCTGGTGTTGCGATTCGACTGCGTCGGGATAGAGCAGCAGCGTGGGGGTGGGTACTGCCCGGGTGAAGTGAGAGTAGAGGCCGGATTCATCGATGTCATCGAAGAAGGCGAACATGGAATAGAAGTCGCGCTGGGTGATGGGGTCGAACTTGTGGTCATGACAGCGCGCGCATTCCATGGTGAGGCCGAGGAAGGCTGTGCTGGTGGTGATGACGCGGTCGGCGACGTATTCGGTGCGCCATTCCTGTTCGATGCTGCCGCCTTCGTTGGTTTGGCGATGGAGCCGGTTGAAGGCGGTGGCGAGGATTTGTTCGCGGGTGGGGTTTTCGAGCAGGTCTCCGGCGATTTGCCAGGTGACGAAGTCGTTGTATGGCAGGTTCTCGTTGAACGATTGGATCACCCAATCGCGCCAGGGGGAGAGGTCACGCTCGACATCGGCCTGGAAGCCGTAGGTATCGGCGTAGCGCGCGAGGTCGAGCCACTCGTTGGCCCGCCACTCTCCGTAGGCCGGCGAGGCAAGGAACTGGTCGATGACTTTATCCAGGGCGTTGGGGGAGGCATCGGCAACGAATGCATCGATCTGTTCCAGTGTTGGCGGCAGGCCGGTGAGGTCGAGGCTGATCCGGCGGATGAGCTGTTCGCGGTTGGCCGGTGGGGAGGGTTGGAGGCCTTGCTTCTGAAGTCGCGCCCGCACGAAGGCGTCGATGGGGTGGAAGGCGTCCGGCTCGATGTGGGGTATCAGCGGATTGCGGACGGGTTCAAAGGACCAGTGACCTTCATAGACTGCCCCTTCATTGATCCATTGCGCGAGCAGGGCTTTCTCCGTGGCGTTCAACTTCAGGTTGCTTTCCGGAGGCGGCATGAGGTCGTCCGCATCCTCCGTGATGAGCCGGCGGTAGAGTTCGCTATCGGTGGCCTTTCCCGGGACGATGACTTGCGAACGTGAATCCGGGTTGCTGGCTTCTGCAATTCCCGTGGCGGTATCGAGCCGCAGTTTCGCCTTGCGATGGGAGGCGTCGGGTCCATGGCAGGAGAAGCAACGATCAGAAAGCAGGGGGCGGATGTCGGTATTGAACTGGACGGATGCGGCGAGGGTGGGATCGGGCAGGAGCAGGGTGACGAACGTGGCGAGGAACAGAGAGGCGAGGCGGCCGGCCTGCAGTGGGAAGTCAGTTTCCTTACTGGTCTGCATTAGGGCGTGCATCCTAGGGGTGGGGGTGGGGAGCGGCAAGTGCTGGATTTCGCTGCGCGAAATCCAGTTGCGCCGCTGGTGCGGCGCTGATGGGTCCGAAGTACCGAAACACAGAAACTCCGAAGCACCGAAACACGGGGTGCGCAGCTGGGGTGGGGGGGCTGGCTACGATCAGGGTCCGACGATACGGAAGTAGGCGTTTTGGCTGGAGGGGGTGATGGTGGTGGAGCTGGCGCCGTCGGTATTGGGGACATCGGTCCAGCTATTGGGGAGGAGGGAGGGGCTGGTTTGGAGGCGGAGTCCGTTCCCGCCCTGCCAGGAGATTTGGAGTTGTTGTCCGGACCAGGCGGGGGTGGGGATGCGGATATTGGAGGCGGAGGCGGGTCCGTATTGGGCGACGAGGGTTTGGTCACTGAGGGTGGAGAGTTCGATGGCTGGGGAGGTGTAGGGGCCGCCGGGGAGGTCGGAGCCGAAGCGGTCGGTCCATTTTTGGAACTGGTATTTGCCGTAGGTGGTGGGGGCATTGATTTGGACTGAGCCGCCGTTGTTTTGGAAGACGCGGAGGAAGCGGCCGCGGGCGTCCTGACGTCCGTTGTAGTCGGGGTTACCGAGGGTGAAGTAGGGGAGGATGGAGCTTTGTTGGGGGGTGGGGTTTTCGGTGGAGGTGGTGGTGACGAGGAGTTCGAGGTCACGGAGGCCGAGGTTGGCTTTACGCGGGGTGAAGTCGTAGGTCATTTCGAACCGGAGGGACTGGAGGTTGATGGGGTTGCCATTGGAGCTGAAGTCGGTGGCGGAGATGGTGAGGTCGGCCCAGGCGGAGGGGCGGGAGTAGAGGAGCATATCGGAGACGGCGTCACCGGAGAGGAGTGAGCGGAGGAGGGAATCGGAGGCATCGCTGGGGTGGAAGGGATCGATTTGATTATCGATGGGATCGAAGCGGCCGCCCCAGACGACGGGGTTTTCGGTGAGTTGGTTATAGTGGCGGAACTGGAAGATGGAGCCGTCGAGTTTGAGTTTGGAGACGCCGGAATGTTCGACGAAGACATCGACGTAGGCGGTGCTGCCGTATGCGCCGTTATTGGCGGGTTGGGCGGTGATGGCGAAGATATTGAGGTCGACGATACGGATATTTTCTTCCGTGGGGGCGAAGAAGCCTTCGTCCTTGAGGTTGATGGAGACTGTTTGGCCGGCGTTGAGCTGGTTGATTTCCTCGGGGGAGAGGCTGAAGCGGACGGGGACCGAGAGGTCGGGGCGGTTAGCGTTGTAGTGGTCGAAGATGGTTTCGGCGACGAGGGCGAGGTTTTCTTCGAAGACGGCGCGGAGGGAGTTGAACTGTTCCGGGGTGATGGTGTGGTCGGAGTGGAGGTTGGCGATGTCCTGGAATTTCTGGATGAGGCCTTCGAGGTTGAGGGGTTCTTCGTAGGGTTGGAGGAGGCGGTATTCGTAGGCTTTGGCCATGTAGTAGTGGTATTTGAGGAGCCGGTCGTAGGCGCGGCGTTCCATATCCTCGAGGTAGGAGGTGGCGCGGTCATCGAGGACTGTGGCGGCGGGGGCGATTTGGCGGTTGAGGGCATCAATGGCGAGCAGGTTACGGCGCATGATATTGGAGAAGCTGGCAATGTCCTGCATGGTGGAGAGGATGTCGTCGGCGAACTGGCGGTTTCGTTCCATGAGGGTTTCGACGCGTTCGATGAGTGTTTTGTAGGTGGGGGATTTGGCTTTGAGTTCTTCGAGTTCGGCGAGCATTTCGGGAGTGGGCGCTTCGCGTTCCTTGAGGAACTGCTGGATATCGTCGACACCTTTCATGAGGCCGGTCCCGGCGGTTTGGATGGCGCCGAGGTAATCGAAGCCTTCTTCTTCGGCGGCGTCGGGGTCGAGCGAATCGGTGGCGGTTTTTTCGTCATTGGCGGAGTCTTCGAAGTCGGAGTCGAGGTAAGCGGAGGCGACGTTGGGGGCGCTGGTGATGGTATTCCAGGGGTTATTGGGATCGAAGTCACTGGCGAGGCGGAGGCCTTCGCCGACGGCGCCGAGGGCGGGTTGGTAGACGGGGACCATTTGACACATCATGGCGGAGACTTTGAGGCCTAGGCGGAGGCCCATGACCCAATCGGGTTCACCGGTTTCCTGGAGGAGGCGGTTTTCTTCGGCTTCGAGGGCGAACTGGGTGGAGAGGATTTCGTGGTTGATGGAGGTGGCTTCTGTGCGGAGGACGGGGAGGCGGGTGACGGCTTCGTTGTAGCTGGTTTTGGCTTCGGCGAGTTCATCGCGGAGGGCATCGCGGACGGTGGTGAGCGCATCGAGGCGTTGTTGTTCGTCCTGGGCTTTATTTTTGATCCAGTAGGTGAGGTAGAGGAGGTTGATGGCGCGGTCGATTTCGTTTTGGTAGAGGGTGGTATTGACTTCGAAGCTGAGCATGGGGACCCAGCCGGCGGGGTTGCCGAAGTAATCGAGGCCGGCTTCGATGCGTTGGAGCAGGAGGTTGATTTCCTCGTGCATTTGGGTGAGTTCGAAGCGGGTTTGGGGGTCGAGGAGCTGCCAGGAGCCATCGGCCTGGTATTGGTTGAGGAGGCTGGAGTAATCGGCGAGGCGGTCGTGGGCGGTGGTGATTTGGTTGGCGAGGTAATCGTCTTTGATGTGGTTGAGGATTTTGCGGAGTGAGAGGGGGTGGAGCCAGTTGTAGGTCGTGGGAGTGACGGTGGCAGTGCCGGGTTGGCCGGCGGTGGTGGTGGCGAGTCTCACATCGGCGTTTTTCCCGGCGGTGCTGGTATGGTTTTCTGCCGAGGATTTCATGGTGAGCCAATCGAGGTAGAAGTGGACCTTTTGGGCTTTGGAGGGGTAGCCGGCGGAGCCGCCGCGGTAGTAGGAGGTGGGGGAGGTGGTGGGCCAGGTGGGCTGGGCGCTGAGGCCGCCGCTGGCGAGGACGAGGTTATCGATCTCGACGTTGGAGGTGATGGAGCCGGCGTTGCCGCCTTCGCCGGGTTTGCCGGAGGGTTTGGCGTCGGTACCGTTGCCGGGCCATCGGTTGACACCGCCAGAAGCGGGCGTGGTGCCGAGGAAGGTATAGTACCAATACACGATGCGGTAACCCGAGGGGGCGTTGTGGGTTTTGCAGATACCGGAGTCGCAGTATTTGACGCTGGTCCAGGTATCGCCGCTGATGGGGGCGCCATCGGATCCGTGTGCGCCGGGTCCGCCGGGCTGGCCGCGTCCGCCCGTGAGGTTGAAGCGGATTTCGGGGGTGTCACTGACGAGGCTTTCGAGGTGGAGCGTGATGTTTCCGGCGGGGAGGCCGTCATCACCTGCGATGCCACCGGAGCCGTTGGACCCTTTGGATTCGGTTTGTTCTTGCGGGGTGGTCTGGAGGCTGCCGGTGTTTTCGAAGCGGAGTTCGCGGGCGATGAGCGTGACGTCGGTTTGCTTGAGGCGGGCGGGGCTGGTGATGGTGATGGTTTCGGCAATGATCTCCAGAGTGGCGATATCGCGTCGGTCTCCGTTGAAGTAGGCTTCGTAGAGGCCATTTTCGTGGCCTTCGGTGAGCTCGATCGTTTCGCCGACGATGCGGATGTCGTGGAGGTAGTTGGTGCCGTAGTTGAAGACTTCCTTGAGGGGGCGTGGCTGGTCGAACACTGAGATGCCGTAGGTATTGGCGGCGACGGGTTGGGTATGGCCTTGGGTGCCGAAGGAGCTGGCTTCCGGTTGCAGGGAGGCCTGCGGGTTCATGATCCAGGAGTCGGTGAGGGAGTCGGGCCCGTTGCTGGCGGTAATGGTGACCGTGAAGGGCAGTCGGTCGGCGGGGTCGGGCAGGTAAGTGAATTCCCAGTCGATAGCGTTGAGCGGTGCGAGCGAGAAGGCGCCGAGCGGGGCGGGGTCGAGTTGGAGGTCCATGGAGATATCCGGGAGGTTATTCCAGTGGAGCAGGAAGGTTTTGCCGGTGGGCCAGACTGACTGGTCGGGGACCGTTCCGATCGAGTATCTGGGAGGCGTGGCTTCCTGGGCAAAGGTGGAGGGTATGGCGGTGAAGAGGAGGAGAGCGGTCGTCAGGGCGGTGGTGAGGAGTTTCGGGTGCATGGCGGGTGGGTTGTTGTCATTCACCCGCGTGCTCAAGGTGTATGGTTGGCTAGTGATTTGGTTCTCTCTGGATACTGCTTGGCCGGAACAACGAACGGTGCCTCCTCGGAGCGACAATGACACACCTGACCCGACAAGCGTCGTAGATAGGAAACCCTACATAGGGAGGTCAAGCGTTTGGCGGCCTTTTTTCTGACCGGATTTTGCGCTGATACTTCCGACTGCTGACTTCTGTTCTTAACCGCGAATGGACGCCAATGGACGCGAATGGATCTATTTTTCGACCGCGAATGGACGCCAATGGGCGCGAATGTTTATTGGGCAGGAAGATGAGAC
>JBJOII010000002.1:0-85231 GCA_046047235.1 Verrucomicrobiota bacterium | reverse complement strand
GCGACAACCCGCTCACCCCCAAAAGCAACTCACCCCGATTGCCCCCGGATTTCCGAACCACCCGCCCCACATCACGTCCCACCATGCACCGCACCAACTCCCCCCCATCCAACTCACCACAATCCATCGTGCGCACATGACGCCCATCCCGCAGAACGGTAACCCGATCAGCCAACGCAAATACCTCCTCCAACTTGTGCGAAATATAAACCTGCGCCACCCCTCCCTGCCTCAACTCTCGCACCAACCCAAATAACCGCTCCACCTCCCGACGCGATAAGGCCGAGGTCGGCTCATCCCAAATCAGCAGCTTTACCTCGTGAGCCAAAGCCCGCGCAATCTCCACCCCCTGCATCTGCGCCACGCTTAAATTCCCCATCCTCACATCCGGATCCACCCCCAAACCCACACGCGCCAACAACTCCCCGGCACGCCTGCGCATCCCCACCCGATCCATCCACCCCCCACACCCCCGCACCATCTCCCGCCCGGCAAAAAGATTCTCCGCCACTGTCAGCTCCGGAAACGGCATCAACTCCTGATGGATCAAATGCACCCCGGCACCCAATGCCTCATGCGCACCCACAAAACATACCTCACACCCCAAATACTCCACCACACCCCCATCCGCCTGCTCCATCCCCGCCACCACTTTCATCAAGGTCGATTTCCCCGCCCCGTTCTCCCCCATCAACGCATGCACCTCACCCGCCCGAACCTCCAAATCCGCACCCGACAAAGCCCGAACCCCACCAAAAACCTTCTCCACACCCCTAGCCCGCAACACCACCCGACGATCCTCCTCCACCTCCAAAAGCCGGGTCGAAACATCCCACTTCCCCAAAGGAACGCTGCCTTGCCTCTCCATAAATCACTCAACGCATTCGCCAGCCAGCGAACCCAACAAAAAAACCCCGAGGCGCTGACGCACCTCGGGGCTCGCAAAAATAACCACCTCAGAAACCTACTTCATCAACAACGCTTGACGGGCCAACTTCACGGCACGGTTCAAACGACGCTGATAGTGGGCAGGCAAACCCGTGTACTTCCGCGGAAGAATGCGGCCGGATTCGGTGGTGAACTGACGCAACAACGTCGTGTTCTTGAAATCCAAAGCGTCCACAGTGAAATCAATTTTCGGTTTGGGACGCGGCGTGCGAACTTCGCTCGTCCGGCCACGAGCCGAACGCCCCTTCTTGTCTGTATTGGTCTTGCGAGGCATGGCTGTTTACTTGATTTCCCGGTGAACCGTGTGGCGCCGGAGAAAGGGGTTGAACTTCTTCATCTCCAGCTTCTCAGTCTGAAGTTTCTTGTTTCGACTCGCCTGATACCGGGAAGGAGGTTTGCCCTCCTTGCGCGCTTCAGTGCACTCCAATGTCACTATCTCTCGTGGCATACTCTCTAGTCCTTATCCTTCGACGGCTTGCCGTCATCCCCGTCATCATCATCGTCCACTTCAATGGACCCCGTCGAATCCACCGATCCCAAAGAACCCAACCGCTTCTGCCGCAACGCACCCTCGCGCTCCAGCTGGCTCTGGGCCTCCACCGTGAACCGCGTCCACGGTATCGCATCCAAACGGGCCCGGGGAATGTTCTTGCCCGTCAACTCGCACACCCCATATGTCCCCTTCTGAATCCGACGTAAAGCCTCTTCGATCTCGTAAATCGCGTCCTGATCGGAAGACAGCAGGCTCAATGCGAAATCACGGTCGAAATTGTCCGTGCCGGAATCCGCCATGTGCAGGCTGTAACTAGCCATCTGCTCAGCCGATTCCTTGGCCAATCCGTCCATCTGGTTCAACAGCCTGTCCCGCAACTCCAACAGGTTCTTCTGATACTTCACCCACTCAGTCCTGGGCTTCCCCTCAATGTCCAACGGAGCAGTTTCCCGTTCCGGCTTCGCAGCAACCCCCAAAATGGAGGCCGCCGTCGCAGCACGCACCGGCTTGCCATCGACCTTGCCCTTGGCTTTCTTCGCGGTTTTCTTGCTGGTTGTCACAGCTATTAAAACTCTAAATCACAAATCCACACGGTCCGTCACGAAGGCTGCCCACCCTGATCCGGCCCGTTAAGAGCGGGTGAATCTAGCAAAGCAAGGGGAAAGCGCCACAAAATTCTTCAGAGAATTCTCAGCACGCAAAGACCATCAGGAACCCTTCTCAATGCACGCATAGGCGTTGTGATTGTGAATGCTCTCCTGATTCTCCGCCTCGACCCGATACCACGTCACATCCGGATGCGCCCGCAACCGCACCACCACGTTCCGCACCAGGTCCTCCACAAATACCGGATTCTCATACGCCCGCTCCGTCACCGCCTTCTCATCATGCCGCTTCAACAAGGAATACAATTCGCTGCTGGCCGACTGCTCAATCATCTGAATCACATCCTCAATCCAAACCGGCTTCCGAAACCGCAACTGCACCGTCACCGTCCCCCGCTGGTTGTGCGCTCCAAATCGCGATATCGCCTTCGAGCAAGGACATAAAGTCGTGACCGCCGCCCGGACGGTCAGCACAAAGTCAATCTCTCCCCCCCTCGCCGCCGCATCAAACCGGGCCACATAGTCCATCACCCCCTCCTTGCCCGATACCGGCGCCCGCTTGCTCAGAAAAAACGGGAATTCCATCTCCAAATGCGCGGTCTCCGCATGCAACACCCGACGCATCTCATGCAGGATAGTGGAAATGTTGTCCACATGCACCATGCCCCCATGCGAGTTCAATACCTCAATAAAGCGGCTCATGTGCGTCCCCTTAAAATGCTGCGGCAAATCCACATACATCCCAATCGTAGCCACGGTGTTCTGAACCTCATGCGCCTTGTCCCGAATCTGAATCGGCATCCGCACCCCGCGCACACCCACCTTGTCAATCGGGATCTCCCGATGGTCCGGCTCGCTCTGCTTGTCATGCAATACGCCCGCCACTTGGGACGCACGCTTAGGCTTCACCACCTCTGTTCGCTTCTTACTCGCTCGCTTCACGGCGCGCACCCTACCAGCACGCCACCCAATTTGCAAAAGACACCCGCAACACCAAAATCCCCCGGCCACCCCGTGAAACCTCCTTTACGCAGCCCACCACCCTACCCCATCCTCCCCAACGCCAAAAGGTGCCAGCAACCCCCGTCACCCCAAGGCAAAACCAAGGAATACCATGCGCACCCTCCCACGCCCCCCCCAGGCCCAAGCTGCCTCAAACCACCTCCTCCTACACCTCGCCATCCTCGTCCTCACTCTTCATACACTGCACGCCACGGACATCCCGCGCCTGCGCATCGCCTCCTATAATCTCGAAAACTACATCCTCGAAAAAACCGCCTCCCGCTCCGCCAAAACACCCGCATCTCGCTACGCCGCCTGCCAAACCATCGCCCTCGCCCAACCCGATGTCATCGCCCTCCAGGAAGTCGGCGGCCCCTCTGCCCTCGCCGACATCCAAAATCGCCTCAACCAGCTGCGTCTCAACCTCCCCTACTCCGAAATCGTTCAGGGCTACGATACCAATATACAAGTCGCCCTCCTCAGCCAATTCCCCATCACACAACGCCGCTCTCACGCCGATAAACGCTTCCTCGTCAACAACCGCCGCTACCGCCCTACCCGAGGTATCCTCGACGTCGAAATCACTCTCCCCTCAGGCTACCGGTTCAATGTCCTCGCGGCACACCTCAAATCCCGACTCAATACCTCCTCCAGCTCGCAACAAGAAATCCGGGAACAGGAAGCCCGCCTGCTCCGCCAACTCGTCACAGATCACCTCACACGCAACCCCAATGCCAACCTCGTCCTGCTCGGTGACTTCAACGATACCCCCTCCTCGCTCGCCCTACGCACTCTCATCGGCAGAGGCAAAAACAAACTCATCGATACCCGCCCCAGCGAACAACCCGCCCCCACCACCAACCCCCATGCCAACCGCTCCATCGCCTGGACGCACTTCTATGCACGTGAAGACGCCTATACCCGAATTGATTATATCCTGCTCAGCCCCGGCATGGCCCGGGAATGGTCCCCCACTGAATCCCACGTCGTAAACTACCCCAACTGGGGACAAGCCTCCGACCACCGCCCCATCATCGCCACGTTCACCGGCTCCGACCGCTAAACACCCCCAGAGCATCCACAAAAAGTTTTGTCGTTCCATTTAAAGACCGAAAAGGTTAGCCAATCTCCCGATGTCACCCGCCCGAACATCCCAGCCGCATACCCCGCCCGCCGACCGCCGCACGCTCTACATCCTCATCGGCCTCATCACCGGCGTAATTGTCGGACTCCTTGGTTATGCCCTCGGCCAAATGCAGCCCGGCGCCAAAACCTCCGTCGAGTGGATCGCCAAAAACCTCCTCGACCCCTTCGGCCAAGTCTTCCTCCGCCTCCTCTTCATCGTCATCGTCCCCCTCGTCTTCGCCTCCCTCGCCCAAGGAGTCGCCCAACTCGGCAACCTCGCCAGACTCGGCCCCATGGCCGCCCGCACGTTCGCCCTTTTCGCCGTCAATATGATCATCGGAGTCAGCCTCGGCCTCCTCATCATGAATGTCTTCCAGCCTGGCCAAACCCTCGACGCAGCCAGCCGCGACCAACTCCTCAGCGCCGCCAAGGAAACCGCCAGCATGCCCGCCACTACCACCAACCCCGGCGAATCCGTTAATCTTAACCTGCTGGTCGAAATGTTCCTCCCGCGTAACCTGCTCCAAGCCATCGTCAACTTCCAGCTGCTCCCACTCATCCTCTTCTCCCTGCTCGTCGGCGCCGCCACCACTTACCTGCCCGATCACCAGAAAAATTGGGTCGAAACCGGCCTCCAGACCATCGTCGACCTCATGGCCCGCATCGTCGACTGGGCCATGAGCCTCGCACCCTACGCGGTCACCGCCCTGGTCGCCTCAGCCGTCGCCCAAGCCGGCTGGTCCATCCTCCAAACCCTCCTCATGTTCGTCACGCTCGTCATCCTCACCATGGCCTTCCACCTCACCGTCAGCCTCTCCCTCCTCCTGAAACTCTTCTCCAAACGCTCCCCCAAAGCCTTCTTCCGCGCTATCCGCATCATCATGGCCACCGCCTTCAGCACCAGCTCCAGCAGCGCCACACTCCCCACCAGTATCCACGTCAGTAGAAATGTCCTCGGCGTCTCCCACGCCACCTCCGGCTTCGTCCTCCCTCTCGGCGCCACCCTCAATATGAGCGGTACCGCCCTCTACGAAGGCTGCGTCGTCCTCTTCGTCGCCCAAGTCTATGACCTCTCCCTCGGTATCATCCCCCAAATCCAACTCGTCCTCCTCGCAGTCCTCGGCGCCGTCGCCGTCGCCGGCGTCCCCGGCGGATCACTCCCAGTCATGATGGGCCTGCTCTCCAACTTCGGCCTCCCCGCCGAAGGTATCCTCCTCATCCTCGGCTTCGACCGTATCCTCGATATGGCCCGCACCACGGTCAATGTCAGTGCCGACGTCGTCACGGCCTGCATCGTCGATGACCACCTCGGCGACAACAACCCCACCCCCGGCAACCCCAGCCCGCCATCCAGCCCCTGACACCACGCCCCACTTGCCCCGCCCACAGCTGACCAGCTAAACCCACCCCACCATGCTCAACGCCCTCTGGCTGACTCTCATCGTCGCTGCCGCACTCCTTGGCGGTTTTCTGGGCAACATGAAAGGAGTCGTCGATGGCGCCGTCACCGGCGCCGAAACCGCAGTAACCCTCGCCATCAGTCTGGTCGGCATCATGGGATTCTGGCTTGGCCTCATGCGCCTCGCAGAAAAGGCCGGCCTCGTCCAAAGCATGGCCAAACTCCTCCAACCCATCCTGCGCCGACTCTTCCCCGAAGTTCCCGAAGGACACCCCGCCATGAGCTCCATGGTGATGAACATTGCCGCCAACATGCTCGGCCTCCTCAACGCCGCTACCCCTCTCGGGCTCCGCGCCATGCATGACCTGGAAAAACTCAACCCGCACCCCGGCACCGCAACCAACGCCATGTGCACCTTCCTCGCCATCAATACCAGCTCAGTCCAACTCCTCCCCATGACCGCAGTCGCCATCCTCGCTGTCAACGG
Organism: Verrucomicrobiota bacterium; assembly: GCA_046047235.1. Classification (GTDB taxonomy): domain Bacteria; phylum Verrucomicrobiota; class Verrucomicrobiia; order Limisphaerales; family JAHDYP01; genus JBMTVN01. The sequence continues at coordinate 79,172 of JBJOII010000002.1, read as the reverse complement.
ATCCACCAACCCCACCGCCATCATCGGCACCGCCTTCCTCGCCACGCTCTGCTCCACTATCGCCGGCATCTCCACCGTCAAATGGCTCGAACGACAACGCTGGTTCAAACCCCCGGCAACCCCCACCATCGCCGATAACCCCTTCTCCAACACCATTCCCCCAAACCCCACCACTCCACCACCCAAAGCCTCCAGCCTCTCCCTCCCGCGTAAACTCCTGCTCGCAGGATTCTGCCTCTGCTTCGCCTTCTTCTTCCTAAAACTCACGCTCAACCCCGACTCCAGCCAGGGCGGCCCGCTCGTCCGCGCAATCAGCGCCGCCTCCATCCTCGCTATCCCCTTCCTCGCCGCCCTCTTCCCCCTCTATGCCGCCCTCCAAAAAATCCCCGTTTACGAAGAATTCGTCGAGGGCGCCAAGGAAGGTTTCCAGGTAGCCGTCCGCATCATCCCCTATCTGGTCGCTATGCTGGTCGCCATCGGCATGTTCCGTGGCGCAGGCGGCATAGAACTCCTCACCCACCACCTCAACCCCATCCTCCAAGCCGTCGGATTCCCGTCAGAACTCCTCCCCATGGCCCTCGTCAGACCCCTCAGCGGAACCGCCTCCATCGCCGTCCTCCGTGACCTCGTCGGCCAGTTCGGCAGTGACCACCTCCTCTCCAGAACCGCCGCCACTATCCTCGGCAGCACAGAAACCACTTTCTACGTCGTCGCTCTCTACTTCGGCGCCATCAATATCCAACGCACGCGACACGCCATCCCAGCCGGCCTCTTCGCCGATGCCGTCGGCGTCATCGCTTCCATCCTCATCTGCCGCCTCGTCTTCACCTGAAACCCAAAACAGAACCCCAATGCCGGAGGCCGGAGATCACCGCCCCATCCACACCCCCCCTCTGCATTCGCGGTCAAAGACCTCTCCATTCGCGTCCATCCACCTCCATTCGCGGTCAAAGACCTCTCCATTCGCGTGTATTCGCGTCCATTCGCGGTTCAAAACATTCGCGGTCAGATTTTGCCCGACTTCCGCCACCGATAGAGCGTAGTCGGATGAATCCCCAACTGCGCAGCAACCCACGTCAGATCGTTGCTGCTGCTATCCAACAACTGCTTCGCCACCTGTAACTTCTGCTTCCGGTTCATCGGCAGCCCACCCGATGCCACCACCCCGCCCGCAGCCGGAGCCCCGTTCATCATGACCGGACGAGCCTCCGCCGACGCAGGAGCAGCCGGAGTGGGCGGATCCCACCACGCCGCCCTCAGGATAGGACCATCATAGAGAATCACCATGCGGTCCACCGCATTCCTCAGCTCCCGCACATTCCCCGGCCAATCATACTGCTGGAATTTCTTCACCAGCTCTGGCTCAAGATCCTCAAAATACTTGCCCATCCGCTCACCCGCCGCCTGCAAAAACGCCAGGGCAAACAATGGAATATCCTCCGGACGCGACCGCAACGGCGGTATGTGCAAAATCACTTCAGACAAACGGTAGTAGAGATCCGACCTGAATTTGCCCTCCGCAATCTCCATCTCCAGATTGCTGTTCGTTGCAGAGATCACCCGCACCTCAGAATGGATCTCCGCATGCCCTCCAACCCGACGCGCCCGCTTGGTCTCCAAAAACCGCAGCAGCTTCGGCTGCAGCTTGATGTCCAGTTCACCCATCTCGTCCAGAAACAATGTCCCCCCAGCCGCCTGCTCCACCAGCCCAGCCCTCGTCTTCACCGCTCCCGTAAATGCCCCCTTCTCCGCCCCGAACAACTCCGCCTCCATCAACTCCTTCGGAATAGCTGCACAATTCACCGCCACAAAAGGACCCCGACCCGATGCCGCGTGCAACGCCGTCGCAACCCGCTCTTTGCCCACCCCGGACTCACCCAGAATCAGCACCCCGGCAACAGTAGGCCCCAACCTCTCAATCGATTGCCGCAACGACTTCATCGCCGGGGACTGCCCCAACAATGTCTCAGGCGCACTCAAACGCGTCCCGCCATACAGCTGCAACCACAGCTTCTGCGAATCAACCGCCTTCTGCAACGCCCCCCGCCACCGTTCCTCCCGATCCTTCACCTGTAACACATCAAACGCCCCGTCCTTCGCCGCTAGAATAATCTCCTCCGTCCCCAACTCCTCCCCCGCCACCAAATAATACCGGTTCGCCTGCGCCAACCTCACCCGAAGCTGAGGCCAGTCCGGCCCCAAACTCGCCGCATGCGGCACCACAAACACCAGATCCGCAGAATCATGCGAAAGATCCTGAATGCTGCGACCTGTGAACCGGCGGAATACCACCCCAAGCTGACTCAATCGTCCCTCAACCGGCAGGGACTCCGGAGCATTAAGCAGATATACCTGCATAGACGCGAGGAAACTAAACGGGGATGCAACGCGATTGCAATGCATTTGTTTTAAGACATGGCCGATTTGGCTTAGACAGACTCCTGCGCTTCTGCGAGATTACCAACCTCGAAATGAAGACCCGGCTCTGGATCCTACTCTGCTGCCTCATCTCCCTCCCCCTCTCCGCCCAAACCACCAACCTGGTGGACATCCTCCGCCAATACCAAGCGGATCTGGACGCCAAAGCAGCCGGCCTGCCCACACCTGCACCAACACCCACAAAAATCCCGCCCCCTACCACACCCGCCCTCGCCATAACCAATACACCCGCCCCTAAACCCGCACCGGCAACCAACCTAACCACCCAACCAACCCCGTCCCTGCCCCGCCTCCAAGTCGGCGATACCCTCAAAATCGAAGTCCTCGGTGAACCCGATATGAGCGCCGATAAACTCACGATCAACCCCGATGGCTCCATCCGCCTACCCATCGCCGGCCCCATCCAAATCGCCAACCAAACCATCCCCGAAGCCATCAACTCCATCCGCTCCCTCCTCGCAAAAGATTACCTCGTCGACCCCAAAGTCCGCATCTGGCGTACCGCTATAGTCGAATCCGCCTCCTCACCTCCGTCAGAAAACCCCCTAGAAATCTGGCCCGGTGTCCAACCCCCAACATCCTCCAACACACCGGAACCCTCAAAGCCCGGCACCGCGTTCTTCACCGCCTCCGACCAAGTCGGCAAACCCGGCCGCTACGAGTGGCCCGCAAACCAAACCATGACAATCCTTCGCGCCATCGGCATGGCCGGCGGAGCCACCGCCAACGCCGACCCAGCCAAAGCCGTCATCCGGAGAAACATCGACGGCAAAACCAAAGACATCCCCTGCGACCTCCGCAAACTCGCCTGGGTCTCAGAATCCGAAATCCCCCTCCTCCAAAACGCCGACGAAGTCATCCTCCCAAGAAAATAACCCCACCCATCCCCCATCCCCCATCTCCTATATCCTATCTCCCATATCCCATCTCCTATCTCCTATCTCCTATCTCCCATATCCCATATCCCATATCCTATATCCCATCTGCCCCCCCTCACACCTTGGGCGTGTGACGCTGCTTCACAAACGCCTCGCCCTGCGGCAACCGCACAATCTCGTCCATCGCCACCTCCACCATCGTCTGCCTCCCCAAAAACTCCAATAGAATCGCCACCCGCATGCGCGATGGCATCAACCGCGTTACCACTCCCTCCAACCCGTGAAACGCGCCCCCCGAAATCTGCACCTCCTCACCAACCTGCGGCTCAGCCTCAACCACCCGCAACTCCTCCTGCCCCACCTGTAACTTCAACTCCTCCACCACCGCGTCGGGTAATGTCGGCCACTGAAACCCGAAATGCACAATCGTCGCAACCCCCGACGTGTGGTAAACCAACCGGAGCTGCTCCCTCCAGTTGAACCGCGCAAAGATGTAGCTCGGAAATAAGGACTCCGTAAACCAAACCGGCCCCCTCCGCGTCGACCGCCGATACCGAATCCTCGGATTGAATACCTCCAAACCCGACTGCGACCGCAAATTCGCCGCAGCAATGTGCTCATGCTTCAACTGCGTGCGCACACAAAACCAAGCCTCATCAGCCACCCCCCCGCCATCACCCCCCTCTTGCATGTTGACCACCGGAAACTCAGACATGCCCCAGAATCTACCCAGCCGACAACCACCCGTTAAGGGGAATCTGCAGAAAACACCAACAGCCCCAAAGAAGAATCAAACCCGCCATCCCAATTCCAGACTGGCATTGCCTCCACATTTCCCCCAGAGTGCAACATACGTCCGCAAAGAACGGACCCCGCGCAAAAATCCGATTAACCACAGTAGCACCCCACGAACACTATGGCAGCGTCAGCGCTTCACCGAATCGACCCCCAACCCTCCGGCGGCAGCGCGCGCCGTATCGGCACCCTGCTCCGCGAACGCGCCTGGCTCATCTTCCTCTTCACCCTCCTCGGCGGCGCCCTCGCCACCGCCTATATCCAATACGCTCCCAAGAAATACGCCGCCACCTCCTCCATCAAATACCAGGACTCCCTAGCCCAATACCTGCCAGATAAATCCAGCCCCCAAACCGCTACCCACGAGGTCAAAAGAACCCTCCTCTCAGAAGACCTCCTCAAATCCGTCGTCACCACCGAGCGGCTCCAGGAAAACCCCCGCTTCAACAAAAACCTCAGCGGCTCCGATGCCGTTGATGCCGCCTATCAGGCCCTCCGCAAACGCCTCACCATCCAAGGCCCCGCCGAAGACCTCACTCTCGAAATCACCGTCGCCGACCAAACACCCGACCTCCCCATCCGTGTCCTCAACTCCCTCGCCGTCCATTGGCTCGAAGCCTACTCGAAAGAGCGCACCGCCCAAACCGACCAGATCATAGACACCCTCACACGACGAATCGCTGAAATCCTCAGGGATTACCGGAAAATCACCACCCCCTCATCCCCCTCCACCGATATCGCCTCGGAATCCAGCGAGAAGAAACGCACCGAACTCCTCGACCAAGTCGACAAACTCAACACCGCCTACCTCCAGCTCGAGGTCCAAATCGCCCGTCAGTCCGATCAGGTCCGCCTCGCTAAACAACCCTTCGAAAACCCCGAAATCGCTCTCCAAGTCACCTCGCTGGCAGCCAATCGCCAGGTCCAATCCGCCCAGTCCATCCTCAAAGATAAACAGGTCGCCCTCGACCAAGTAGCAGAACGTTACCTCGAAAAACACCCCAACTACATCGCCGCCGCCAAAGAAGTCGAAACCGCCCGACAATCCCTCCAAAATGCCATCAACGCCGCCATCGCAGAACTTGAAAAAGCCGTCGATAACACCAAAACAGAACGCGACTCTCTCAAACAACAAATCGATGCCGCCATGGCCGAGGCCAAAACTCTCGCCAAACCCCAAACCAACCAAAATACCACCGCCACCAATGCCACAACTTTCGACGAAGCCGACGCCCTGAAGAAGCTCTACGACGAAAACCTCGGCAAACTCAAAGCCCTCCAATACGGAAATTCCACCGTCCTGAGCCCGTTCCGCCACAACCCCGCCACCATCTCAAAACCAACCGGCCCAAAACCCCAGCAAATCCTCACCATCGGTATCGGTAGCGGACTCCTCCTCGGCCTCCTGGTCTCCCTCGTCTTCGGCTACGGCGATACCTCCCTCAAAACGGTCGACGACGTCGAACAAGCCCTCGACCTCCCCGTTCTCAGCGTCGTCCCACGCCTGAAAGATTCCGACAGCGAACTCGCCGCCGCCGAAGGCTTCCGCTCGCTCCGAACCTCCATCTCTGTCTCCTCCAAAGATAAAGAACCCCGCCTCGTGCAATTCACCAGCACCTCGCCCGATGAAGGCAAAACCTTCTGCGCCCTCAACTTCGCAGTCGGCCTCGCCCAGCAGGGCCACCGCACAGTCCTCATCGAATGTGACCTGCGCCGCCCCATGGCTGCCCCATCCCTCTCTCTCGTCAAAATGGACGCAGCCGGCGTCAGCGATTACCTGAAATCCGGCACCACCACCAAGAACGAAACCTCCCCCGAAACCACCACCTCCAAACCCTCCGGAGGACTCAGCTTCGCCGAAATCCGTAAGAAAAAAGTCGAAACCACCAAACCGGAAACCCCCGCCCCCACCACAACCGCCGGCGGCCTCGCCCTCGACGACGTGATCCAACGCACCGAAGTCGCCAACCTCTTCTTCGTCGCCGCAGGTAAACCCGTCTCCAGCCCCACCGAACTCCTCGCCTCACCCCGCTTCGAAGACCTCCTCAACGGCCTCCTACAACGCTACGACCGCGTGGTCCTCGACTCCGCCCCCGTCCTCGGCGTAAGCGAAACCCTCCTCATCGCCAGCCGTATGCAAGGCGTCTGCTTCGTCGTCCGCGGAAATCACACCCCCAGACGCGCAGTCCTCCGCGCCGTGGAAATCCTCCGCCGCACAGATGCCCCCCTGCTCGGAGCCGTGCTCAACGGCATCACCCCCAAGAAATCCGACCCCTACGGCCAGGATTACTACTACCACCGCACCGCCGGCCGGGAATAGACACCACCCCACCCCGCAGCACCACACCCGCTCCAACGCTCGAGACCGCGCCGGGGCAGAAGCAGCCCTCACCCGTAGGCATAGCCCGAATTCACTGCCAGATTAACCCTCCCTCAGGTCGCCGCCCGATACACCACACGACCACCCACAATCGTCATCATCGCCCGCCCCCTCAAGGGCCAGTCGTAAAACGGACTGTTCCTCGCACGACTCGCCGTCTCCTCCCGACGAAATACCCAGCGCGCCTCCGGATCAAACACGGTCACGTCCGCATCCGCCCCAGGCGTCAAAGTGCCCTTCGCCAATCGCAACACCCGCGCCGGCGCCACGGTGAATCGGCTAATCAAATCCGGCAAACCCAAACGCCCACTGTGATAAAGCTGCATCAGGGACAACGCCAACTGCGTCTCCAATCCCGTAATCCCAAAAGGCGCATAATCAAACTCCACCTCCTTCTCAAAATCACAGTGCGGAGCATGATCACTCCCAATGATCTCCAAGGTCCCGTCAGCAATCCCCTGCAAAATCGCCTCCCGATCCTCCGCCGACCGTAACGGCGGATTCATCTTCACATGCGTGTCATAAGCCGGCCACATCGGCCACTCCCCCTCATGCTCCTCAAAACCATGCACCCCGCGTCCATCCCCACCCCAAAAACGCTCACCCCCAGCCACCGCCGCATCCGTCAAAGTAAAATGATGCGGACAGGCCTCACCGGAAATCGGCACCCCGCGACTCTTCGCCTCCCGCAATAACCGCACACTCTCCGCCGAACTCATGTGCTGACAGTGCAAATGCGTCCCCGTCAGTTCAGCCAAACGAATGTTCCGCGCCACAATCAACTCCTCCCCCGCCGCCGGCCAACCCCGCAACCCCAACACCGTACTCCACCGCCCCTCGTGCATCACCCCATCCGTCACAATCGCGTAATCCTGACAATGATCCAAAACCGGCAGGTCAAACATCCGAGCATACTCCATCGCCCGCCGCATGAGCTCATTGTTCTGAACACACCTCCCGTCATCCGTAATCGCCAATACCCCCGCCTGCTTCAACGACCCGATCGGTGCCAACTCCTCCCCCTCCAACCCCTTGCTAATCGCCCCAGCCACATACACGTTCACCGCCGCCTCCCGCTGCGCCTTCTCCCGAATCAACGCAACATCCGATGGCGTATCCACCGCCGGAGACGTGTTCGGCATGCATAATACCGAGGTGAATCCTCCGCGCGCCGCCGCCGCCGCCCCAGTCGCAATCGTCTCCTTCGCGGATTGCCCCGGCTCCCGAAAATGTACATGAAGATCAATCAACCCAGGCGCTACCACCTTGCCCGCCACATCTACCCGCTCACACCCCTGCGGGGCCCGCCCCGCCGCCTCACCCCCAACCGCCACCACCTTGCCCCCGTCCAATAACACGTCCGTAGTGCTGTCTATCTGGTTCGCCGGGTCAATCACTCGACCCCCGATAAGTAAAAGCGCGCTCATGCTCGCCGGCCAGCATACCCACCACCCCCTACCCTGTGAAGCCCCCCCGTCCAACTCCCTCCTCCCGACACGCACAGCCCGCCTCTCTCCCCTCTCCTGATATTGACACTCGCCACCAGATTCCGCATCGTTCCTCACCCCACACCCAAGCGGGTGTAGCTTAATGGTAAAGCTCCAGCCTTCCAAGCTGGCCACGAGGGTTCGATTCCCTTCACCCGCTCCACTACCCCTTCTATCACAACGCCCCCTCAGGTTTCGCTTTGCCTCCCATAAATCCGATCTGGCAAGGTCCTAACCATGAAACCCCACACCCTCCTGCTCGCCCTTCTCACGCTCTTACCCCCACTTAGCCCCCAACCCTCCCGCGCCGCTTCCTACATCGTTCTGGCCTCGGAAACAACCGCCTCCCAAGAAGACTGGCGACAGGTCATCGACACGCTCGTCTCAAAACACCAGGCCGAGTTGATCCCCTTCCAGCACTCACCCAAGGAAAGCCACTCCGCCCTCCAAACCCACTTCCCCCGCTTCGTCGCCATCGTCGCCCAGCCGACCGAAGTGTCACGCCAGCTCGTCGTCGATATCCACCAGCTCGCCAGACAGCTGGATGATGACCCCTATACCGACTTCTTCTGGGGAATCGTCACCGGCTACAACGCCTCCAATGCCCTCGCCATAGCCCGCGAAACCTCACCGCTCACGATCCGTAAAGTCGCCGCAGGCACTGAATTGGCCATGAACATGGTCGAGGAAGGCCTCTGGTTCTGCGAACTCAACCGCAACAAGATGATCAAAAAGGAGGCCGGAAAACATCCAACCCAGCTCAACGGACCCTCCGATACCACCCAATCCCTCGTCGAATCGCTCAACACCTACCAACCCGACCTCTTCGTCACCTCCGGCCACGCCACAGAACACGACTGGCAAATCGGATTCCGCTACCAAAACGGCTACTTCAAACATAACCAAGGACAACTCTACGGACTCGATACCCACGGCTCCCAACACCCCATCCAATCCCCCAACCCCAAAGTCTACCTCCCCGTCGGCAACTGCCTCATGGGCCACATCGACCAACCCGATTGCATGGCCACCTCCTGGATGAATAGCGCCGGGGTACGCCAGATGCCCGGCTACATCCAGCCTACCTGGTACGGATACATGGGCTGGGGTATCCTCGATTACTTCGTGGAGCAGCCCGGCAGATACTCGCTCACCGAAGCGTTCTTCGCCAACCACCACGCCCTCATGCACCGCCTCCTCACCTACTTCCCCGAAGCCGCCAACCTCCCCGTCGATACCTCCGGCCGCCCCGCAAAACGACCCGCAACAACTCCGCAGGCAGATGTAGCCCGGCTCAACGCCATGGACGCCCTAGGCCTCCTCTTTGACCGCGATATGGTGGTGTTCTACGGCGACCCCGCCTGGGAAGCCCGTATGGCACCACACCCCCTGGCCTATGATCAGTCTCTCATCATCAAAGAAAACCACCTCTACGAACTCACGATCCAACCCCAACGCGGAGCCGAAAGCTTCGCCCCCATCAATACCAACGGCTCCCAACGCGGTGGCCGCCCCTTCGTTGCATTCCTCCCCCACCGAATCAGTAACCCCCACGTCATTGAGGGCCAAGACCTCCAACCCGTCATCACCGATAGCTTTATCCTCATCCCCAATCCCCTCACCTGTGATCCAGAAAAAACCTACACCGTACGTTTCACCGCAGACATACTCTGACCGCCCCCCCCAGCGTCACCCAATCCTAACTTTCCCAAGATTGATCCCGCTCAGCCCGGCGGGTCAGTGTAAACAAAAAATGTATCTCCTGCAGGATAACCCACAAACCAAACCCATCCCATCAACCGGCTTTACCCTCATCGAACTCCTCGTCACGATCGCCATCATTGGAATCCTCGCCAGCCTTCTCCTCCCCGGCCTCGCCCGCGCCCGTAACTTCGCCCTCCGAACCGCCTGCCTCTCCAACCTCCACCAGATCGGTATCGCCACAACCCTCTACCTGGACGACTACTCCAACCGCATGCCCTGGGTGGAAGACGAAAACCTCCAGCTCACGCCGCCCGTCAATGCCGATGACAAACGCTACAACGCCATGGGGGCCTTCATGCCACTCCTTCACCCTTACATCGACGACACCCGAATCTGGCTCTCGCCCCCGGTCAAAACCATCCGCACAAACGACTGGCGCCAACATTTCTACGGGCCCTGGCAGGAAGCCAATCAAACCTCACCAGAAAAAGGCCAGGCCAACTACATCAGTGATAAACTCGCCGAACGAAATCCCAACCAGGCGCGATACCTCAGAAACCGTTCCCCCGAATCTGTCGCCAACCGACGAAACACCAGCCCCAGCCAGGAAGAATGGCTCATGAGCCCCTTCTTCGAACGCGGCTGGTGGGCAAACTACCATCAGGTATGGCAAATCGACGACAGCACGCCTCCTCCAACCGGCTGGTCTGCCCATAACCGGGGACGCAACCAGCTCTACCTCGATATGCGAGCGCAATGGGTGAAAAAGGACATCGCGCAGTAAAACCGCACGATGTCCCGATCCAATCCACCGCAAAAACCACCCTACCTCACCGTCGCGTCATCCCGACCATTCCACAAAGCATTGTTCGGAACACCCTTCCCAGATGCACTCAGCCCGTCCAACACCTCAGGCCGCATGGACTCAGCATGCCCATCCACAAAATTCATGTTCACTTTCCCGCCGTTCCGGGCCGCCGGGGTAGCCCTGTGCGCATCCGATCCATCACTCCCTCCCTCGTAATAGGCATTCCCATCACCAGCACCCCCGCCGGTTGCTCGACTCCCCCGCGAACCCAAAATCACCGACCCAAGCGGCGGATCAATCACATATACCGCGGAACCACCCTCCCCATACGCACTCTCAGGATTCCCCCCTCGAGCCCCCTTCGTATCCCCCACTGCCACCGTCCTCGAGGGCGACCAAATACCAGAGTCCTTCGCCACAAAAGCTCCCTCACCCTCCGGCTGCCGCGCATTCCCCAAATACTGGTAGTTGTATCCGTAACCCCCGTAATACTTCGTCCGCTCTGTCTCCGTAGGCCCCGCATCCACCGTGTGTGCAAATGCCTTGCTCATGTGCAACTTCTCCTGCGGCAACAGGTTTGGACTCAAATACACCTCCTCATTGCTCATATACGGATAAATGTAGTCGGCCCAACGCGTCCTCGGCAGCCCCAACGACGTCGTCTCCGACTTCAGGGACGAATGCTGCGGAAACGCATCCTCGTTCTCCATCACAAACATCCGTAACCCAATCCCGATCTGACGCAGGTTGCTCAAACTCGCAATCGACTTCGCCGCGGTCTTCGCCCGACTCAACGCCGGCAGTAACATCCCCGCCAATATCCCGATGATGGCAATCACCACCAACAACTCAATCAGTGTGAAACCAGCAAAACGCCTCTGGCCGCAACTACCCACCAATCCGCCGTCTCGTTTCATCATGCCCGCCAACCTACCCCAACCCACCCGCAGCCCGCTTGCGGCAGCTTGCGGATCATTTTCGGCAAATTGCGCCCCCCGAAACCCAACTTCACCGCAATCGCGCAACACTCATCGCACAACCTCACTACTCCCCCAGCCTAACGCCTCCACCAAACGATCCACCTCACCAGCCTCCAGCCACTGCACGCTCCCATGCCTTGCCGCTTCCGGAAAACGCACTTCCCCCATAACCTTCCAGCCCAGCAAATCCTCCGAACACGACACCCCATACCCGTTGCTCATGCAGAAATCATAAAGCAATAACCAACCTCCCCCCACCGGATCAGGCATCACTGCCGGTCCCTCGGTAATCGTCGGCACAATCTGCCCCCCGTTCAAGGGTCCCTCAAAAACCTCATACGGCCCCTCCAATCGTCTCGAGGTCGCCAGCCGAATCGCACGACGCTCCCCCGCAACCACCCCAAACTCCTCCTCCTTGTGAAATAAATAATAAACACCCCCGCGCTCCAGCAACGTCCCATCAATCACGGAGTAGTCAGGATGAAACAACTCCCTCGCCGGACTAAAGGTCTTCCAGTCACGTGTCCGACTCCACCACAATCGGCTCCTCTTCCAACCCGCATCCTCAAACGAAGAAGACCACACCAGAAAAGCCTCCCCCGTCCGCTCGTCCAAAAACCACTCCGGGGCCCAAATATTCCCCGCCCTTCGCCCACCCTCATCTCTCACTCCCGCCATCAGGGACAGGGATTCCACCCCCTCCCAAACAACCAAATCCCGTGAAATCGCATGCAAACACACAGGCCGCTCAATTACATCACCCCCGCGCCTCGCCCCACCCGTCGCCAATAAATGCCAAATACCATCCGCCCCACGCCTGATATAGGGATCCCTCAACCACTGATCCCAAACCGGTTCGTTGCCCTTCAGCGGACTCCATTCCCGCCCATCCTTGGATAAGGCTAAATGCAACCGCTCCACCCGCATCGGATCCGCCAACGGCACGTTGTGCGTGCGCCCCCCTGCATCAATCTCCACCCTCGAATCATAACGCTGCCGGAAATACGCCATCACCCAGCTGCCCCCAGAAACCTTCCACTCCCCACCGCCACCCCCCATCAAAGGCATCCCCAACCCAATCACCATGAAACCCAATAGGACAATCCGCAGAAGACTCCGCTCAGTTCGCATACCCTGTACTCCCCCGCATACCAGCAAAACTCAAGCCCAACCTCGGCCATAACCCCCTTCACATCAATCCACCCTCGTCCCGAAGACCGACACCGTCACGCGCAGGATCACCCCGCAAGTTCAGGTTTCACTAAAGTCACCGGTGCAAATTCCGTTCTTTCCCCAAGGAACACAGGACAGCTCCAGCTACACCTGATCCACCCCGAACGTACGTAAGCAGGAATAAAATCGATGTCATGAAACGAGCGACTGATACCAGCCGGATCTCCTCAACCAAACTCTCCAACCGCCTCCTCCTCCTGCTCACACTCAACATCGCAGGACTCCTCTCCCTCGCCACCTACGCCATCTATAACCAGAAATCCAACAGCGCAAAGATCGTCGACTCCCAAAGTCGGGCACAGATCAACGGCGACATCTACCACGCCATGATCCAATGCAAAGACGTGATCGCCGATGTGCTGCCCCCCCCCAAATACATCATCGAACCCTTCCTGACTGCCTGCCAAATCGCAGACGCCACAAGCCCAGACGAGATCAATTCCCTCGTTCAGCACATGCAGGCCCTCCAAAAGGAATATCAGGAAAGACAGTCGTTCTGGCTCTCCGACCTCAAGGACCCAACCCTCAAAAAAACGCTCACGCTGGATGCACACCAGCCAGCAGCCCGATTCTTCAAAGTCTTCGAAGAAGACTTCCTGCCCGCCATCCGGTCCGGTGACCACACCCAAGCCCAAAACATCCTCACCCAAAAGCTAGCCCGGGAATACAAACATCAGCGCCAAGCCGTGGATCAGGTGGTCGAGCTCGCCTCCACAATCACAAGCAATAAGGAGGCCGAACTCCAGACTATCCTCGCCACCAGTGAACGCGAAACCCAACAAGCCAACCGCTTCGCCACCACCTCCACTCTCTTCAGTGTCATCGCCCTAGCCACCCTCATCACCTCTATCGGCTGGCGAATCTCATCGTCAGTCACCCGCACCATCCAGACGATCTCCCACCGGCTACAGCTCGGATCCCAGCAAGTGCTCCACTCCGCCGATCAGGTCTCCACCTCCAGCCAGTCACTCGCCGAAGGCGCCAGCGAACAGGCAGCCTCCCTCGAAGAAACCAGTTCCTCGCTCGAGGAAATGTCCAGCATGACGCAACGCAACGCCTCCCATACACAAAAGGCAACGGAACTCGCACGCTCCACCCGACAAGCTGCCGACCAAAGCTCGGACAAAATGCAGGCCATGACCAACGCCATGGATGCCATCAAAAACTCGAGCGACGATATCGCCCGCATCCTCAAAACCATCGACGAAATCGCCTTCCAAACCAACCTCCTCGCCCTCAATGCCGCCGTCGAAGCTGCCCGAGCCGGCGAAGCCGGCATGGGCTTCGCCGTCGTCGCAGAAGAAGTCCGCAACCTCGCCCAACGATCCGCCACCGCCGCCCGCGAAACCGCCACCAAAATTGAAACCGCCATCGCCAACTCCCAACAGGGCGTCGAAATCAGCCAATCCGTCGCTGCCTCCCTCCACAACATCGTCAGCCAAATCCGTGAAGTCGATGAACTGGTCGCAGAAGTCGCCTCGGCCTCCCAGGAACAAAGTCACGGAATCACCCAAATCAATGGCGCCGTCACCGAAATGGACCAGGTCACCCAACGCAACGCCGCCACCGCAGAAGAAAGCGCCGCAGCCGCCACTGAACTCCACGACCAGGCCGAATCCATCATGTCCGCAGTCAATGACCTCCTCGCCATCGCCGGCAGTTCCCGGCAACAATCCAAACCCGCCCCGGAACCCAAACAACCCCCAGCCCCAACCATCCACCAAAACCACCCCCCCCACTCCCCCAAACGGTCCGCTCCACGCCTGATTCACGCCTAGCTTACACGCTCCAAAAATCACAGCGTACAATGGGAAGGCCGGGCTCACGCCCGGCCTTCCTCGCTTCATCCAGCCATCCCGGCCGGATCACATCCTGTCAGTGCTACTGCACCACCCGGTAGAACGCACTGCCACTCAGCGATTCCACCGTGTAGGGGCTCGTGGCTCCAACCACAGGAGCCCAGTCGGGCGACTCCAGCGACGGCGTGCTCTCCAGCGTGCCGCCACCAGACCAGCTCATCGTCAATGTCCCGTCACCATTGCTCACCACCGAGTCAATGGCCAACGGAGGCGTCACTGCCTCAGCCATGTAGGCCACCGCGTTGATAAACAACGTCTCGCCGTCATCGTTCAGGTCGAAGATGCCCGCGCCTTCAGAGGTGATGCCCTGCTCACGACTGCCACTAAGGAACACCAACCGATGTCCCGCCAGCGTATCAGCCGCCGCATTCCCCATCACCGCACCAGCCTGCCACTCGCCAATAATCATGCCAGTGCCGCTGTTCGCCGGGTCATCCGTGCCAATCGAGGCCAATAAAACACCGTCACCAGCCAGCGGATCGGTGTTCACCGAAATGCCACGCTGCGCACTGCCGTTGAAATCAACGATGTGCGCAAACGGATTCACCATCACGTCGTTGGCATCCACCGTCACACCGGCAAATACCGGGTGCGATGTGTCAGCCACACGCAACCGAATCGTCGATGCCGTGTCCGGAATCGTGGTCCCGGTGGTGTACCCCATCCGGCTGCTCCGGATAGTGTAACCACCCATCACAATCACCGGCTTGTCGATGCTGTTCCACGCCGTAGCCGCAGCATCCTGATAGTTGCCGCTCGGAACGGAACGGCCAATGATCACCACATCCGCGCCCGCCAAAGCAGCCGGATCCGGTGTCCCTGTGCTCAGATAGCGCGTCACACTGTAGCCATGAGCCCACAACAGGTCGGTGTAGCCCACGTCCGGCGCCATGGTAAACCCGGCCCCGACCGCGTTCGCCGAAGGCGCATCATCCGCCCCGTGGAAACTCACCCAGACCACGTTGCCCTGATGCTCGGTCACCACCGGACGAACCGTGATGCTCACCGCCTGGGACAACGCCACGCCACCATAAATGTCCGTGGCCTGCGCCGTCAGACTCCGCTCACCAGCAGCCAACGCCGTCGTCGTTACCGCAAACGGCTCGGAAACCGCCGTCCCAATCGACTGGTTGTCCACAAAGAACTCCACCTTCGTAATGCCAGCAGCCGTCCCGTCCGGCCCAAGTGCAGTCGCCGTCACGGTCACAGGCTTCGTCTCCCAATACTTCGCACCAGCCACCGGTGACGAAATCTCGACAGAACTCAGCACCGCGTTCGGATCAACCATGTAACCCACCGCATTCAGGAACAACCTCTCACCGTCGTTGTTCAGGTCGTAAATACCTGCAGCCTCCGACGTAATGCCCTGCTCGCGGCTGCCGCTCAAGAAGACCAACCGCTGACCAGCCAGCACGTCCGCCGTGGCATTCCCCATCACCGCACCCGCCTGCCACTCGCCAATGATCAAGCCCGTCCCACTGTTCGCCGGATCATCCGTGCCAATCGAGGCCAACAACACGCCGTCACCAGCCAGCGGATCGGTGTTCACCGAAATGCCACGCTGGACCGTCCCGTTGAAGTCCACAATGTGCGCAAACGGGTTGATCATCACGTTGTTCTCGTCCTGGGCAATACCCGCAAAGATCCGATGCGTCGGATCCGCAATGCGCAACCGGATGGTCGACGCAGTGTCCGGAATCGTCGCCCCGGTCGTGTAACCCATGCGGCTGTTACGAATCACATAACCACCCATCACAATGATCGGCTTGTCGATGCTGTTCCACGCCGTGGCCGCCGCATCCTGATAATTGCCGCTCGGTACCGACCGGCTGATGATCACGACGTCCGCATCCGCAAAGGCCGCCGGATCCGGCGTCCCCGTCGTCAAATAGCGCGTTACACTGTAGCCGTTGGCCCACAGCAGCTCGGTATAACCCACGTCAGGCGCCATGGTAAAACCAGCCGCCGCCGCATTCGCCGAAGGCGCGTCATCCGCACCATGGAAACTCACCCAAACCACGTTGCCCCGATGCTCGGTAATCACCGGACGAACCGTGATGTTCACCGAATCCGAGCTCACCACACCACCATTGCTGTCGGTAGCATGCGCCGTCAGGGTGTAATCGCCAGGAACCAGCGCCGATGTCGTCACCTCAAACGGAGCCGCAGCCACCGTCCCCAAGGTCTCGCCGTTGGCAAAAAACTCCACCTGCGTAATCGTCGATGCCGTCCCGTCAGGACCGCTCGCAATCGCCGAAACGGTCACCGGCTTGGTCTCCCAATACTTCGCTCCGTCCACCGGCGACGAAATCGCCACACTGCTCGGAATGGTCGAGTCAGCCGATTCCACCACCATGATGAAGTTGTACTTCAGACTGCCACCACCCGTCGGCGCCGTCAGACGGAAGGTGGTCGCACCACCCGCCACAAACGCCTTCAAACTCCCCGTGGCCGCATCCGTCAGCGGAACGGTCTGATAACCCCCCGGCTGCAAACTGAATACGCCAATAGTGTCAACGGCCTGGTTCGCCCCCGAAGCACTCCCGTTCACAATGCCCAGCTGAATGTCCTGAGCCGCCGTCGTCGACGCACGCAGATAAACATTATAGGTCCCCTGTGCGAGCGTCCGCGTGTAGTTCTGCCAGTCGCCGGCGTTCACAGACTCCACGTCGTAATCACGAATAGGACCGTTAGGACCGTCCGGAACACCCACATACTTCGAACGCACCACATCACCCGAAAAGGTCGTGTCCACTTCCTCGTCGCGATCGGTCGTCGGACCCCAGCGATACAACACCGCAGGATCCGCTCCGTCATCAGCATGGCCCTGACTGTCAAACGCATCGATGCCAGGCGTGCTCACCCGGTCAAAATAACAGCCGTTCACCACGCCACCGTAATCGTTGCACAATACGATGGTGTCGAAAAATGACCCCGCGCCAAAGTTGAAGTCCTCAGCCTCAATCACCAAATTCCCCGACTCGGAGAAGGTGTCAAAGGAAGTGCTCGCCGACCGCGAACCGTTCGCGTTCACCACAGTCGCCGTCACGCTGTAAACCATGTTCGCTTCCAACCCCAAATAACTCACCTGACGCGAGGTGGGCGTACCCGCAAATTGCAGATCCGCACTCACATCCACCCCGTTCACCGTCAAACTGATCCCGTCCGTCGGAATGTCCACCGTGGAACTGGCCGTAAAGGTCACACCGGCCGCCGCATTCACAAAAATGCTCCCGTCCGCCGGCAACAAATCCGCAACCTTCGGCGGCGGCACCAAATCCGACCCCGCCATATAGTTCACGGCGTTGAAAAACAACTGCTCCCCGGCAGGATCCAAATCATAAATACCCGCAGCCTCCGACGTAATCCCCTGCTCGCGGCTCCCGCTCAGAAACACCAGACGATGCCCCGCAAGCGTGTCGGCCGTGGCGTTCCCCATCACCGCACCCGCCTGCCACTCGCCGATAATCATGCCGCCGATAGCCGGATCACCCTCCGTAGCCACAGTCGCCAAAACTACACCATCACCCGCCACTGGATCGGTATTAACGGAAATACCCCGCTGCACCAATCCGTTATACGTGATGATATGCCCGAAGCTGTTCACCATCGTGTTGGCTCCATCCAAAGCCACTCCCGTGAAAATCGGATGCGCCGGATTGCTCACGTTCAGGCTGATCGTGCTCGCCGTGTCCGGAATCGTCGCCCCCGTCGTATAACCCATCCGACTGTTCCGAATCACATAGCCGCCCATCACCATGATCGGCTTGTCGATGCTGTTCCATGCCGTGGCATTCGCGTCCTGATAATGACTGCTCGGAACCGAACGGCTGATGATCACCAGGTCGGCATCCGCAAATGCCGCCGGATCCGGCGTCCCCGTCGTCAAATATCGCACGACGTTCGCCCCGGCCCCCTCAAGCAAATCCGTGTATCCCGCGTCCGGAGCACGCGTAAAACCCGCACCCGCCGCAGCAGCAGACGGAGCCTCAGAAGAAGAATGGAAACTCACCCAAACAATCTTGGGTGCCTGTGCCTGAGCTGTAGCCGGCAATCCCGCCATAAAGCCGCCAGCCGCCGCGAATAAGCCGGGTAACAACGCCCGGCATCCGCATAAGCTCCACAATTTCTTGTGAAGCAATGAGTTAAGCAATGTTCGTTTCATTTGGTGTTGATGTTGGATGTCACGCCCCCGTCACACAGCCTCCCTCAAGAGACAGTTCAGGCGCAGTGCGCAGGGCATTGGGTTGCTCGGGTTCTCGCAGAAACCCGCCCCAGAGTCAACCCATCCGCAGCAAGGAAAAATACCGGAAACACCTTGACTCCAAAGGCATAAGACAATCGCCAGCACTTCCCGCTTTGCCCTCAGCCCTCAGCCCTCAGCCCTCTTCGCTTCCCGCTTCCCGCTTTGCTCTCGGCCCTATTGCGCCACCTGCTCACCGGTCACCTCGGCAGGCACCGCATTCGTCCCCTCCCCGGCAGGCTGCACCCAGAAGTAATGCCCGCGCCTATGATGATCCACCCGCACCCACACCGCCGCAGCCACCAACACCACGAGAAACAAATACAACCCCCACGGCCTGCGCTTCTCCTGAAACGGATCCTCCAACGCCCGGCTCGCCCCCGCCGGCATCTGCGGCAAATGCGTCAGCGCCGCCCCAAATGCCGTGTTCACCCGCGCCCGCGTGTTGATCGCCCAGCCGTTCGCATCCAGTAACGGGGCCAAATTCCGCCTCCTCAGCTTCAACCACGCCATCACCATCGACGGCAGCGAAATCAAAAGCAGTATCCCCACAAACACCAACGGAATCTGCCACCACTGCAACTTCATCAACCCCGTCGCTAAACCCGTCACCGCAGCACCAATCGCCCCCACCGCCACACCCATCGCCGCCACCGTCCCCACATCAATCTTCTTCGGCTGCGCACCCGCCGGCTTGGCCGCATCCGCCGTCGTCACCGAAGTAGCCGCAGCCGCCAGCTTCTTGTCCGCCGCAGCATCCGCCGCCGCCGCCCGCTTCGCCACCATCTCCTCCACCATCCGCAGGAACTTCTTGTACGGACTCCAAAACGCCTCCCGCAAACTAATCGGATTCGCCACAACCTTCGTAATGGTCGCATCCCAATCCCGCCCCTGCCGGTCGTAAAACACACCGTTCCGCCCCACCATCAGGTTGTCCGCATCCCCGTTCGTAAACACCGCCACAATGGTCCTCTTCGGCATCCCCGGCCGACTGCAGTCGCAATACGCCAAATACATCCCCGCCAAACCTGCCAAAGCCGCATGCTTGCCCGCATCCACCACATCCACACACAAATCACAACACCGCGCATCCAAGTACAATCGTCCCGACTGGAACACCGCACCCCGTCGACCATAAAAGTCAGCAAAGTTCACGGTGTTGTTCAAAAGCCGAACCAGATCGCGCTGGAACCGCACCAGCTTCTCAACCTCCACAATCTGTGCATACTCCGGCGCCAAAGCCGCATCCTTCGCGATCAACGCCGAAACCCGCTCCTTCAAATCACCCGACAGCATCTCCCGCAACCGCGAACCGCCAAGCTTCTCCACCCCAGTCCCCGGCTTGGCCGCCTGCCAGGCGCCATACGGGGCCACCAACGCCTGCAACTTCACCCACTGCTCCTCCGATAACGACTGCACACTATCCCCCAGTAAAGGCCTCACGGCCTCGATCAACAGTAGCTCCATCGCCCTCCCCCATGCCGGATTCACCCCCTCCCGCAACGGCAACTCCCGCCCCGCCTCAACCATCGCCAACGGAAAACCCGACACCTCCTCAGACGTCACCTTCAGGTCCTGCGCCGCAATCGCCAAATACTCCGCCTCCTGCCGATTCAACGCCCCCAATGCCCGCCGATCAAACGCCGCCAACCGGCACCTCGCAAAAAAGTCGTCGACTTTCACCCTGACCGCCTCCACCGCACCCCATGCCGCCCCCGTCCTCTCCCCCGCTACCAACACACCCTCAACCTGCCCCTTGTCCTGCCACTCCACCCAAGCCTTCGCCTCCGCTAAAAACCGCTCCAAACTCGCCTGACCCACCCCCATCTGACCACTCCTGTCCGTCACCCCCCCAGTCGCTAACACCACATCCGCCAAATCCTTCCCCGTCACTTCGTCCTCCGCATCCCCCGGAGACACTACCCCGTCCCCGTTCAACCGCGTCTTGCTGAACTCCTTCACCGCCGTATCCACATCCGCCAACGCAATCGACTGCTCCTCCGACTTCCCCAGATTGGACAGGATCCGCTGCGCCCCCTTCCGAATCCCCTCAGCCCGAATGTTCGACAACGCCACCACATCCCCCCCCTTAACCAACGGATCCAAATCCACAAACGCACCCCGCGCCCAGGAAACCGCCGCCAGCAACTCAGGCGGCCGCAACCGACCATCCTTGTCGGTGTCAAGCCACACCAAGGTCTTCGCATCCACCTCCACCCCCGCCGTTGGCATCGCCAGGGAAATCCAAAGCTTCAGATCCAAACCCTCCAGATTCGCAATATCCGCCCCGCTCTGAAATGTCACCTGATCCACTCCTCCACACCGAAAAAAACGCCACCGGTGATCGCCACTCGCTACGCCTCCAACAGTGCTGCCGTTCGTCATGATCTTCCTTGGTTTTCCATGTGTATAACCTTCGCACTGTAGCGAGCAACCAAGCCAAAGCGACTGCTTTTTTGCCCTCCCTCACACCCACAAATCGAAACTCCACAAGGTGCAAATCCCACCCCCGCCCCAACCCACAACGTCGACACCCCCGCCCCCCCAAGCTCACGCTGCCTGCCAAACCATGACCCAGCCCGCTCCGCAAACCACCGGCCTCATCCATGCCATCCTGCTGGATGCAAAAGGCGGCGGTAAAAGACTCACCTGGAAAGAGGTCGAGGCCTGGAGCCCAGACCATGGCACACTCTGGATCCACCTGGACTACAGCACCGATCAAGCCCGCTCCTACATACAAAACCACCCCTCCATCCCCGAAATCGCCGCCGAAGCCCTCCTCGCCGAAGAACCACGCCCACGCGTCACCCCCGTCAACCAACACCTCCTCATCATCCTCCGCGGCGTCAACTTTAACCCCGGCGCCGACCCCGAAGATATGGTCTCCGTCCGTATCTGGGCCGACCAACACCTCGTCATCTCTACCCGTAAACGCCGCCTGCTCTCCATCTCGGAACTCGCCAGCGAACTCGACCAGGGCACCGGCGCCTACGACGCCGGCGATGTCATCGAAAGCCTCGCCGATGCCCTGATCCGAAAAATGAATGACGTCATCGATGACGCGGAAAACCGAGTCGACGACATCGAAGACCGCACAGTCAGTGGCACCCTCCCCGGCCTGCAACGCGAAGTAGCCGACCTCCGCCGTCATGTCATCGCCCTCCGCCGCTATCTCGCCCCCCAACGCGAAGCGCTCTCCCGCCTCATGACAGAAAAAGCCTCCTGGCTCGGCGACATCAACCGCATCCACCTCCGCGAAACTCTCGAACGCCTCACCCGCTACATTGAAAACCTCGATACAGTGCGCGATCGCTGCCTCGTCGCTCACGAGGAAATCCAAAACCGCCTCGCCGACCTCCTCAACCGCCGCATGTACCTCCTCTCAGTCGTCACCGCGCTCTTCCTGCCCCTGGGCTTCCTCACCGGCCTCCTCGGTATCAACCTCGGCGGCATACCCGGCGCCGACACCCCCCACGGCTTCCCCACCTTCCTTGCCATCCTCGCCGCCGTCATCTCCATCCAACTCCTCGCACTCCGCAAACTCAAATGGTTCTAACCCCCACGGTCCTTCCTCCTTCGTCCCAGCCCTCCGGGCAGGACTAGGGCGGACAAGCAGCCCCACCCTCTCCCCCCCGGACCCTCCAGGTGTCTCGGAGTTTCAGTGTTTCGGAGCATGCACCTGAGCACCCCTCCGTTCTCTCCGTGCCCTCCTGTTGAAATCCAACAAGTTGGCCTTTGGCAGTGTGCAGACACCTCCTCCATCCCAACACCTCACTGCAAACTGCTCACGGCAAACCGCAAACCACTCACATAGTCGCCAGTTCACCCCCAAGCTCTCAGCACTTGCCGCTTCTGCCCCATCAAAATCGAAATCGCTATCGGGATCGGTATCGAATGCTGATGTTCGCAGCTGGAGAAAACCGGATAACGGATATCGAAGATCGGATATCGTCGCGAGCGACCGGACGGCAGAGGCGCCGCCAGCCCTTCCTCCTTCGTCCCTGCCCTCCAGGCAGGACTACGGCGGACAAACAATCCCACCCTCTCCCCTCTCCCCTCTCCCTGCGTTCCGCCACGACGGAACGCAAGAGCCCTCCGCCCTCAGCCCTCAGCGCTCCGCCCTCAGCGCTTCCCGCTTCGCGCCTACAGCAAAACCGTCCGCCCGGGTACATACACCGGATAACTGCCATCCTGACCCGGCCGCGTCGGAGCCTCCATCCCGTCATGACAATCCTCCGGCCGCGGCCCGTAATAGAAGTCTGAGCCGCTAATCTGTTCCCAAGTCACTTCCTTCCCGGTGTAACAGGAAATCTGCCCCATCACGGTCATCAAAGTGCTCTGAACCATATACTCTCCGTTGTTCACCGGCCGCCCCTCCCTTATCCCCGCAAATAACCGGTCGTGCTCAATCTGATACGGATCCCCCTGCCCCTGCCAACGCCAACGGTTCTCCCCCTCTATCCGACACGCCGTCACGTTCGCCCTCCCCTTGCTCCCAAAAATCAAACTGGATGACTCGTCATAACAACCAGTCGTCGTCCGGCAAAAGGCATACGCCCGCACCCCACCCGGAAATTCATACACCACAGAATGATGATCAAATACATCCCCATACACCGGCTCAACCATCGATGACCGCCCCCCCAAACCATGACACTTCACCGGCACCGCATTCCCCATCGCCCAACTCGCCCGATCCATGTTGTGCACCAACGACTGCGGCACATCATCCCCCGATAACCATCGAAAATGATACTGCGTGCTGCATTGCCACTCCAACTCGCTCAACCCCGCACGCCGCTCCGTAACCCCATACGGCGCCCGTAAAAAATTCTCCTCAATGCTCACAATCTCCCCAATAGCCCCATCCCGTATCCGCGCCACGGTCTCCGCATACCCCGGATGATACCGGCTGTGCAGCCCCGAGACCACACTCAGCCCCTTCTCCTTCGCCAATGCACACGCCTGCGCCATGGTCTTTAACCCAGCCGGATCAATCCCATGCGGCTTCTCCACAAAAACATGCTTCCCCGCCTCAATCGCCCGCAAACTGTGCAGCGGATGAAACTTCGCCGCATTCGCAATACACACCACATCCGATAACTCAATCACTCTCCGATAAGCATCAAAGCCCTTAAAACAATGATCGTCAGAAACCTGAACCGCCTCCCCACAAACGTTCCGTATCGACTCCCGCGCCCCCTTCACGCGATCCATGAAAATGTCACACATCGCCACCAACCGCGCCCCCTTGTCCGCCTTCAAAGCCTGCGCCCCAGCCCCCGTGTTCCGCCCCCCACAACCAATCATCCCCACCCGCACTATGTCCGAACCCGCAGCATGCGCATACCGCCCCACATCCAACGCCCCTACCGAAGCCACCGCCGCAGCCGCAGCCGAGCTCCGCAAAAATCCACGCCGGTTCGTCCTCCTCCCATCTCGCTCGCTCTTCGTGCTCATAAATGCTCAGCCTCCTCAAATATCAACGCGTTTCAACAATCCCCAAATCCTTCAAGGTCTTCCGTAACCACTGCAACGACTGCTCAATCATCGGCCCGCTCTGACCCTCACACTCAATGCTCAAGACCCCGCCATACCCCGCATCCCGCAATACCTTCAAACACTCCCGAATATTCCCCGCATTCACACCCCCGCCCAATGCACAATGACTGACCGCAATCCCCGTCTGCCCACCCCGCACCGCCGCCGCCAAACTCTCCGACACATCCTTCACATGCACATGACTTACCCTCGGCAAAAACCGACGCAAAAACTCCACCGGGTCACGCCCCGCAATAAAGGTGTTCCCCGTGTCCAGGTTCATCCGCAAAAACGGACTGTCACAAAAACCCAGCATCTCCTCCATCGCATCCGGATTCGTCGTGAAATACCCGTGCGGCTCAATGTTCACGGTCACCCCATGCGCCTCAGCCACCTCCATGATCTGACGATAACTCCGCCGCATCATCCCCATCGCCTCCACCTCACCCAGCCCCTCCGGCGCATGTAAACCATCCGTCGTGTCCACACACGGACACCCAACCTGCGCCGCCCACGCAATCGATTTCATCACATACGGCACCCCTCGCAACGGCCCGTCCACCCCGGACAACGGAAACGCCGCGTCCACTTGAGAAAACCGCACCCCGCGCCCTTCCATCTTCCTCCGCAATAAAACCGGATCCTCATACAACGCCACATGCGGCTGATACCCCAGCCCGTGAATCCAACTCACCCCGTCAATCAATCCGCACTCAATAAAATGCACCCCCTGCACCTCCGCCCACTCCAGACACCGGTCAAATGACCAATACGCCGAGTTGAATGCATCCGTGTGAAAACCAATCTTCATAGAACGTGAGCAATGTTGAATCTGTTCAGGAGTGACATGAACTCCACTAACATAAATGCATCCCATCGGCAAGCCCCCAACCAACCCGGCCCAAGCTTCTACAGCCTCCAACACCCCTAAACACCCCCAAAACCAAAGGTCAGCTGTTGGCGCCCAATCGCCCCACAGACCCCACCCGCGCTGTAGTGCTTCCAAATACCCTCCAGCCTCATCCCTTTGCCCAGCCATCTTCTTGCCCAATGAACATTCGCGTCCATTCGCGTCCATTCGCGTCCATTCGCGGTTAAGAATAGAGGCCAAAGGTCAGCTCCCACGTCCCCCCCGCTTACCGCACCGCCCGCCCCACTCTCTCCTCTCCCCCCTCTCCCCTCTCCTGATCCAAGCCTCCGCGCTTTGCACTTGCCGCCACCCACACACACAGCTACCAGTCACCCGACGAAACCATACGCCCATGAACCCCGCCCTCAGCCGTATCCTCTCCCACACGGTCGCCCTCTTCATCGGCAGCATCGCTGCCTTGCTCTACCTCGCCCCCGACCGAGCAGAACTCGCCAGCCTCCGCAAGGAATCAGACGCATGGGCGGACGCCATCCAGCGCGCCGAAAAACTCCAGTCCGAGTTCACTACCCTCCGCAGCCAATACGATGAACTCGCAAGCCGCATGCCCAAAGCCAACGAACTCGCCAAACTCCGCGCCGATTCCGCGGAACTCAAACGCCTCAAAGCCGAACAAAACCAAACCCCCAACCCTAACCGCCAGCCACCCTCCCTGCCCCCCTTCCCCCAACCACCCGAAGAGACCGCCCCAGAAGTCCCAGCCCCAGCCCCCCTAAGCATGAACGGCAATATCCCCATGAACTCCACCGATACGGTCATCACCGGCGGATGGGAAATCGAACCCGGTCAACGCGCCTTCGTCCTCGCCACCCCCACGCTCCTCGACGATGGCACGGTCCTCATCGAAACTAAACTGGTCTCCATCCCCGATGCCTCAGTCTCTGAACTCGGCCTCAACGAACTCCTCTCCAATGCCAACCACTCGGAACTCTACGCCGTGACCCCAGCCGATGAAGCCCAAGCCCTCAATGAAGCCTTCCAACACCTCGCAGGAATCAATGTCCTCTCAGCCCCCAGACTCACAACCCTCCCCGGACGCCAAGGCCAAATCAGCGATGGCAGATTCAAAATTGATATCATCCCCTATACCCAACCCGACTCCACCTCCATCAACCTCACCCTCATCGTCGAAGTCCAACCCACCCCAGCCCAACCCGAACCCGCACCCCAAATCCCCTAGCGCTGACACCACCCCTCCTTGCATCTCCCATCTCCCATCTCCCATCTCCCATCTCCCATCTCCCATCTCCCTCCCATCTACGATATCCGCCCCACAGTCCCCGCTCTCTCTCGCAGAGCGCCTAACCCCAGTGACGAGTTCCCAACTCCTGCGTCCCCCTGTCTCCCCTCTACTCTTTCCCCTCTCCTGCCCTCCGCGCTCTGCGCTGCTACCCCACCAACGCCCGGTCAATCCGCTCAATCGCCTCGTCAATCTCCGCCGGACTCTTCACCCCAATCACTACCGCATCGCATAAACCCGACTGCATCACATAACGGATTGACCGCTCCCGCTGCTCCGGTTGCGTAAAATCACCATTCCCAATCAGCTTCATCCCAATAATCCCCCGCCCCTTCGCCCGCATCGCCCGCACCTGCTCCTCCACCGCCGAAACGTGCGACTCATTGCTCGTCACGTTCCCCTCCTCCTTCGGGGTGTCCATATACGCCCCCATCGGATTCATCCGCACCAAATGCACCTGATTCCACGCAGTCTCCTGCGCCTGCTCCAACGCGGGCAAACTATGACACGACACCCCCCGCACCTTCACCCACTGCCGCTCCTGCGCCGTCCAAATCGCCTCCATCACCCGCTTCCGCTCCTCAACCCAATCCCGCGTATACACATAGTGCACCAGCACGCTGTCCACATAGTCCGTGTCATACACCTTCCGAAAATCATCAATCATCGACAGCGCATCCTCCGGCCTGCCCCCTATCTTCGACTGAATAAATAACTTCTCCCGCGGCAACCCCTTGATCGCTCCCCCAATCCACCCATGCGTCCGATACGACTTCGCCGTGTCAATCAACGTAATCCCCCGGTCATACGCATGCCGCACCAAACGGTTAAAACCCTCCCGACCCAATGCCTCCTGCACCTGACCACTGTTGCTACCAGTCCCAATTCCCAAGCGGCTCACCCGCAACCCGCTCGCCCCCAACTCCACCTGGTCCACCGCCGTCCGCTTCGCCGCCCAAACCGACCCCGCCCCATAGATCGCCATACCCGCAACCGCTGCCGAACTCCGCAAAAAGTCACGCCGACTGAAATGCTTCGTATTCATAACATTAGACCTCCAATGATCATGGAATTCTTCCGGTGGATTGTTCGGGATAATGAAGAGCCGAATTGGCTTGCGTCAACGCTTATCGCACCGTAGCAAAAAAGGGAACTTAACCCCACCCATCGCTTATGGCGGACCTACAAAACCTCTTCAACGCAATCGTAGAAGGCGACGCCCAAGCCGCCCGTTCCATCACCGAACAGGCCCTCGAGGAAAACACCAGCCCCGTCAGCCTAGTCAATAAATACATGGCCCCTGCCATGGACGAGGTCGGCCAACGCTTCGAACGCTGCGATTACTTCGTGCCCGAACTCCTCCTCTCCGCCCGGGCCATGAAATCCGCCCTCGAACTCATCCGCCCCCTCCTCGCCGCCTCCGGCGCTAAACCCGTCGGAACCGTTGCCATCGGCTCCGTCAAAGGTGACCTCCACGATATCGGTAAAAACCTCGTCGCCTCCATGCTCGAAGGCGGCGGCTTCGAAGTCCTCGACCTCGGCGTCGATGTCGACCCCCAAAAATTCGTCACCGCCGTCCGCGATAAAGGCGTCAACCTCATCGCCATGTCCGCCCTCCTCACCACCACCATGAACTCCATGCGCGTCACCATCGAAGCCCTCAAAGCCGCCGGTGTCCGCGACCAAGTCAAAATCCTCATCGGTGGCGCACCCATCACCAACCGCTTCGCCACGGAAATCGGCGCCGATGGCTACAGCGAAAATGCCGTCGAAGCCGTCAACCTTGCCCGTAAAGTGCTCGGTATCACCAAGGAAGCTGCGTAAACCCCAGGACCAAATCATGAGCTGGTGGAATCAACTCGTAACCTCCAGCTCGCCCGTCATCACCGACGGCGCCTGGGGCACCCAACTGCAAGCCCGCGGACTCCAACTGGGCGAATTCCCCGACGCCTGGAACCTCACCCACCCCGACCGCGTCCTCGAAGTCGCTAAACTCTACGTCGACGCCGGTAGCGAAATTATCCTCACCAATACCTTCGGCGCCTCCCAACCCCGCCTCGCCGAAGCCGGACTCGAAAACGAAGCCTCCGAAATCAACCGGCTCGGAGCCCAAATCTCCCGCTCCGCCGCCCAAAACCACGCCCGCGTCTTCGGCAGTATCGGCCCCTCCGGTAAAATGCTGCTGACCGGCGACATCACCCCCGATACCCTCCTCAAAGCCTTCGCAGAACAAGCCCAAGCCCTCGCCGAAGGCGGCGTCGATGCCCTCGTCATCGAAACCATGTCCGACCCCCAAGAAGCCCGCATAGCCATCACCGCCGCCAAAACCACCAGCCTGCCCATCGTCGCCTGCATGGTCTTCGATGCCGGCAAAAACAAAGACCGCACCATGATGGGCAATACCCCTGAACAAATCGCCGCCATCCTCACCGAGGCCGGCGCCAATGCCATCGGCTCCAACTGCGGCCAGGGTATCGCCAACTTCATCCCCCTCACCCAACGCCTCAAATCCGCCACCCACCTCCCCGTCTGGATCAAAGCCAACGCCGGCCTCCCCGAAATGGTCAACGGACAAGCCACCTACACAACCTCCCCCCAACAGTTCGCTTCCCACTACTCCGCCCTCCAACAAGCCGGCGCCACGTTCATCGGCGGCTGCTGCGGCACGAACCCCCTCTTCATCCAAGCCCTCCTCCAAGCCCGCCAAACCTCCACACCCACCACCGACCCATGACCCCCAAAGAACGCATCCTCGCCCACCTCGACGGCCAACCCGTCGATCGCCTCCCCCTCATGCCCATCACAATGATGTTCGCCGCCGACCTCATCGGCACCCCCTACCGAAAATATTGCACCGACTTCAAAACGCTCGCCGAAGGCCAAGTCCGTACCGCCGAACAATTCGGCTTCGATTACGTCAATACCATGTCCGACCCCGCCCGCGAAGCCGCCGACTGCGGGGCCGCCGTCGAGTTCTTCGAATCCACCCCCGTCGCCCTCGTCGAATCCAACGCCCTCCTCGCCAATAAAACCAAACTCGCCTCCCTCAAAACCCCCAACCCCCTCGGCGGAGGCCGCATGCACAATGGCGTCAACGCCGTCGCCGAACTCAAAAAGCGCGTCGGTAATGACCTCCTCGTCGAAGGCTGGATCGAAGGCCCCATCGCCGAAGCCGCCGACCTTCGCGGAATCAACACGGTCATGCTAGATTTCTTCGATGACCCCACGTTCGTCCAGGACCTGTTCGAGTTCGTCGTCGATATGGAACTCCGCTTCGCCAAAGCCCAGCTCGACGCCGGCGCTGACCTCATCGGGATCGGCGACGCCGCCGCCTCCCTCATCGGCCCGCGCTTCTACAAAGACTTCGTCTGGCCCTACGAAAAAAAACTCATCGATGGTATCCACGCCATGGGCGGCCGCACCCGACTCCATATCTGCGGCAATACCTCATTCGCCCTCAAGGAAATGGGCGCCCTCGGCTGCGCCATCGTCGACCTCGATTACCCCTCACCCATCCAGGCCGGCCGCCACCAAATGGGCCCCAACCAAATCCTCCTCGGCAACGTCAACCCCGTCAAAATCATCCGGGATAGCGACCCCAACACCATCACTCAAACCATCCACCAGTGCCACCAGGAAGCCGGCCCCCGCTTCATCGTCGGCGCCGGTTGCGAAATCCCCCGCGATACACCCCACGCCAACCTCCAAGCCCTCTGCCAATACGCCCACCATCACCAACCCTAACCTCCCCCCTCTCCCACCTCTCACCTCTCACCCCCCTCCCGCCCCATGAACATCCTCCTCCTCAGCCCCCCCACGCCAGATACGTTCTGGAGCTTCCGCCACGTCCTGCCCTTCGTCTCCAAACGCGCCGCCTTCCCCCCGCTCGGCCTGCTCACCGTCGCCGCCCTCCTCCCCAAAGACTGGAACCTCCGCCTCGCCGATATGAACGTGGAAACCCTCCGCGATGAAGATATCCAGTGGGCCGACTACGTCTTCCTCAGCGCCATGCTCGTCCATAAATCAGCCATCCCCTCCATCATCCAACGCTGCCAGAAGTTCCAAACCCCCATCGTCGCCGGAGGCCCCCTGTTTACCGCCTCCCCCAACCTCTTCCCGGAAATCCAACACCGCGTCCTCGGTGAAGCCGAAGAAATCCTCCCCGCCCTCGTCCAAGACCTGCAAAACCACTCCCCCCAGCCCCAATACCAGCCCGCCACCCGCCCACCCATGTCCGCCGTCCCCATCCCCCGCTGGGACCTCGTTAACCTCAAACACTACGCCACCATGGCAGTCCAGTTCTCCCGCGGCTGCCCCTACGACTGCGAGTTCTGCGATATCATCGTCATGAACGGCCGCATCCCCCGCACAAAAGCCCCAAACCAACTGCTGGCCGAACTCGAAACTCTCCAAAACGCCGGCTGGCGCGACATGGTCTTCATCGTCGATGACAATTTCATCGGAAACCGTAACCATACCAAAACCCTCCTCCGCGCCCTCATCCAGTGGCGCCAGCAAACCCGCTCCCCCCTCGGCTTCCTCACGGAAGCCTCAGTCAACCTCGCCGATGACCCCGAACTCTGCTCCCTCATGGTCCAGGCCGGCTTCAAAAAGGTCTTCGTCGGCATCGAAACCCCTTCCCTCGAAAGCCTCCAGGAATGCCGCAAACTCCTCAACCGCGGCCGCAACCTCATCCGCGCCGTCCAAACCCTCCAGCAAGCCGGACTCGAGGTCATGGGCGGATTCATCGTCGGCTTCGATCATGACCCCCAGGATATCTTCAAACGTCAGTTCGAATTCATCCAGCACTCCGGCGTCGTCACCGCCATGGTCGGCCTCCTCACCGCCCTCCCCCAAACGCGCCTCTACCAACGCCTCATGCGCGAAGGCCGACTCGAGAACGAAAGCACCGGCAACAACACCGACGCCGCCCTGAACTTCAAGCCCATCCTCGACCGCGAGTTTCTCCAAAACGGTTACCGCGAACTCATGCGCCGACTCTACGAACCCAAAAACTACGCCCAACGCATCCGCACCTTCCTCAAACAACACCGCCCCACCGGACCCACTCTCGGCCTCTCTACCGCAGACATCAAAGCCTTCATCAAATCCCTCTGGCTCCTCGGCGTCTGGCACCGCGGCCGCCGTGCCTACTGGCAAACCATGCTCTCCACCCTCCTCACCCGCCCGAAACAATTCCCCCACGCAGTCGAACTCCTCATCATCGGTTACCACTTCCGCCGCATGTCCCTCGCCCTCTAAACCCCCATGCCCTCCCTTCATCTCGAACCATCCGGCCAGACGCTCGACCTGCCGCCCAATACCCCCCTCCAGGATGTCCTCTTCAACGCCGGCGCCGAATTCCCCTGCGGTGGACGCGGACGCTGCCGTGGCTGCCGGGTGAAAGTAATCCAAGGTGAACTCCCGGTCACTCCAGCCGACCAACAACTCCTCACCCCCCAAGCCATCCAGGCAGGCTGGCGACTCGCCTGCCAGGCCACACTCACCTCCAACCTCACTCTCGAACTCGCCCAGTGGGAAACCACCATCCTCTCCGACGAACAACACTTCGAATTCACCCCCTCCCACGGACTCGGTATCGCCATCGACCTCGGCACCACCACGCTCGCCGCCCAACTCCTTAACCTCCAGTCCGGCGAAGTCCTCGCCTCCTCCACCGCCCTCAACCCCCAAGCCCGCCACGGGGCCGATATCATGACCCGGGTGGAATTCGCCACCGCCCATCACGGCGCCAAGAATCTCACCCAACTCATCCGCAACGAAATCTACCAACTCATCCAATCGCTCCTCACCCACCACTCCAGCCAACTCCCCAACCTCCACCACATCCTCATCGTCGGAAACACCGCGATGCACCACTTCTTCGGCGGAATCGACCCCACCCCTCTCGCCCACGCCCCCTTCGAATCCCCCAATCTCGGCCTGCTTGAGTTCACCCCATCCGACCTGGACTGGTCCCTGCCCCCCACAACCCAAATCCGCTTCCTCCCCTGCCTCGGCGGCTTCGTCGGCAGTGATATCCTCGCCGGCCTCCACGTCACCCGCCTCCATCAACAAGACGCCGTCCAGGCCCTCGTCGACCTCGGCACCAACGGGGAAATCATCGCCGGTAACCGCGACAAGCTCATCTGCGCGGGCACCGCCGCCGGCCCCGCTTTCGAAGGCGCCCGCATCTCCCACGGCATGCGCGCCTCCACCGGCGCCATCTCCCAAGTCAATGCCTCCAGTAACAGCTGGTCCTGCCACATCATCGGAGGCAGCCAACCCCGCGGAATCTGCGGCAGCGGGCTCGTCGACGCCATCGCCACCGGCCTCAACCTCGGCCATATCCTCCCCAATGGGAAACTCACCACCGGCCAGCCCTGGGAACTCGCCCCCCCCGTCTCGCTCACCCAGCGCGATATCCGGGAACTCCAACTCGCCAAAGGCGCCGTAGCCACCGGCCTCGAACTCCTAGCCCATCACCTCGGCCCCATCACCCATATCCACCTCGCCGGCGCCTTCGGCAACTACATCAACCGCCAAAGTGCCATCCGTATCGGCCTCCTCCCCCTCCCCATCAAACAAATCTCCCCCGCCGGCAACACCGCCCTCCTCGGCGCCAAAGCCCTCCTCTTCTCCCCGCCCGATACCGACTGGTCCTTCTCCCAATTGCGAGCCCGCATCCAGCACGTCTCCCTGCACGAAGACCCCAACTTCGAGTCCACATATCTTCAACAACTCCAGTTCGCAAACTGACAACGCCGGCCGGATCAACCCGCCAACCAGCACCCACACGCCCATCACTCCACCGGCACAACACGGTAAAACTTCCCTGCCGCATCCGCAGGAAGAACCGCCTGCTCCCCCAGTCCCTGATTGTCAAACACCCCACCCACCGGCATCCAAACAGCCTCGTCTCCCAAACGGTCGCTCACCTCCAGTCGCCACCCCACGTAACCGGCCGGCCACGTCAGTTCCAAATCCCCACCCGCCGCAAGGTCCAGCTGTAACTCCGGCACCGGAGACGACAGAATGCCAAAATTCAACGGAACGTAGGATGGCACAGCGTTGTTCGCAGAACGCCCATCGGAATACTCGGTGGTGTATTCAACCGCTCGCCCCAGACCCCACACGCTTCCATCGTTCCGGGCAAATACCCCCCCGCCATTACCCGCAGCAATCCGCTCCACGCCCCCGGAAAGAATCATGATCGGCGTGCTAGAACCACCACCCTTGCCGAGCCCCAAAGCCATGCTGTTCAGTTCTCCTCCCCCAACACCCCACAAGCTCCCGTCTCGAGCCAGAACCAGGGTGTGGTTGCGCCCACTCGATATCGCCCGCACACCCGTAAATACCTGAGTCGGCACCCTCACGATCGAGGTATTCACATCCACACCCGAACCAAGCTGCCCGTACTTGTTCTGCCCCAACGACCAGACGCTCCCGTCTGCTTTCAGAAACATGGTGAACCGCTGACCTGCCGAAACCGCCTCCACCCCGGTTACCCCAAGAAAACGAGGCTCAGGATAAAAGTCCGTCTCCTGCAACTCACCCAACTGCCCATATTTGTTATCCCCCAATCCCCATAGGGTCTGATCTTCCTTTACCATCACGACGTGCGTGTCCTGACCAAACCACGACTGAACAAAGCTCCCGCTGAGCGGATGCGCATTCCCCGACATCCCCTTGACGCCATCCGCCACCCAACGAAGCTCACTCGTATTCGTCGTCACCCACAGATTCCCATCCTCCATTAACACCAGGGAGTAACGATAACCGGCAAACATGTCCTTCACCCCGGAAGCCACCTGCACTGCTTCGAAAATATCATCCTCAGTCCCGGTCCCGAGCTGCCCCCCAACCCCGTTCCCGGTCGCCCATAAGCTCCCATCGTATTTCAATAACAGGGAATAGTTATAGCCAGCGGAGACTTTGGACACTCCCCCCATCAGATAGGCCGGGATCCGTCGCGTCGCATTACCTCCATCACCCAGCTGACCTTCTCCATTCTCTCCCGAACCCCAAGCCTCACCATCCGGAGTCACAAAAAGATAATGGCTCGGCCCCGCCGCCAATGAACCAACCCTGATCTGACCCGTGGGAAAATAAACCGGAACAGGCTCGCGGCTCTCCTCTGCCACCCCAGCCGTCGTTCCCAGCCTGTTCGCATAACCGTAACCCAGCTCTCCGTGCATATTATCTCCAGCAGCCCAAACAGAACCATCCGCCCTCATGAAAAGGGAATGCAACACTCCAGGAGCCACGAATTCCACCGAATCCAGAAACACCGGCTTAACCATCCCCGCAAGCTCCTGATCCAAATGGGCACCGTCTGCACCCCAGCTGTTCGCCGACCCCGAAACCTCTACGCTCCCATCCAGCTTGAGGAAGAAACTCCGACTCCCCTGCGCTGCAGCAAAAACCGCCCGCACCCCTTCCATCACTTGAAGAGGAACCGGGGCATCGACCGTAGTCCCCGCCCCCAACTCACCATAACTGTTCGCCCCAACACCCCACGCCGTACCATCCGACTTGACGAAAAGACAATACCCCTGACCAGCAGCCCCGCTTACAACCCCATCTATGCCAACCGGTAATGGCACCTCGCTGTAATGGTCCGTCCCCTCCGCGTAACCGATCTGATACCCCAAGACCATCACCCCCCCCTCACGCTCCACCATCAATAGATGGGTCTCGCTGCAGCTAATCTCCTCGATACCGGACTCCACGAGCAAATAAGGAACCTGCCTCTCCGCACGTGTCCAGTTCTCGGGAGCCGTGGACATCCACACTGCCCCCTCCGACGTTAAGTAGGCGTTGAACCACGCATGACACGCCACCTCCGCCACGCCCGTCATCAACTGCACCGGCACCGCAAAAAAATCATCGTCGGCGTTGTCCACCAAATTAGGAATCCCAAGCTGCCCCACGTCGTTGTTGCCACATCCCCAAGCACTGCCATCCTCCTGAACCCAAACCGACCGGTCCCCCTGCGCCGCCACATGGATCACTCCCTCCGCCACCTGCACGGGCACATCACGATCCTCCAAAGTCCCATCTCCCAGTTGCCCAAAGCCATTATCGCCAAATGCCCATAAAGTCCCGTCGCCCTTCAGAATCAAGCTGTGAGAAGAGCCAACCGCAACCATGGGCCGGAACTCCGTTTCCTCCACAGCGGGTAACACCACCAGCTCACGGCTTACATCAGCCGCAGCGCCGTAAGTCCCATCCCCCGCCTGGCTGGCCGTAATCACGGTCGTCCCCACCCCCACGATCGTCACCACACTCCCGCTCACGCTCGCCACACCCGGATCGCTGCTCGTGTAACTCACCGGCAACCCGCTGCTGGCCACCGCTCCCAATTCAAAGGCCCCATCCCCAACCCGTCGCTCTGCCAAACCCTCAAACGCAATCGTCTGCGACTCCAGTGCTGCCGCAACAATCCGCAGCGCATTGATCGCGGCTGATGATCCGGTAGTTACTGGAAACCCCGAGCGATGGGCGAAAGCCAGTAACAGCACATCCCCACCATCACCCGGCAATCCGAATGTAGGCAAAAGCCCGTCCACCCCGGGAACAACTCCATCCCAGATCAGCCAGTTCGCCGATTGCCAACCCTGCGTCAAGGTGTTGATCTCCCCCTGCCCCCCTAAGTTGGCCAAGTGTGGCGTACCATTGGAGTCGCGATCAGGTTTCACACTGACCGAAGGGTCAAAACCACTCACCACCACGTGCGCCTGACTCCCCAGCTCAACCTGCTCAGTCGCCCCCAGCACATCTACCCGATACCGCCGCCCCAACTCCAATCCGCTGAGCGCTAGAAAAAACTCCCCCGCACCCGCTGACTCAAACAGCACATACTCCTGGGCCGCATCACTCGTAAACGGTCCCTTGGACACCCCCCCGTTCCAAATGCCTGAATTACCCAACCCGAAATCCTTGGGATCATACGCGTTCCAGGAAGCGTCCAGATGTCCGAACCCATGGAGCTGAATCCCCGACAAATCTCCTGTCACGTCCGTCAACGCCACAGCCACCCCACCATTCAACTGCTCCGCAGCCACGTTGTTCCAACCACCCCCCGCATCATTGTCCCCAAAACTAACCCTGACCTCCTGAGCTGCCACAGGCACCAGTAAACAGGCTAAAACCAGAGCCCAATAAGCACGAACGCCAAAGCCCGCCCTACGTGGAGTAAATCTTGCTTGAGTCAACACAGATGCACCTTAACCAAGCCTTCCCCTCCGCGCCTAGGGGCATACGTCCTGCCGGAATGTCCCTCTATGCCATATCCGACATCGCACGCACATACTCCACAATGAGTTTGGAGCGCGAGCTCACTCCTACTTTGCTCATCATGCCGCTAAAGGCATTCCGCACGGTCTTCTCCGCCAAATGCAGCCGGTCCGCCACCTCCTTATACGTCAGCCCCTCCGCAACCAGCTTCAACATCGATAAATCCCGACCACTCAAGAGACCAATGCCCCCGGCGGAACCCCAACCCGCACCCCCACCCCATTCCACTAGAGCCTGGGTCACTGCCGGCGATAAAACTTGCTCCCCCCTCACTACCGCTACCATCGCCGCCACCAATGCCCCGTCCTGACTGTCCTTCAAGACATACCCATCCACCCCCGCCTCCAAGGCCTCAAATACTAAATTCGGCTCCACATACGAGGTCAGTATAACCACTTTGCTCTCCACCCCCTTGGCCTTGAGCCGTCGACAAGCCTCCACCCCGGACCCATCGGGCAGTCGCAAATCCATCAAAACCAAATCCGGCGACACGCGGTCCACCAACAAAATTGCCTCAGCCATACTCCCAGCCTCCCCGACAACCTCGAGATCAGAATGATCCCCCAAGATTGCCACCACCCCGGCTCGAACCACCCTGTGGTCATCCACCACCAACACCCGAATCGGTTTGTTCAATTCACTCACTGCTTAACCTCTCCACTCAAACGCACTCGCAAGCATACTTCCGTGCCTCCCCCCTCAACCGACCGCACCTCCAGCCTGCCACCACATTCGTCCACCCGCTCCCGCATGGACCGCAAACCCTCCCCTGCCCCAACCACAGCACCCAAATCAAAACCACAACCCCCATCCACCACGCTCACCTCAACCCCATCACCCTCCAGCCCCGTCCACACCCGCACCTCCCCGGCATTGCTGTGCCGCTTCGCGTTGCTCACCGCTTCCTTAACCACATAGAAAACCTGCGTGGCCACCTGGTCGGACAAGCGCGACAATACCGCCAACTCCCCTTCCAGCTTAACCACAGCACCCCCAATACGGTTGCAGGCCATCACATACCCCCTCAACCGCCCCGCCAAAGTCGCAGCCACCACTTCCTCTGCCCCCCCGGCCCTCAAATACCCGCGAATCGTCTCCATCCCCTCCTCCACCTCACTCACCACCCCCTCAATCAAATCTGCCGCCTTCTCCCGATCCACAAACAAGGCTCGACGCGCCCGCCGCAACCCCAAAATCGACGCATACAACGACTGCAGCACACCATCATGCAAATTCCGCTGAAATACTTCTCGTTCACGCGTCACCAACTGCAACTCCCCTCTCGCAACCTCCAAGTCACGACCCCACGCCTCCGCCGCAGCACGCCCCTTATACTGCACCCCAACCAAACCCGCCAAAGTCCCGCTCAGCAGGAAACCAGACACCAAAACCAGCCACGGCCGCATCCAAAGTGATCCCTCGAAAAACCGAACATTCGGAACCACCACCATGTTCCACCGGTCACTATACCACCGCAACTCCTTCACCCTGCCCAGCCTGCCAACCTCCAGAGCCGGCTCCCCCAAACGCGTCAACCGATTCCCCTCATCCACCCCCCCAGCATACAAATCAAACTCCACCTCCAATGCCCTCCCCCCAAAAATCGACTCCATCAACCTCTCCACCCCCAGGGTGCCCGCAATCACCCCCTTCATATACCCTCGCCTACTCGCGTTCCGCTCACTGTGCCAATCCTCAAACGAAACCTCCCCTACCTCACGCACCGCAGGCATCCCCTCCTCATACACCCCCGTGAAAAGCGTGAAAGCCGCTCCCTCTCCATCCATGTCCTCCACCTGTTGAGCTGATGTCGACCGAACACTCAATCCCCCCCAAATTCTCGCCACCCCCTCTGGTCCAATCCACTCCTCCAACCCTCCATACCGGCTCCCCTCATCAAACCCATACCCTTCCAAACCCCAACCGGATTCCTCCTGCCGCATGGTCACGATACGATCGATCTCGAACAATGGCGCCCCCGTACCACCCCACTCCCCCTGCTTGGCAAAATGCGCCAGTCGAACTAACGCCGGGAAGTTAACCGGCAGCTTCATCCTTTCCACCCGATTCGACCACACCGCGGGATCCACCGCATCCCGCCAGCCATACCATTCCGCTAACCGGACCAACTCCCGATCATAACTCTCCACCCGGGTCTCCAGCTCTTGCCGCACCTGCTCCGCCACCCCCTCAAAACGCTCCAGGTCACGCCGCCCCGTATCCAGCCATGTCAGCCATCCCAACAGAACCGAGAGCACCACCCCCACCACACCAATCCCCACCGTCGGATTTACCCCTGCTCGCCTTCCGTTGTACATCCCTGCCACTATGCCCCCCCTCCCCACTAAGGGACAGACCTATTATTTGCAACCAAGTCAACCCGTGGCCCTTACAAAGGGACAGACGCTTTGTTTTCAAAAACCGTTGACCCTCCGCCTTCTGGCTCTACGCTGCTTCGCATGAGGAGGAGTCGTCTGACGGTTGGCCCGGAGTCCATGGGTACGTATCACTGCATTTCTCGCATCGTTGATAAGCGCCACGTCTTTGGCACTGCCGAAAAAGAGTATTTCAGGTCGCTCATGCGTGAGCTGGAAGATTTTTGTGAAGTGCGGGTGGTCACTTACGCAATTATGTCCAACCACTTCCATATTCTCCTGCAAGTCCCACCTCGCCCGGACATTCTTCCCTCTCCGGATGAGTTACTCCAAAAGCTCGCCTGTCTCTCATGCCCAGTGGACGTGGACTTAATCCGCGAGCGCATCCAGTCCTATGAGAAGACGGGCGATCAATTAGGGTTGGAGGCTTTCCTCGAGACCTTTTTCCGCCGGATGTGGGATCTCAGTGCTTTTATGAAGCAGCTTAAGCAACGCTTCACTCAGTGGTTCAACGCCCGGCATCGGCGAAAAGGCACGCTCTGGGAAAATCGATTCAAAAGCGTCCTCGTTGAAGGCAACGGCGTGGCTCTGGCGGCCGTGGCGGCGTACATCGATCTCAACCCCGTCCGTGCCAGAATCACGTCGAATCCAAGCACCTACAGGTGGTGCGGTTATGCGGAGGCGATGGCGGGAAAGCGGCGCGCCAGAGAAGGCGTCAGGGTCATCGGGAACGCTCTCGCGGGTGGCGATTTACCGTCCTTCTCAAGGGCCTGCGATCTGTATACACGGCTGCTCGACGTCAAGTTTCGCAACCGATCCCAGCTCACCCGCGATGAAGCGGTCACGATCTTAAATCAGCGAGGCAAACTGCTTTTACGCGACTTTCTTTGCTGTCGAGTGCGTTACTTCACCGACGGCCTGGCAATTGGCGGTGGCACGTTCATTGAGCAGCTGTTCGCTCGCCATCGATCCCGATTCAGTCCCCAACGCCACAGCGGAGCCCGCAAGCTCAGGGGACTGGCCGACAGTGATCTCTTCTGCCTGCGTGATCTGCGGCTGCGGGTCTTTGATTAGGCATCGTCGGAAGCCTCCCCCCTGTCTTTGCCCACGACTTGGATGCTTCGGATTGCCGCAGGTCTCCGCGCAGCGACTTGACCCAACGCCTGCTTATTGAGAGAACTTCCCCCATGCACCTGCCCTCATCCTTCCTGGGGATCGTGACAACCTCCACCCTGATTGCATCCACGCTCGCGGCACTGGAACCCATTGCGTTCGAGAAGCTCCAGGTTACGGACCAATTCTGGGCTGAAGGATCGGCCGCAGGGGACATCAACCACGATGGTGTCATGGACGTGGTCTACGGCCCCTTCTGGTTTGAGGGACCCAACTACAAGAATCGCCACGAGTATCGACCTGCGACTGCCACTTTCCAGAAGAAGGATGCGGACGGCACGGAACAGACGATTCAAGGATATGAGGGAGCGTTAGGCTCCAACAATGCTTACTCCGACGATTTCTTCAAGTGGACCTACGATTTCAACTCAGATGGATGGGTGGATATCCTCCTGGTAGGGATGCCCGGCGAACCGGCGCATTGGTTTGAAAACCCCAAGGGGCGCGACGGCCACTGGCAACGTCACACGGTGTTCGCCAAAGTAGACAATGAATCCCCTGAGTTCACAGACCTAACCGGGGATGGTTTGCCGGAGCTGATCTGTAACAACGCAGGGCAATTTGGCTTTGCCGCTCCTGACTGGAATGATCCTTCGCGAGCCTGGTCGTGGCATCCAGTCACCCCCGAGCGTGGATACCATCGTTACACCCACGGGCTGGGGATCGGGGATGTCGACGGAGACGGACGCCTGGATTTACTTGAGAAGGATGGTTGGTGGGAACAACCGGCATCACTTGAAAACGATCCCGTCTGGAAGCATCACCCTTTTGTTTTCAGCCCCCCCACCGATGAGGGAATTCCCGTTGGCGGAGCACAAATGTATGCCATGGACGTCAACGGAGATGGTCTGAACGACGTGATCACCTCTTTTGCCTGTCACGGGAACTGGCTGGTCTGGTGGGAACAAACGCGCAAGGACGGCCAGATTTCATTTCTCCAGCATACCCTGGTGGGGAAACGCCCCGCTGACAGCCCTCATGGGATCGTCTTCACCCAACCTCACGCCATCAGCCTCGGCGATATCAACGGCGACGGCTTGCCTGACATTATCACGGGCAAGAGGTTTTGGGCCCATGGACCTCAGGGTGACATCGAACCCAATGCGCCAGCCGTGGTGTATTGGTTCCAGTTGGTGCGAGGCGACCACCATCAGGCCAGTTACGTTCCCTGGTGTGTGGACGACAATTCGGGCGTGGGGACTCAGGTTGGCACGGCCGACCTAAACGCCGACGGCTTACTGGACATCGTCAGCGGAAACAAGCGCGGGGCCTTCGTTTTCCTCCAGAAACCAGCGCGCTAATAGTCGTAAAGACCGGCATCGCGGCTGTAGCTGCCTCCGCCATAGCCACCCATGCCATCGTCCTCGCCTTCGGGCCCCATGAGGTCTCCGAGCACGTCACCCATGTCGGCCTCGATCTTCTCGGGATCTTCACCGGCCTCGAGCCTACGGATCGCCACATCCAGTTCCTTGGGCATGGTTCCGGGCGGGAGCACGTCTTTCATTTTGCGCATCATGTGGGCCATGTGCTTGGGATTATTTTCATCCATGTGCTCCATGTCTCGCTCAAGTTCCCCCATGGCCCGCGCCACCCGAGGATCATCCAAGTCAGGCATCCCCTCATCCATCCCTCCCGTTTCTCCTCCTGCAGGCGGTTCCTTCAGACCCTTCACCATAGCAAACCGACTGATCTCCCGGGTCATCTTCTTGTTCCCGCATTTGGGACAAACAGGCTTCCGGTCGGGGTTAATCCGCTTCGAAAGAAAATTAAAAATCACCCGGCATTTGGGGCAGGCAAACTCGTAAATTGGCATACTCGGATGGCTTTCTGTTCTGCTAATCCTACGGAAACGGTATTTCTATCCAACGCAAAGCATGATTCAGTCAAGCCTGAGACCTGCCTGAAACCGCTCGACTGGTATCAACAGGAAGACAAATGACTGCTCTCAACAACAAATCGACGTGTCGGACTTTGCCTGGCTCTCACATTCAAGGCCCTGCACAGGGTTGACGTGAGGCTTCGTCTTTCAGAATCTCCACGCACAAAGGTCAAATCCATGTCCGAGCCCAATCCAGACTCCTCCCCTTCATCCTCCCGCCAACCGACCTACAAAAACGATCCGGCCGAGCCGATGCGAATAGTCCTGGGCGAGGACAACAACAGCGACGCAGTGCGCATCGAGAAGGAACTCGGTGGCGGACAACTCACGAAGATCACTGTCTGTGGGAGTGCTGATTCCGTGGAACATGCCCTGATCGAAAATGCACCGGACATGATCCTGCTCAGCGACGCTCTCCCGGGGTTAGAAAAGCCCGGCACCTTGGAGCACATCAGGCAGCAGGCCCTCGGAATACCAATCATACTTCTCGCCCAAAGCGACTCTGATGGGCAAGCAAGCCCGAAGTCGGGGTATATCGCAGACATCATTTCGAAGGGTGATTTGGACAAGCTCCTGCCTACGCTGAGAAATACTCTTGAACGCGAGCGCATGGCCAAAGCCAGGCTGGCCACCGAAATCGCCTTGCGCGAAAGCGAGGAACGCTACCGCCTCCTAATCGAGGGCAGCCGGGAGGTGTTCTTCTATCGTCACGACACTTCCTGCCGCTTTGAATATCTCTCGCCATCAGTCACAGAAGTGCTGGGCTACACGCCAACCGAACTGCTTGGCAAAAGCTATCGAGAGATCCTGACGGACGAACCATCCAACTCGGGTGTCATCGAGAAGACCGAAGAGGCAATGCGTTACGGGATTCAAGGCCAGAGCTACCGGGCCTCCGTCAGGCACAAGAACGGCAGCTTCCGAACCGTGGAATTGGTTGAGAGCCCGCTCATGCGTAGAGGCAAGGTCATAGGCATGCAGGGATTCGCGCGGGATGTGAGCGAGCGCGAGGAGGCTGAGGCCCGCCTGCGCGAACAGGCCGGACTGCTCGATCTCGTGCCCGACGCTGTGGTTGTCGTCGAACTCAACAACAAGATCCAATTCTGGAACCAGGGCGCCGCGGAACTCTCCGGGATCAGTCGCGATGAGGCACACGGCCGTCGAGCCCCTGATCTGGACTACTGGGGATTGGGCTCCTTCGAGACCGCCAAGCAGGCCGTAATCGAGCAAGGTGACTGGCAGGGCGAGGCCATTCGCTTCCGCAGAGATGGCAAGAAGATCACAGTCAGCAGCCGGTGGCGGCTGGTCAACAGCGAGGAGGAGGGGCATGGCAGCCTGCTCATCCTCGAATCGAACATCACTGAGCGAAAGCGCATTGAACAGCAGCTATTCCAGGCCCAGCGCATGCAGAGCATGGCCACCCTGGCAGGAGGCATCGCCCATGACCTCAATAACATTCTCTCGCCGGTACTCATGGCGGCACAGGTGCTTCGGGCTGAGTTCACCGATGACTACGTGGTCACTATGCTTGACACCATAGAGGGCTGCGCCAAACGCGGCGCAGATGTGGTGCGTCAGCTGTTGACCTTCGCCCGGGGCATCCAAGGCGAGCGCGTTTCAACACAAGTCCGTCACCTGATCAAGGAGATCATCCATATGGCTCAGGAGACGTTTCCCAAATCCATCAAGATCGCCTCCAATGTCCCCCGCGAACTCTGGCCTGTGGTCGGGGATGCCACCCAGCTCCATCAAGCTGTCCTGAACCTCTGCGTCAACGCCCGGGATGCGATGCCCAATGGGGGCAACCTTACCGTTACTGGCGAGAACGTGACGCTGGACTCCACCTTCGTGAGCATGGAGAACAATGCCAAACCCGGCCCCTATGTTTTGGTTACGGTCCGCGACGATGGCATGGGCATCCCCAGCGATGTCAGCGAACACATGTTCGAACCCTTCTTCACCACCAAAAAAACCGGCAAGAACCCCGGGCTAGGCCTGTCCACCGTGCTGGGAATCGTCCAAAGCCACGGAGGATTTATCCGCATTAGCAGCCAGATCGGTCAGGGAGCCACATTCAAAGTATTTCTCCCGGCCAGCCCCGGCGCTAAACCCGCCCTGCCTGAAGAGCGCCCTGCACTGCCACAGGGACATGGCGAACTGATCCTCCTCGTTGACGACGAACAAGGCATCCGCGATTCCGCCTCAGCTCTCCTGAACAAACATGGCTACGACGTGATCACAGCCTCCGATGGAGCCGAAGGATTGGCGCTCTTTACCCAGCATCGACAGGAATTACGTGCAGTCCTCGCGGACATCGTAATGCCTATCATGGACGGGGTTGCGTTTGTCAGGGGCCTAAGGCGTATCGCCCCTGAAATCAGGGTCATTGCTGCAAGCGGCCTGATGGACGACCCCGACCAGTCAGGCAAGGTCAACGAGCTGGAACAACTGGGTGTCCGGCGG
The DNA here is from genome assembly GCA_046047235.1 of Verrucomicrobiota bacterium. Lineage (GTDB taxonomy): Bacteria > Verrucomicrobiota > Verrucomicrobiia > Limisphaerales > JAHDYP01 > JBMTVN01. Next base: position 34,468 of record JBJOII010000002.1, on the reverse strand, counting down.
TTTCTGACCAAGCCGTTCACCGCTGAGGACCTGCTGGAAGCGCTAAGCCAGGAGCTTAGCGCCACCTAGCCCAGCGACCGCAGCATCCCGGCAATCTGAACCCGGCCCCGCAACCGCCTACTCCGCCAGCGCAGCCTGTAGTGCCTTGACGCAACGCTGGTTCTCCTGAGGCGAACCAATGCTGATACGGATCCACTCCGGCAAGCCGTAGCCGCCCATTGGACGCACAATCACACCGTCACGCTGCATGCGATCGAAGATCAACCTCCCCTCACCTACTCTAACCAGCAGAAAATTTGCACGCGAAGGAACCCAGACCAGTTTCAGTGCTTCGAGCTGCTCCTCAAACCAGCTCATCTGAGCGGAGTTATTCTCGCGAGTGCGTTCAGTGTGGTCCGAATCGTCCAACGCAGCCAAGGCCCCTGCCTGCGCTACCAGATTGATGTTGAACGGCTGACGCACCTTTTCCAGCACACTGATCACTTCCGGAACGCCAACACCGTAACCCAGCCTCAACCCGGCCAGCCCGTAAATCTTGGAGAACGTCCGGGTCAGCAGGAGATTGGGTTTATCCCCACCGAGAACCCAAGGCACCAGGTCCAGTGGATCATCCAGATACTCAATGTACGCTTCATCCATGACCACAAGTACCGAGCTGGGAACCCGACCCAGAAAAGCTTCCACTTCGCCGGCAGGAATATGCGTTCCCGTCGGATTATTGGGATTCGCCACAAAAACAACGCGGGTCCGATCAGTAATGGCATCCAGCATTCGTCCCAGATCGTGACCGTAATCCCGCGCAGGCACGGTCACCAGACTCCCGCCCATCAGGTGAGTCACAATCGGATAGACCGCAAAGCAATACTCGGAGACCACAACCTCGCTACCGGGTGAAATGCACGCGTGAGCCACAAACTCCAACACCTCGTTCGATCCGTTCCCTAGAATCAGGTTGCTCGACGAAACCCCAAGCTTCTCCGCAAGCCGCCGCTTCAGATGAAATGCGCTGCCGTCCGGATACTCGTGCACGCGCCCAACGGCATCCCGCATCGCTGCAATCGCTTTCGGGGACGGACCAAGCGAGTTCTCATTGGACGCAAGCTTGATTACACCCGCGGGATCCAGCCCCAGCTCCCGCGCAACCTCTTCCACCGGCCGCCCCGGCTGGTAAACCGGCAGATTCGCCAGGCAAGGATTCACTTGAAACGGCAAACTCATGCGATCTGCCTACCCGTGAACCCGTAAAAAAACACTCAAAATCTTCCGCTGCGAACTACTCCCCCGGCAAACGCCCCCCCGCCCCCGGATACAGCTGGTCATAGTCCACCGCCTGCACCCCAACAATCGCCGCCACCCCAAGAATATCGTGGGCAGTCGAACCCCGTGAAACCTCAGCCGCAGGACGATCCAACCCCGCCAACAGCTGGCCATACGCATTCGCCCTGGCGACGTGCTGCAAGAGCTTGCTGGCGATGTTCCCGGAATTCAGGTCGGGAAACACCAACACATTCGCCCTCCCGGCGACAGGACTGCTCCCCGCCTTGGTCGCGGCAATCGACGGAATCAGGGCCGCGTCCACCTGCATCTCACCATCAAACTCCGCAGCAATCCCCTTGGCCGCCGCACGCTGCCTCGCCAGCACCACCGCAGCCTGAACTCGCCCCGCCGCCGGGTGTGATGAACTACCCTTGGTTGAAAAACTCAAGAAAGCCACCCGCGCCGGAACCCCCAGCAAATGACGCGCAAGTGCTGCAGTCGAAACCCCAATATCCGCTAACTCCTCCGCCGTCGGTTCAGGAATAACCCCGCAGTCCGCCAAAAACATCACGCCATCCTCTCCAAAACGGGTGTCCTCCACTTCCATGACCTGACAACTGGACACGGTCTGCGAATTCGGCGCACGCCGAATGATCTGGAACAACGGCCGCAACACGCTCTCCCTCACCTCCCTCACCCCGGAAATAAACCCGTCAGCCTGATGCATCGCCACCATCATCGCCGCAAAATAATTCGGTTTCAGCATCGCGTCCCTAGCCTCCGCTTCCTGAATGCCATTGTCGCGGTTCAAACCCTGAAAGCGCCTGACAAACCCAGCGAGCTCCTCACTCTCGGCGGGATTGAGAATCCTGACACCCTCCAGGGATACGTTCAGATTCTGAGCCTCCTCTTTGATTCGCGTCCGGTCCCCAAGCAATATCGGCACACCTAACCGTAGGGAATAGAACTGACGCGCCGCCTGAAGAATCCGCGGTTCGTTCCCTTCAGGAAATACAACCCGCTTCGGATGCCTCTGCAGCTTTTCAATGACAGTGCCAATGAATCGCATAAGGACCATCTAGCTCGGAATACGATCCGCTGAAAAGCCCCGTTTGCATCCAGAACCTCTCCCAACCCCAAAAAGGATCGCACCGGGCTCGTTTCCAAGCCCGGTGCATCCCCGCATGCCAAGCGAGGAGGCTGGTATCGCCAGGCAGCGAAGCTCCCTTTCCGCGCGTCCCCATGCCAACCACCCACTCCACTTAGAATCCCCAACCCTGCAAATGTTCAAAACAAACCGCTCGATTATCCCTTGACCGCGGGTTGACTTGGATCGACGTGACCGATAACTTGCCGCCCGCGATGCTCGAAGCGCTGGAACAACTCCTCATTCTTCAGGACAGGGACCGGAAAATTACCTACCTCAACAACGAACTGACCTCCTTTGACGCTCAAGCCAAGAGCATGGAGTCCAAGGCGTTGGCCACAAAAACAGGGTCCGAAGCCGCCAAACAACGCGTCATGGAACTCGAGGCTGTCCGGAAAAAACTGGAACTCGATGTGGACGCCAAAAAGCAGCAGATCGAGAAATACGCCCTCCAGCAATACCAGACCAAAAAGAACGAGGAATACCGCGCCCTGGGCCATGAAATCGATATGGCCAAGGAAGCCATCACCAAGATTGAGGATGAAATCCTCAAGAACATGGAACTGACGGAACAGGCGCAAAAGGATCTCGCCAAAGCCAATCAGCTCGCCAAGGAAGCAAGATCAGACGCAGACCAGCAAATCCAGGAGCTCCGTGGCAGGGAAGAGAACCTCCGTAAAGAACTAGCCTCAGTTACCACCGACCGCGCCGGAATCGCAGCATCCATCGACGAGGAACACGTCACCAAATACGAAAGACTGCGTCGGAACAAAGGCGACAAGGTGGTCGTCGGCATTGAGCACGCGGTCTGCGGCGGATGCCACATGCGCCTTCCAGCCCAAGTCCTCGTCTCCTGCCAGGCGGAGCAGGAAATTTCCTACTGCCTGAATTGCGGCCGAATGCTCTACTACACTCGCGATATGAGCCTGACTCCAAAGGACTAGCCGCCGTCTCCCGGACGCTAGCCCCTCAACTGTTGGCTGATAACAGCCAGCAACTCGTCCCACGAAAACGGTTTCTGGACGACCCTGTATTCTTCACCATCGCCCGACTGGGCATCAGTCATCCTTCCGTCCAGAGACCCACTCAACAGCACGACCTTCAGGTTGGGATTCAACTCGCGCATGACGCGCACAGCCTCCCTGCCCGGCATGTGCGCCATGTGAACATCCACCACCGCCATCACCACCTCACCTGCACAGGCCTTGTGCTGGGACACTGCATCTACGCCGTTCAGAGCCTGAACAACACGAAACCCTACCGCCTCCAAACCGCCGGCAACCATCTCCCGAATAGCCGCATCGTCGTCAGCCACGAGCAAAACCTCCCCGTGACCCTGTAGCTCCACACCCCTTGCCGCTGACCCGGCATCACCATTGCCCTCCCCAAGCTCCCGCGGAAGATACAACTCAAAGGTGCTCCCCTCCCCCGGTTCACTACGGCAAGTCAGAAAACCGCCATGCCCTTTCACGATACGAAATGAAGTCGACAGCCCAAGCCCCGTTCCAACCCCCTCCTCTTTAGTTGTGAAAAACGGCTCAAAAATCCTGCCGAGAACTTCAGCCTCCATACCACACCCTGTATCCACAACGGAACAGACCACAAATTGACCAGCCTTCGCGTCCGGATGCTGCGGCAACGATCCCGGCTCAAGCTGAACGTTCTCCATCGCCATGAGTAATGAACCACCAGCCGATGCCATGGCGTCCCTCGCGTTTACAGCCAGGTTCAGCAAAACCTGGTGCAACTGAGTCGCGTTACCCCTCACCGACCATAGCCCCTCCTGAACCTCTATCGAAATATTGATGCTCTTCGGGAAAGTATCTCGAACCAACCGCTCGATCTCCCCCAGCAAAGCTCCGGGCTTAAGGGACTCCATCTGTCCATCACGGCCCCGGGCAAATAGCAGAACCTGCTTCACCATCTCCGCCCCCCTCCTGGTTCCCGCCTCCATTAACCCCAGAATGCGCTCCGACTCATCCACCGGCAGACCTCTCCTCAAGCGCTGAATCCCCATCAACACCGGCGCCAGAGCATTGTTCAAATCATGTGCCATCCCCCCCGCCATGGATCCAATCGCCTCCGTCCGCTGCAAACGCATCGCCTGCGCCTCCAGCTTCTTCCGCTCGGTAATATCCGAGTTGATCAGCAATAAACCCTTCACTCCCCCCTGCTCATCCAACAAGCGCGTCCAACTGCTCTCCACCTCCTTTACTTCGCCCCCGCGCACAACCTGCCTGAGCTCTCCACGCCAATCACCCCGCTGCATCGCCAGACACCGCGCCTGCTGCGCTTCACCCGACTGGAACAACCCCCTCCCCGCGCCTTGCATCAGTTCTTCAACACTCCAGCCATACAGCCTCTCACACCCGGAATTGGCATAGGTCACCTCCCCCTCACGGTTCAACATCAGGATGGCATCATGCGCGCTTTCAATAAGGCGCGCCTGCTCTCGGATCTTCATCTCCGACCGCCGACGCTCCGCTTCCATCCGGCGGCGGTCCCGATACCACTCCACTGAGCGCACAAGAAAGCTACCCCCGAGCGCAACCGGCACCTGTAACCCAGCAAACAGCAACCAGGGAATCCACGTTCGAAATACTCCGACTGCTAACATGCAGGCACCCGCCGATGCCAAAACCATTGCCCCGCCAACCATCAGGCCCTTCACCGGCTGAAGCCTCAAAAACAAGAAGCCCAAGCCGAATCCAGCAAACAACAGCACCCCAGCCTCCACACCGAAAGGCCAGCGAAAGAACATCTCCTCGCGCCATAGATTCAGGAACTGGGTCGCGTGCACCTCCACCCCGGGAAGAAACACATCCTTGTCTCCCCAACTCCGAAAAGGACTCCGGAACTCGTCACGCCGCTCTCCCACCAGACCGGCTTTCGGACGAGCCCCCACAAAGATCACCTTGTCCCGAAACATTCCCTCATCCGCAACCGAAGGATCCAGTGCCTGCGAGTAACTCAAGTGCGGCAGCGTGAAAGGTGGCCCGTAATACTGCAGCCATCCGGCAGTGTTATCACCCGACCGCCCCCCCAGCACGCGTGCCGTAGCCAAGGCAATCCCCGGCATGAAATCTTCGCCCACAACAATTCCCGAAAAAATCCGACGGCACACAAAATCCTCGTCAATCCCCAGCTCACCCAACCCACAGAACGCCGCTGCATCGAGGAACTTCTTGGCGGGATAGTCCACCCGGGTTATCCGACCCCAGGCACCCTCCCCACTACCCTGACTGGAGACACTCAACTCGGCCGCCAGAACCACACCGCCCTGGCGATCCATCGCAGCCGCCAGCATCCCGTCAGCCCGGGGATCCCTCCCGCTCTCGCCAAAGACCACGTCAAACACCACCGCCCTCGCCCCCGCTTCAACAAGTCGATCCAGCAACGCCGCATGCAACTCCCTCGGCCAGGGCTGAGTCTGGTCAACCCCAAGTTGATGATGCGATTCTACGTCGATGTAGATGATGACTGCCTCATCCGGAACAACCGGTCCCACAAAGCTGAAGAACAAGGAATACAGGGAGTCGTAGCTCGCCCGAACCATGGACGTCCCAACAACGGAAGAGGGCGTCAACCCCCAGGCCCCAGCCAGCGCACAGATCAGGCCCAACCCCAAACCCGCCCAACCGCGGCGAGAAATGAAACGCCAGAACATCATATGGAAGCGCCGGACATTACTCTCTCGGATGAGAGGCTTCAACCCACAGAACCGGCAGCAGCGAATATCCACCCGCTTCCCGCCGGACAGAAAGCGCAGGAGAAACCACTCCCCGACACGCTAGAAATTCAAGCGGAACGAGCAAAGGAAAGTTCTCCCACGCCATAACGGCCGGTAGTAGTTCAATGGGCTCAGGCGATAGTCCTGATCCGTCAGGTTCATCATGTGGAGCGCCACCTCCGCACTCCTACCCGGCAACCGGTAACCCAGCACAGCCTGATGCTGCCAGAAGCCCTCGTCCTCGCGCCCGGGCTCAAAACCCCTGTTCTCCTGCTGATACCAGACGGACTCCCATCCCCCAAACAACCCGCCACTGTGCTGGTACCTCCACGAGATTGCCGTCTCCTGAAGCACCGAAGTCTCGTCCCGCTCCAAACCAGCCAACCCAAGTGCCTGATCCGGAATCTCCGGAAAGGCCGTCTCAAGCCGGGAATGACTCAGCTTATATCTCACCCCCAAAGTCATCCCCTCGCCAATCGTCTTCAGCACATAAGCCGAAACAACCTTCTCGTCATACTCTACTAGCTCGCGAGAAGATGACGCCGAGTCAGGAAGGGGAAGCGGAAGGGAATTCGTCAGCACTCCCACCAATCGGTCCCCATCAGACAAGTGCCAACCTGCTCCAACCCCGAGATACCAGCCCGAGTCCAGCTCCTGATCATAAGCCAGATCATAGGACTCAAACTCTGTTCCGGGAACCACGCCCACCACAGACTCGGCTGCGAGGCTCCGATAAACCTGGGTAAAACCGGCCACCTGGGATGGTTCCAATCGCATGCTACCATCGAAATACATGCCCCCAAGTGAACGCGAATAAGCCGCTCTCCATAGCCCCCCCCGCCACGAATTCCATAGCACACCCGCACGAGGCGTCAGCATTCCCCTTTCCGTTGTCCCCTCGCTCAGCGGCGCAGCATCGTTGTTGAATGCATGGAGAACATGGTCGTATCCTATCCCCCCCACCAACTGCAGGGCATCGCTCGCGTCATGCTGGAACTGGATATACCCGTTAAGGCGTTCCATCGGCTCGCGAATCCGCTGCGCCGTGACCAACCCCGTCAGCGCACGATCCAACCCCGCCCAAGTGTCGGTCTCGCCATGCTGATAACGCCCGCCCAGGATCAAAGCCTGGTTCTCGCCCTGCCATAGGTGCTGCAACTCTGCCGAATGCACCAGAAAATCGCCCTCATAATCGAGGCCGAAGAAGGGTGCGGTCGAGACGGACTGCGTGCGGCCATCGGATTGGCGCAAAAACAGAACCGTCGCCTCCGGATCCTGCAGTCGCAAATCATCCTCAATATAGCCGTAGAGAAACAAGGTATGGCTGTTCGGAGCCCAGGCGTGATGCCACCCGGCATACAGCGCGGGCAGCTGCTGTTCAGAAGCCGCAAAACCCTCCTTGGCCAGGCCCGGATCGTAATAGCGCGCCACATCTCCCCGCTCCACTTCCCTGGCACCAACCTGTACATACACCTCGTCACTGATGGTCACTCTCTGCTTCATCTGCACGGACACCGACCGCAACCGGCTCCAGTCGTCCTCACCTTCCCCACTTATGGAGTCATAGCCCAGATCAAGGGCATAGCTGAAGCCTTCAAGACTTCCAAAGGCACTGGAACGATGCCTCCAGTCCCCGGAACTCGCGTATTCAGTCCATGCACTCAACCCCACGGGGCGCCCCTCAAAGAAACGCATGTTTTCCTGCTGCGCCAGCGTCTGCGACAAATGCCCCGCACCAGGAGGCGCAAGCAGATTCGCGACCAGCAGTTCGCTTAGGCGCGCACTCTCATAACGCAAATCATACGCCCGCGGATCCTCCATCAAGCCCATCGATTGCGACGCAAACAAATGCGCCGAGTAGTTGGCCACGTCCTCGCTAAGAGCCCTGGTCGCCGATACCCTGCCAACCTCTTCCAAGCCCGCATCACGATATAACCCGGCGATATAAGCACCCCGAACTGCCCGGTCCTGGTCCAATTGAAGCCTCGACCTGAACAGCCTTCGGTTGTCGTTACGATCAATCGAGCCCTTCAGTTCCTCCAAGGCCTTGTTGGGCCGCAAGCGTCGGCTCTCCAAAAAGGCCGCATATAACCAGGCCGTCGGATCATTCGGATCCAGGCGTTTGGCCATCGCTATCTCCTTCTCCGCCAATCCCCACTCATTGTGCCGCATGTAATACTTGGCGAGATAAGACCTGTGGAGTGACCTGAGCGGATCCATTGCAGCTGCAGCCTGCAACGACAGCATCGAATCATCACTCCTGCCTAGCGTGGCAAGACTCAGCCCGCGCCCCAGCCAAGCCGTGGCCAGAGCAGGATCCAGCGCAAGCGCATAGTCAAACATCTCCAGCGCATCACCGCCCCGATCCAGCTCCAGTAACATGAACCCCCTCAGGCTCCAGCCCGCTGCCAGCCAGGGCGAAAGCTCCAAACCCATGTCCAAATCACGATACGCCGCCCCCACCTCACCCAGGGCGAAGTTGAGTTCAGCCAGCCGAATGTAAGCCTGCCCCCAACCGTCCGCCGCTGAAACGGCAGCCCTTGCCGCCTCCCGGGCCCCTTCAATATCGAAGTTAGCCTGGAGCGTGTAGGAACGCGCCAACCACATGCTCGCACTACCCGGCTCGGATAAATCTTCGACTCCAATCGGCATCCCCCTTACCACCAGAATCATCTCCCGCAGCGCCCTACCCATCTCAGAATCCCCGGCCACATTGCCAAGTCGCACGGACGCCTCCTCCACCTGCCCCCCGGCCAGATCCACTGCAGCCAGCAATAACAGCCCCTCCTCAGAGCCTGAACTCTTCCCCCTCGCCAGCTCAAACGCCCGCAATAAGCTCCCCTCCCGCCAAGCCTCCTGCACGGCACCAAGCTCACCAGCTTCCTCGGGAGTCAACTGCAGCTCACCTACATTCGCTACCGCCGGATAATACAACGCCCACTGCATCACAGAGTCGACCTCGACCAGGCGCGACTTCTCCAGTCGCCCACCGGCGCCCACCTCTACCCGCTCACCACTCACCATCTCTACACTGCTCCCCGCCGCTGCGAAGCTCACCGCCCCATCAACCAAGGACAGAGTGGTTCGTGCATGATCCCGGCTTGTTTCCAAAACGAACTCCGTTCCCCGAATGGAACCGGTAGCAAGCGGCGTCTCAAACTCGATGCTTCCAGGCCGTTCTCGGTTGAAAAAATACAAGATCCCTTCCCAAAGCCGAAAGCGCCTGACTTCCCGGTTGCGCGGCGGGCGAATCTCCAGAACTGCGCTGTCCCCCAGCCGGATCACGCTCCGGTCACTAAACTGAACCGTCGCCCTGCTTCCCCCACCGGTACGGAGCCGGCTGCCCGTGGCCAGCATCTGACCGTTCGTCACCGCCAACCATATGGAACCCTCCCCACTCAATTGCTCCACCACCCCTGTCACCTCTATCAGCTGCGCCGTCCCCCCGTCGTTTCCCTCCACCATCTCTCCCGCTTCAACCCCGCCGGAAAAACCCAAGGCGAACAGGCTAAGGCTAACCACCAGCTCCGTGCACCAGGACAACAAACACTCACCCAGTCTCTTTGCACTCCTGTTCATTCTTGTCTCCTCAATAGCCGGACCGGGTTCAACCCCGCCTCACACCCACCCATCAAACAAACCGCCGGACACGCGAAACGTGCCCGGCGGTCACATCATCGTCGCATCTTAGTTGATGGACACCGCCGAGAACGTCCCACTGTCCGTGTCCTTCAGCAGGTTGTTGTCATACTCCGTCCGCTCGAATGTGCCAACTCCATCGCCAGTGAAGGTCAGGGAATACTCATCCCACTTGTCAGACTTTAGAACGATCACCAGGTTCGCAGTCGCATCACCGGTCACCTCGTAGGTATAGGTGAAGGAATTAGGACCGCTGTCATCGTGCTCCGTGCCGGAGGCAGCACCGCTGAACTCCAGCCGGACCGTCTGCAGGCCTACAACCATCGAGTAGTTGAAGCCTTCAACCGCCACAGCCGCCGCAACATCCACACCACCATTGTCTCCAGTCCCGCCAGTCGCACCACCATTGTCGTCAGTGCCACCAGTCGTGCCACCATTGTCATCGGTGCCACCAGTCGTGCCACCATTATCATCGGTGCCACCAGTCGCACCGCCATTGTCGTCGGTACCGGTAGAACCGCTCGCGGCGGAATCAACAGGGCTGAACATCCCCATATCCGTGTCGTCTAGCTCACCATCCTTGTATTCTTTACGGATGAAGCTGCCCTGCGCGCCGTTGCTGAAGGTCAACTCGTACTCGTCCCATTTATCCGCCTTAAACTGAACCAGCAGCACCGCGGTATCTACACCCGTCTGGGTGTAGGTGTAGGTAAAGACGTTCGCTTCATTGTCGTCTTCATCATCACCATACTCGGTACCGGACGTGGCGGTCTCGAACACCAGACGATCGGGATGACCACCACTGTGGAAACTATAGGTCAATCCTTCCAAGTCTACGGGCATCTCGGTCGGCAGATTCGGATCTGTTGTGCCACCTCCAGCCCCACCGCCAGGGATCTGACCACCGTCATCCGTCACCACGCTGAAGATGCCGGCATCCCGGTCCTTCAACTTGCCCTTGCGATACTCGTCCCGCACCCAGGTTCCGTTGCCGGAGGAAGTAAAGGTCAGGTGCAACACATCGCGTTTCTTTGAATCATAGAAGATCTCAATCTGACCTTCATCCGGCCCCGTCCGCACGTAGGTGTAGGTAAACGGATCAGGAGTAATGCCCCCGTCGATACCTTCGCTCTCCGAGTTGAACATCATGAGGTCACCGCCGGGCTGATCGTCCATGTTGATCGTCACACCGCTCAGCGCCCAAGGAGCCAGTCCGTCGATCGCCGTCTCTCCAACTACCAGCCGGAAATAGTCAGGCACCGCCTGGTTCAAGCTGCGGGCCGAAAAAAGCCGACGCTCAATTCCACCATGCCCAAACACCCTGTCTTCCAAGGCTTCCCAAGTCACAAGATCGTAGGAACCTTCAAGGGTGTAAACCTTGCCCGGCTGAGTGCCGAACTCCACCTCCACCGCCTTGAACACCTGCAGGCTGTCCTCCTGGGCGAATCCAACCTGAGGAATAAGACAGGCCACCAAGGCCGCCTGCCAGCACATCATCTTCGTTTTGTTCTTCATAATCATAAATTCAATTTCAAAGCTGCAACCACCTTAGCTAGCATCGTGCCACTCTCGAAAAAGCACCAAAAAAGGCCGTAAATTGGGCTTTTTGCACTCTCGCTTTCGCTATCGGAACAGCTCCCTGTTCACCTCGCGGAACAGGTGTTCCGTCCACGGAACACCCGCGAAAACTTCATTGAATACGAACACGAAAGAATGAAGCCCCCACCCCGGACATCCCATTGGTGAAGGTTAACCAGCCACCATCGCCAGCCACGGGACCGTCCCGCTCAACCCAGAATGGCTGCCCCTCCCCACCCGGGTAACTCTCCAAGCTATACGAGCCACCAGCCCTCGTCTCCACATCGATCAACATCAAGCCATGCTCCCGACGGAACTGGAGCTTCGGCGGATCAAATACCCGCAGATCAAACCCATCGCTCACAGCCATCCCCCCGGCATTCTCAGCCCGAATCGAATAGCGACCGGCATCCAGTAAGGTAACATTCGTCAGCAGCAGAGATGTTCCCAAGCCCGGTCCCAGAAGCACCTCGTCCCTATACCAAGTGAAGCTGATGGGCTCAGCCCCCTCCACCACTGCCACAATCTCCACCGAGTCTCCCGTAGCAACTGCCCCAGGCCCGGCAATCGAATGGACCACAGGAGCCTCCACAGCATTCGTCTGCAAAGCGTAGTTCAGATTAGCTGTCCCTCGCGCACCCCCAATGCCATCCACCACCACCAGATATCGGCGATTCCTCTCCGCCGGAAACTCGACCCGTGCCGCCCCACCCACGGCAATTCCGTCATTATCACAAGCCACCTGCACCAAACCGGAATAACCCAGAAGGGGCGGATCATAAGTATAAACCGCGAGGTAGGTGTCAAAATCGCTTCCCTGAGTATCCAAAGACAACAACCCGTCCTCAGGAGCCTCATAGGATAGCCAATAGGATGCGCCCCCCGCCAACCCACAGTGGATCGGTTCATCCGGTTCTGCCGTCGCATACAGGGTGTTGAATATCTGTGTTCCGTTGTAACCCCGCGCAACCCCATCCCCAGCCGGCGCCAACCTACCCATACGGGAAAGTCCCAAACCTGCCCCTCCTCCAGCTGAAACGCCTTCCACAGCATCCAGTACCTTGTCCCGCGCCAGCAGGTCGAGATCACCCTCCGAGCTAATCTGCAGTTCGCTCGGCGTAGTCTCAAAGCGGACGTCTCCCAAACGCACCCGCAGTGTGTATCGGCCAACATTCGTCGCCTGAACACTCGGCAAAACCAGGACAGGCCCCTTCGCCTCAATCGAATCCCCGTTCAGCCTCCATTGCAGATCCAGCTCCTCGGAAGCCAGAACATCAAAGGCCAAGGTCACGGAATCAGCCTCTCCAACCGCCCGGTCACGCGGCACACTCACAATAATCGGCGGCGGAGACGTGGCGTTCACAAAGTCCCACCGCAACCGTACATCACCCACCTCTCCCCGATACCCATCCACCGCCACCTCATACCTCCACCCCTCCAGCGCTCCAAATTGAATCATGCTAGCCGAACCACTCCCGGGCGCATCGTCGTTGCGGGCGACTTCCTTCAAACGATCCAATTCAGCAGACTCCGGCGGATCCAGATAATACGCGGAAAGTAAGGTGTCAAAGGAACTCCCATCCGTCCTGAAAGTCACAATGCCATCAGCCGGTGCCACCCACGATACCCATATGGAATGCCCGCCGGGCTTGCCCCCGTGCTCAGGCTCGTCCACTTCAAATGTGGCCAACTCGTTGTTGCCGTCCAGCTGACCGTCACCCTCCAGCACAACCTCACGCACTGCAAAATCATCCTGGAAATCCGCAGCACCCATAGGAGTTAACCCCAGCAGCAGACAGCACATAGTTAGAACAACACCCCAAACCCGAGAGGCTCTCGAGCCGAAGTCTTCAATCACTGGTGCTATTCGCTTTGCTGATCTCATTTAGCTAACCCACGCACTCCAACCACCCCATATCCACTATTCGACGTAGGGCATATCCCACCAATCAGCATCCGTAGTGCCATCGCCAGAACCTGAGCTACCCACGAACCAGAATTCATACAAAGATCGTAGTTTTCCTCGAAAAGGTTCAACTCGGAAGCCATTAAAGCCAAATGGAACACCCCAAACCCAAGCCAACCTCCGCCTCCCAGAACGAACGCACCCGTTCCACTACCGGAACACCGCTCCGCATTAGGAACACTCTCTCAATCCTGAGAACTCTGCCGCAGCTCCGGCCACTTCTCCAACCGCCTCAGCAAAGCCTGAGGTGAAAGCCCCAGCTTTCCGGCGGCCTTCCGGATCGCCCCACCAGTCTCCCTTAAAGTCTCCCGAATCAAACCGTACTCCTGCGCCTCCAGCGGAGTCAGATCGGTGCGGTCAATACAAGCCGCCATACCCGACGCCGGACGCGTCGCACCCCCCATGGACGGAACCCGCCCTTCATCGGCTAAGACCAGCCAGTCTCGATTAAACGATAGCCACTCCCCATCCTCAGGTGTTCGCAATAGGGAACGCTCCATAAGATTCCTGAGCTCACGCACGTTCCCCGGAAATACGTGCGCCTTCAGGGCGGCTGCATCCTCAGGCTTGATCTGTGGCACTTTCCGCTCATACCGCCCAGCCAACTGGTCCAACAAGAATTCCGCCATCCCTGGGATGTCCTCCTGCCGACGCTTCAACGGAGGAAGCTCAATGCAAAACACCTCAATCCGGAAGAGTAAATCCTCCCGAAACCTGCCAGCCTTCACTTCATCCCGTAGCAATTTGTTGGTCGCTGCCACAAATCGCCCAACAAATGGCCGGGAGGCCGTACTACCCAATGAACGATATTCCCGGTCCTCAAGAAATCGCAGCAGCTTCGCCTGCAACGGCAAAGGAACCTCACCGATCTCGTCCAGAAATAAGGTCCCCCCATTCGCCGCACCAACTAATCCCAAGCGTTGCCGGTCAGCCCCGGTATAGGCACCCTTCTCCGCACCAAATAACTCCGCCTCAAACATCTCCGCCGGAACCGCAGCACAGTTCACCGGCACATAAGGGGCCTCCACCCCCTCCCCATACGTGAGCCGATGCAGCATGCGTGCTATGATGTCCTTCCCGGTTCCACTCTCCCCCGTCACCAATACCGTGGCCGATCTGTGCCGGGCAACCTGCTCCACCTGCTGCATAACCTCCCGCATCACCGGCGACTTCCCCCACCAAATGCCCGGCCCCACTCCTAAGCCTGCTTTGCTGCCAATCCGCTGCCGAGCCCGCTCCAAACAGGCAACTAGAACCTCCGTGTCTACCGGCTTGGTCAGATAATCAAACAGCCCGTTGCGAGTCAGCGTAACCGCCTCGCAAAGATCAGGGGCCCCGGTAATCATGACAATCGGAGCCTCAGGATTGCGTCGGCTAAATTGCGCGTGAAAATCATAACCCTTGCCATCAGGCAAATGGTTGTCCATCAAGACCAGGTCAAACTCCCTCCGCTCCGTCACCTCCAGCGCAGCCCCAATCGTGTTACACCAGCAGGGCTCCCCCCCCACGTCCCGCACCACATCCCCAACCATGGATGCAAAGCCCTCGTCATCCTCAACAATCAGACACGAGAACCCTTCCCGAGCTTTCGAACTCTGAGATTCCATAGGCGTATGAGAAGGACTCTGCCACGAGAACATGGAGCCTTCCAAGCAGCAAACCTAACCGCGCCCGGAGGCACAAACAGTAGCTCATCCTAACTGGTGTTCCCGGCCCAGTCGGGAGCGCTCCCTAGCAACAGCCCTTCAACTCCGACTTCAGCCGCGCACCAACGCCACAGCAGCCTCTGCCATGGCCTTGGCCGTCATGCCATGCTTCTCATACAACTGCTCGGCAAGATACGCCGACTGGCCGAACTCTCCGGAAATCCCCAGGCTCCTCACACAATGCGCAACTCCAGCCTGACTCAGGGCGTGCGAAAGCATCCCTCCCATGCCGCCAAGAACCTGATGATCCTCCAACGTCACCAGCCGCCCCGATGCCGCTTTCACCAAGGGCGCCAGAGTCTCCAGATCAACCCGGTTCACAAATGGCACATTCACCACCGACGCACGAATCCCCTGCGCCTCAAGCAGTCTGCCCGCTTCAATCGCCTTGCCCAGCAGAGGCCCGCAGCTCACCAACACCACGTCCCCTCCCTCGCTCAACACTTGAGCTTTACCCCAGCCAGGCTTGAAGCCCGCAACCCACGAAACAGGATAGTTCTCCCGCCCCACGAAAAACACCACGCTCTCACCATCCCTGCCCGCCTTGCGATCCTCCGCCTGCCGCACAATCGCCTCATGCATCAAGGCCTCGGCTTCATCCGCGCAACTGGGCACCACCACCGCCGTGTGCGGTATGCTGCTCACCGCCGCAAAATACGTGGTTGCCTGATGGCTGGCTCCATCCGCCGCATCCTGAAAACCCACATGGGAAAACACCGCAATCACCGGTGCCTGGGACAATGCAGCCATCGTCAACGGCAGATTCCCCTTGGTCACACCAAACTGGCCAAAGGTGTCCACCACAGCCACATACCCCCGCTTGGAAAAACCAGCCCCAACACTGACCATGTTCGCCTCGGCTATACCCACGTCCACCCAGCGGTCAGGAAAAGTCTTCTGGAAAGGAGCCATGCCCGTCGAACCCTGCACGTCAGATGAAATGGAATAAACCGGATAGCCTTCCACCGCCGCCCGAATCGCGCCCTTCGCCAGCCCGGCCTGAATCTTGTCCTTCTTCACCCCCACAGCAGCCGGGGCCGAAACCGCAGCCTTGGCCTTCTTCTCCGCCTCCTTGGCTTCCCAAACTTCCCGCAACTCCACTGCCCAGTCCTTCAAGACAGCCGGCGGTTCCTCCCCCGCATAGAGCTCAGCCAGCCATTCCAAAGCCTTCTCGCCGTTCTTCAACGGAAACCCGTGCCCGCCCGCCTTGTCGACCGCAGTAGACTCAATGCCATACCCCTTCACGGTCTTCACCCAAATGCACACCGGCCTCTTGGGATTGTTTCGCGCCTCCTCCAAACCCTGCTCAATAGCCTGATACACCGCTTCCAGATTGTGCCCCTCGTTCACCTTCAGCACCTGCCACCCCAGGTCATCCAACGCCTCCAGCGAAGGACCCATCGAAAATGAATCTCCCGAAATCCGCCCCGACAATTTGGTGTCATTGTCGGAAATCACCATCACAAACGGATTCAACCGCCCGCGTGTCGCCAGCCCGGGAATAGCAGCATAGGCCTCCTTCGCCTCACCTTCCATCGACGCCCCGTCAGACACCACCAGCAACGTCACCCTGTCACTCCCCGCAACACGGTCGGCCATCGCCAGACCCTGTGCCTGCCCCACCGAAGAACTCAATGGACCGTTGCTCAACAACACACCCTCAGGATTCAGATGCGACTCCCCATGCCCTGTCAGCTTGCTGTTGATACTCCGAAAACCACGCAAATCCTCCAACGACAACCCGTCAAACCCATAGTTCGCCCTCAGGGCATACACGCCGTTCTCCGCGTGCCCGGCATCGTTTACATAGTGAAACGCCTCATGCCAAAGCCTGTCAGACACCCCAAACATCATGCCGTGCAGCGCAGCATTGATCTCGGCAAACGCAGCAGGACCACCCCAATGACACGCCGCCCCGCCGGTCACCGCATGAATGTTCATCAACATTACCAACGCCCGGGTCGCCCTCGGATCCGCCAATACCACCTCCTCACCGGCACGATTCCGCACCTTCACCGCAAACCGGGGACCCCCGGATGGCGCTGCCGCCAATCGTGACTTCAAATCCAACGGACTCAACGGCGGAGCGTCCACCTTCTGCGCTACAGATTGATCAGCACCCATGATAACAATGCTCTTTTCGTAATTCGTTAAACGGCGAGTCTGCTGAACTACCACCGCAAAGGAAAGTCTTACCTCACCCGCCCGCATCCACGTTCCGGGAAGCAAAGTCAATCACGTTGAAAAGCTTCTTGAACTCAAACGGCTTCCACAAAACCACCCCTTTGATCTCCTCCAGAAACCGGACAATACGCGCGTCAGCCCGTTGCCCGGTCATAAATACAAACCTCCGGCATAAATGCGGCTTCACCCGCTTCACTGCCACGTAAAACATGTCGCCCGGAAAATCCGGCATCACCATGTCACACAAAATAGCGTGATAATCCTCCGCCAAAACCAACTTCAAACCCTCCGCCCCATTCACCACCCGATCCACCACATAATGACGGGCAGACAGCAGGTCCTTGATCGTCTCAGCCAGCTTGTCGTCGTCCTCCAACAACAATACCCGCCTCACCTCCATGGGAATCAGGTCGCCCGGAATCTCATAAGTCCGCTCGATAAACTCCGTATGGATTGGTCGTCTCCGGGAACTCATATCAGAACCAGCCGGGCAAGAAATGGTACGCGAGGCGGGGGTCGAACCCACAACCTTCGGCTCCGGAGGCCGACGCTCTATCCAATTGAGCTACTCGCGCAACAGACCGATATATGAGCCTGTCATAACCACACGAAGCAAGTGCGTTTTTGCCCCAACCCCCAGCCGATGCCAACCGCACACCACCAACGCCCGGCTCATAGAAACACCGAGACCACCGCGGCACACATCAGCGCCGCCCCGCCCAAACGCCACCCTAGCACAGACCGCCCCTGCCCCGCCTCCGTCGCCCCCAACTGCCGCCCCACCAGCCAAACCACCACCACACTCCAAACCCCGCGCGTGCTGTATACAATGTTCACCGCCGTCGCATCCCCAAACACACCCAGCGTCCCAATCAACAACAACCCCTGAAAACCAATACACCCGCCCCCCACAACTACCAGCCTCCAGGCGTCCCGGGGAACACTACCCAACGATCCCCTGAAAAAGGGCACGAACACAACCGAAGCCACCGCCCCCATCCCCATGGACAACGGCAAGAGCCTGCCCGCCCCCCAAACCGGAGACCAATACATCACCAGCACGTCGAATAATGCAAATGCCACCGCCGCAACCAGCGACCCCAAAACGGTCAAACCCATATCGTGATGCCTCCCCCTCGCCCCCCAGTGCAAAACCCCAATCGCCAGCGTACTCACCCCCGCAGCCATCCAAAGCCGGAATGGCACCACCACATCCGCAACCAGTGCCGTGAACATCGCCACCAAAATCACCTTGGCCCCCATCACCGGGGTCGCCACAGAAACATCCCCGCGACTCAGCGCCCACAAGGACGCACACTGCCCCACAACCAGCAATGCCCCCACGGCCATCGGCTGCCAAAGCAACCCCAACCCCGGAACCTCTCCGCCCAACAACAGCAACGGCAGAAAGATCAACGCACTCAGCAGGTTGGTTACAAAAGCCGCCCGCCACATGCCCGCCCCCGCGTGCGTGGCCCGCTTCAAATACACCGCCCCCAGCACGTAAATGATGCTGCTCAGCAACGGCAACAACAGATGAAGTCTCGATCCCATGATAAAAAAGAACCGGCACTGCCAAGCGCCGGTCCAATGAGCCAGGAAACACTGCGGGACCCCGCACTCAGTTCAACTCCCGGATGTAGATATTCTTGAACTGCAAGAGACTGGGCGGACTGTTCCAGTTCCCCCGCGCATCCTTCCCACCGTGATGCTGCAACGCCAGCTTCCCCCGCTTCGGCAGCCCCGGAATCGTCGCGCCAGGTATCACCGTCTTGCCGTTCAACACCACTTTCACAGTGCTGCCGCGCACCGTGATCTCGTAATGGTTCCACTCCCCCACAGGCTTGTCAGCCTGCGTCCTCGGCGTCACCGCAGCCTTCACTTCCGGCGGGGTCGCCGGATCCGTCCTCACCCCATACATCTCCCCGGAACCAATCGGCCAACACCAGATGTTCACCTGATACCGCCCCTCCCCGCGAAGATAAATCCCCGAATCCGAATCCGGCAACGCCATGCGCATCTCCTTGCCCGACACATCCCGTGCATGTGTCCCGTCCGGCAATATATACGGCACCCCCGGATTGGTATACGGCGTGGCCTTGATCCTCCAGTCCGCCTGCAAAACAAAGTCTCCATACTCCTTATCCGACCAGAGGGACTTGTCCCCTGAAGCCTCGCTTTCCGCATCGTAGTCAATCACGCCATCCAGGACCTTCCAATGCCCGTTGTCCCCCGCCGGAACCGACCACCCGGAAAAGTCCTTCCCGTTGAACAAGGAAACAAAACCGGCAGGGGGCTGGTTGTCGGCAGCTCTGGCCAGTCCAAACACAGTAGAAAAAATCCCCGCGAACAGGGCACCACGTTGCAAGATTGTTTTCATAGGCGTGAAGTTCACGCTCCTCATAGGGCATCTCCGTCGGCGGGTCACGTCGATTCGAACCACACCGCCTTCACACCCCGGCACGAATCCGGTTCACCCCCCGCTGCAAATCCACACACACAACTGCCCGCCCCTCCTCCTCTCCACTCCACCACGTACCCGCAACCAGATGCTGGCGGAACCCTACTTCACGCAGCCGAATCTGCCCCCCTCCTGAATCCAACCAAAAGCCCCCGCCACCACCCACAGGCAGGGAAAGGGTAAAGTCCCGGCACGCAAAGGGAGCCATCAACCCCACCTCAGCTGAACCTGCGGAAACCCCAGTCAGCTGCCGCGCGGCCCAGTAACGCGCCAACTCCCCCGTCTTCATCCAGACAATCTCGTCAGCAAATCGCGCCCGCAACCTCCGCTCCACCTCCTGAAACACCTTCAAGCCCAGCTCTTCACCATTCCAATATACTCCCGTCCAGTGGCACACCATCATCGCCGGCTCACCCCGTCCAATCACCTCCACCAACCGCCCCGACCCAAGATCAGCCGAAATAAACCGATCCACCCCCTCAGGTTCGGTGCAATCCCACCCCCCGGTCCAATCCCCCGTACAACCCACAATGCTCACCACGCACCGCGGCGAATCCCCGTCCAAACCCGCCGCCAACTCCACCCGCGGTGCCACAGATACCCCCCCCGCATCATATAAATCCCGAAAGTAATGCGGCACCTCAGCCCCATACACCTCACGCACCGAATCCAGCACAGCACCAGCCAGCGCCGGACGCGCCTGACTCCCAAATCCACCCGGCGTTGTCACCCCCTCACAGGGCAAATCCACATTTCGCAAAATCCTCAGCGCATACGCCAAATATTCCCCCAACTCCTCCCGCCCCCGCCCGGTGGTCCAGTCCCAGTTCTCCATGAAAGCCTTGCCGCTGTCCGGATAAGGATGCCCCGTCCGAACATCAATCACCCTCGTGTGCGTCACCATCTCAGGATGGATGTCCCAGTTGGGCGTAATCAGCTCCCGCACCAACCGGATGCTGTCGTCCAACTCCCGCCGACCCCACCCCGGCAATACCCTGTCCAGACGACCAACACAGGCAGGATACGGCACAATGCTATACTTGCCCTTCACCCCCGCTGACAAAGACCACTCCGCAAACTTGCGCACGAAGGAATCCGGTATCTCCACCGGCCAAGACTTCCAATCCCGATGATACACCGGATTCGTCCCGCCCCACGCTTCGTCAAACTGCGGCATCGCAAACCGGTTCAGGTTCACCAGACACGTCGAGTCGTCAATGATGATCCCCACCGGAACCCGACAACGCGGATTCAAAACCTCCACCCCCCCGGCAACCCGGGGCCTCTCCCCCCGCTCCTGCCCCATCACCGCCCCGCCAAAGCCCAGGCCCGCCATCGCCAACTGCGCCGCAAATTCACGCCGGTTCATCTTCCTCATAGGATCGTGCCAGTAAACCTACCCCCGGGTCGCACCACCACACAATCCCGCGTATCCACCCGCTCATTCCTGCCGCGTCCGCTCAAAAACCGGCAGGCTGATCCGCCACCGAATCCCCACCAACCTCAATACCAATACCATCGCCAACCCAATCCAAACCGCATTGGGCACCGTCTCACCCAGCTCAACCGCCAGGGCAAAACTCGCCGCCCCACAGATGGACGCCGTCGCATACAAGTGAATCTCCGGACGAAACACCAGCGGAACCTCCCCCAGCAATAAATCCCGCAATACACCCCCCGCCACGCCGGTCATCACCCCCATCACAATGCCAATCATCGGATGATGCCCTAAAGAAAGCGCCTTCCCCTGCCCCACCATCGTGAAAAAAGCCAATACAAAAGCATCCGCAACCTCCAGCACATCCAGCCGGAACCGATGCGACCTGGCCAGCACAAAGACCAGTAACGCAGTCGCCAATGCCGTAAACAAATAGGCCGGGTCCCGCACCCAAAACACCGGAAGCCTCCCCAAAACCAAATCACGGATCGTCCCGCCACCCACTGCCGTCACCACCGCCAGCACCAATACTCCGAACAAATCCACCCGCTTACCCGATGCAGCCAACACCCCCGTCACCGCCGCCACCGCAACCCCCAGATGCTGCAGCCATAAATGGGTCTCCGGATTCACACCAGCTCTCCTCGCAGACTTGAACCTCAGCAACCCAACTCACCCCGCACCTCAACAAACTTCTTCACCGCAAATTCCAAATCCTCCCGCGCATGAACCGCAGATACCTGTGTCCGGATCCGGGCCTCGCCCCGCGGCACCACCGGATAACTAAAGCCAATCACATACACGCCCTTCGCCAACATCGCCTCCGCATACCTCGCAGCCAATGCCGCATCCCCCAACATCACCGGCACAATCGGATGCTCTCCAGCAATGATACGAAATCCCTCACGCTCCAGCGCCGAACGGAAAAACAGCGTGTTCTCCCGCAACCGCTCCCGAAGCCCAGACTCCCCCGCAACCAGCTCCAACACTTTCAGCGATGCCCCCGCAATCGCCGGCGCCAAGGTGTTCGAAAACAAATAAGGCCGCGCCCGCTGGCGCAACATCTCCACCACCCGACCCGATGCACTGACATACCCGCCACTCGCACCCCCCAATGCCTTGCCCAATGTGCCGGTCAAAATGTCCACCCGACCCCCAACTCCACAATACTCCGGAGTCCCCCTCCCCCCTTCACCCATAAAGCCCACCGCGTGCGAATCATCCACCATCACCATCGCATCATACCGCTCAGCCAAGTCACAAATACCCCGAAGGTTCGCAATGATGCCGTCCATGCTGAATACCCCATCCGTCACAATCAGCCTGAACCGGGCATCCCGCACCTCCTCCAACCGACGCTCCAAATCCTCCATGTCGTTGTTCGCATACCGCAGCCTCCGCGCCTTGCACAACCGAATGCCATCAATGATCGATGCATGGTTCAATGTATCCGATATCACCGCATCCTCCGGCCCCAGCAAGGTCTCAAACACCCCGCCGTTCGCATCCCAGCAGGAACTAAACAGGATCGCATCCTCCATCCCCAGAAAAGCCGCCAAACCCCGCTCAAGCGCCTTGTGCACCGACTGCGTGCCACAAATAAACCTCACGCTCGCCAAACCATACCCCCACTCGTCCAACGCCCGCTTCGCCGCCTCCCGCACCGCAGGATGCTGCGCCAAACCCAGATAGTTGTTCGCACAGAGATTCAGCAGACCCACCCCACCTCCCACCTCCACGCGCACCCCCTGCGGCGCGCTCAACACCCGCTCACCCTTGTAAGTCCCAGCCTGCCGGATCCCTCCAAGCTCAGCCTCAATGTGCCGACAAAATCTCTCGCTCTCCATAGCTCCTCACTTCGTCCAGTCCAACACCACCTTCCCCGACTTGCCCGATAACATCACCTCAAACCCCTTCTCGTATTCCGCATACCCAAATCGATGTGTGATCACCGGAGATATATCCAGCCCCCCCTGTAACATCACGGTCATCTTATACCACGTCTCATACATCTCCCGTCCGTAAATACCCTTCAGGGTCAGCATCGAAAATATCACGGTGTTCCAGTCAATCGCCACCTCACCCGACGGTATGCCCAGCATCGCAATCTTACCCCCGTGAGCCATGTTCGCCAGCATGTCGTGAAACGCCGACGCCTGCCCCGACATCTCCAACCCCACGTCAAACCCCTCATGCATCCCCAACTCACGCTGCACGTCCGCCAAGGACCTCTCCCGCGGATCCACCGCCAGCGTCACCCCCATCCGACGCGCAAGCTCCAGCCGATACGGATTCACATCCGTAATCACCACATACCTCGCCCCGGCATGCCGCACCACCGCCGCCGCCATAATCCCAATGGGCCCCGCCCCGGTAACCAGCACATCCTCACCCAAAACCGGAAACGACAGCGCCGTGTGCACCGCATTCCCAAATGGATCAAAAATCGACGCCACATCCCGGTCAATCCCGGGACTGTGCACCCATACATTCGTCATCGGTAACGCCAAATACTCGGCAAATGCCCCCGGCCGGTTCACCCCAATCCCCTGCGTCTCCGCACACAAATGACGACGCCCCGCCAAACAGTTCCGACAACGCCCGCATACCACATGCCCCTCCCCGCTCACCAGCTGACCCGTATGAAAATCCGCCACGTTCGCCCCCACCTCCACCACCTCCCCCACAAACTCATGCCCCACCACCATCGGCACCGGAACAGTCTTCCGCGCCCATGCATCCCATTGATAAATATGCAAATCAGTGCCGCAAATCCCCGTCCGGTGAACCTTGATTAGGACATCGTTGATCCCCAACTTCGGCTCAGGAACGTCCTGCAACCACAGCCCCCTCTCCCCCTTCGCTTTAACCAATGCCTTCATGCCCGCCTCCCTGTTGATCTCTCACTCGAACTACCCGGACCGCTGCCAGCCCATGAGTTTTGCCTTGCCCCGTCCAATATATCGAACATAGCGTCCGAGATCGTGAATCCACCGGATCCACGATGCAAGACGAATCATCCACTATCTTGAACACGTGAAAAAGACCGCGAAGACACGCCGCGCCACACCCGGCACCCCCGCTGAAGATCCCCTGTGCCAGCGGCTCCGACGACTCCGCGCAGAACATGGATGGTCCTTCGATGACCTATCCAAAGCCTCAGGCGTCAGTCGCTCCATGCTCAGCCAGATCGAGCGCGGACGCGCCAACCCAACTCTCGCCGTCGCCTCCCGTATCGCCAGCGCCTTCAACCTCTCGCTCGCAGAACTGGTCGAAGCACCCACCGCCGTCTCCCGCATCGCCGTCATCCGACACGACGACCGCGCTTTCCAATACCGCTCGGACGATGACTGCACCATACGGACTCTCTCCCCCCTCCACCTCGAAAAGGACGTGGAGTTCTACGAAGTCCGACTCCGTGAAGGCGGAGCCCTCCGCAGCGCACCCCACTTCCAGGGCACCCGCGAATTCCTCACGGTCGTCCACGGCCGCGTCCGCGTCGAATCCGGCACACATACGGAAACGCTCGCCACAGGAGATTCCTCCAACTACCCGGCCGATATCCCCCACGCCGTCGTCAACTGCGGCAAAGGCTCCGCACAGGTGTTCCTCGTCGTCATCTACTCCTAACCCCATCCACTTTTTTGCTTCGCATCACCCTCACGCTTCGTCTATCACTCCACGCTTTCGGGAGATAATTCGTTGAATATCGTCATCGTCGGCATGGGAGAGGTCGGACGTCACCTGGCCAAAAGCCTTTCCGACCATAACCACAACCTAAGCCTGATCGAGTCCTCCGAGCCCGTCGCAGACGAGCTCGACGAACGGCTCGACGCCCAGGTCGTCTGCGGTAATGGCTCCTCCGTATGGACCCTCGCCGAAGCCCGCGTCGCCGAAGCCGACCTCTTCATGGCTCTTTCAGGAGACAATGACGCCAACCTGATCGCCGCCTCCCTCGCCAAAGCTCTCGGTGCCAAGCGCACCATCGCCCGCGTCCACCCCAGACTCCAACGAGAAGAATGGCTGTTCGATGTCCGAAATCACTTCCACATCGATCACCTCTTCAGTACCCAGCGCCTCGCCGCCGTCGAACTCGCCAAATACATCCGGAACCCCGAAGGCCTCCTCGTCGAGGAAATCGCACGCGGCCGCATCGAAGTCCAACAGGTCTGCGTCTCCAAAGGACTCAAAGTCCTCGGCAAACCGCTCCGCGAAATCGGCCTCCCCCACCGCGTCCGTATCGGCTCCATCCAACGCGGCCCCCAACTCTCCATCCCCTCCGCCGCCGATGTCATCGTCGAAGGTGACGTCGTCACTCTGTTCGGATCACCCGAATCTCTCACCGAAGTCGTTCCCCGCTTCTGCTCGGAAGGCCTGCCCGAAAAGGAAGCCAGCGTGGTCATCTTTGGAGGCGGTGAATACGGCTTCTCCCTCGCCCAAATGCTCGAAGGCAGCCGCCACCGCGTCCGTATCATCGAACGCGACCCCCGCCTCTGCCGCTACCTCTCGGAAAACCTCCAGCGAACAGTCGTCATCCAGGGCGACGCCACCTCCGTCCAGCAACTCAAGGAGGAACAGGTCGGAGATGCCGACTTCTTCATCGCCGCCAGCGGCGACGATGAAGACAACGTCATGACCTGCCTCCAGGCAAAAAGCCTCGGCACCCGCTACTGCCTGACTCTCATCCACCGCGCCGACTACGCAGACGTGATCTCCCGCAACAGTCAGCAACTCCAAATCCATGCCGCCGTCAGCCCCCGTGAATCCGTCCTGCGGGAACTCATGCGCTACATCACCCTCGACCGCTCAAATACCGTACTCCACCTCCCCGGTGGCGCAGAAATCGTCGAGGCCGTCATCCCCGAAACCGGCCCAGTCGCCCATCACCGAATCGCCGAAGTCGCGTGGCCCGAAGGCAGCGTCCTCGTTGCCCTCCTCCACGGCTCCGAAGCCACAGTCCCGGGCCCCGAGGACGTTATGTCCCCAAGCGATACCATCTACGCCCTCGTCTCCGCTGAAGCCAAGCCCGCCTTCTCCCGCCTGCTCAAGGTCTGACTCAAATGAACTACCGGCTTCTGGCCAAACTCTTCGGCCTGCTGCTCTGGCTGCTCT
Source organism: Verrucomicrobiota bacterium (assembly GCA_046047235.1). Lineage (GTDB taxonomy): Bacteria > Verrucomicrobiota > Verrucomicrobiia > Limisphaerales > JAHDYP01 > JBMTVN01. The sequence goes on along the minus strand of JBJOII010000002.1, from coordinate 8,250 downwards.
CAGGCACCATGGCTGCCTGCCTCGCCTACGCCTCCTGGCTTCCCCAAACCCAAGCCAACCAAACTTCCATCCGCGCCTTCACCCTCTCCATCGCCATCACCGCCGCAGCCGGATCCCTCCTCCTCCTCCTCGGACGCGGCTCCGGTCGCGAAATCCTGCGCAAGGAGGCCATCGCCGTCGTCGGCCTCGGCTGGATCATCTGCGCCACCTTCGGCGCCCTCCCCTACGTTTTCGGCCAACCCGGCCTGGGACCGGTCCAAGCCCTCTTCGAGTCCATGTCCGGCTTCACCACCACCGGCGCCACCGTCATCCCGGACCTAACCCAATACCCCCGCGCCATCATCCTCTGGCGCTCGCTCACCCAATGGCTCGGCGGACTCGGCATCCTCGTCCTCTTCGTCGCACTCCTCGCCTCGCTCGGCGTCGGTAGTAAAGCACTCTTCCAACATGAATCATCCGCCAAAACCGGAACCGGCGGCGTCCAGGCGCGCATCCAAAATCTCGCCATGCGCCTCTGGCAAATCTATACCGCCCTCACCATCCTGTGCACCCTCGGCCTCATCGCCATGGGCATGGACCCCTACGAGTCCCTCTGCCACGCCTTCACCGCCATCTCAACCGGCGGCTTCAGCCCCAGAAATGAAAGCATCGCCGCCTATAACCACCTCGGCATCGAACTCTGGCTCACCCTCTTCATGATCCTCGGAGGAATCAGCTTCATGCTCTACGCCTGGCTCCTCCAGGGAAAATGGGCCCGATGGAAAGCAGAGGAAGAAACCAAAATCTACCTCTATATCCTCCTCGCCGCCTCCCTCACAATAGCACTCGACCTCATCCTCGTCGGCCAAACACACTCCCTCGCCCAGGCCATCCGCGCCGCCCTCTTTCAGGTCGTCTCCATCATGACCACCACCGGCTTCGCCACGGAAAACTTCGACCAGTGGCCCGCCCAATCCCGCTTCCTCCTCCTCCTGCTCATGACGGTAGGCGGATGCGCCGGATCCACCGCAGGCGGCATCAAGGTCAGCCGCTGGATCCTATTCTTCAAAACCGTCAAACACGAAATCCTCCGCGCCTTCCGCCCCAACCAGGTGTTCTCCCTGCGCCTCAACGGCTCCGTCGTCGATGAACCCCTCAAAATGCAGGCAGCCTTCTTCATCGCCCTCGCCGGCGTCTGCGTCGGGTTCGGCACAATCTGCATCAGCCTGTTCGAATACTCCCTCGATATCGATAGCTGCCTGTCCGCCGTCATGGCATGCATCTTCAATATCGGCCCCGGCCTCGGCGCCGTCGGCCCCACCCAGAACTTCGCCTTCCTCGATGGAAGCAGCCTCGTCATCCTCAGTATGCTCATGCTCCTCGGCCGCCTCGAGTTCTTCGCCGTGCTCGTCCTGTTCGCCCCGTCCCTCTGGAGAAAGTACTGACACTCCCACTCTTGACAGCCACACCCCCTCGACCTCTCCTACTCACGTAAGCTCCACCCATGACCCGCATGAAACCACGCCACCTCCGCAATCTCCTCACCGTCTGCACGCTCGTACTCTGTGCTCTCACCACCAGCGCCGCCCCCACCCCCAACGCTCTGGTCGAAAAATGGATCGAAGCCGTGGGAGGTCGCAAGTCACTCGAAAAAATCCACTCCCGACAAGCCAACGGCTCCATCCAGATCACCTCCGCAGGCCTAAATGCCAATCTCCTCTACCTCGGCAAAGCCCCAAACAAACGCTTCATTGAATTCGATTTCACCGGCTTCGGCAAAGCCCTCGAAATCTGCAATGGCAAGTCCGCCTGGTCCGCCACCCCCGGATCCGCCCCCACCCCCAAAACCGGCCAGGAACTCGAACGTGCCCTGCGCGATGCACTCTTCCACCAGGAACTCACCTTCCAGCAGACCTTCCCAACCCTCTCGGTCCAAGGCTCCACTACCCTCAATAACCGCCCCACCTGGATCCTCAATGCCCAAACCAGCACCGGAGACAAGGAAACCCTCTACTTCGACCAGGAAACCGGCCTGCTCGTGCGTAAAGACCTTACACTCCCTACCGCCCAAACTACCGAAAACGCCTCCATCTACTTCGAAGACTATAAAACCGTCGACGGCATACGCGTTGCCCACACGGTCCGCCTGCAAGAACCCGCCATGGTCGCCTTCAAAATGACGTTCACCGAAGTGAAGCATAATATCGACATCCCCAACTCCCGCTTCGAACCCTGAGCACCAACCGCCGGCAGCACGGCGCGCTCGCTAACCCACCCCCCCCTCACTCAGGTAACGGTGAAATAAACGCAGTAAACCCTCGTCAATCCACGGCAGACCCATCGCCCATTCCGCTCCCCGCCTCACCTCGCCCGACGTCAGGGTGCTTACCCCCCGGTAACCCTGCAATAATCCGGACACAATCGCCCCGAAATACAAAACTTGCGACACCTCCCGAGGCAGTGGACTCGAGCCGGAACTCAGATGCGCCTTCGCGAATTGTTTGACCAGCTGCAGCAGATCCTCAGGCGGATGCGGATGGACCAGTAAATCCCTGAAGGTCTTAATGCTGTGCTTCCCTCCAGACTCCTGCATAACCGCAGCGTAGCTGTCCGCCGACCCCTCGTACGCAGACGCTGTCGCAACTTCCGCCTCCAGTTGATGACGAAGCACTTGACCCACTTCTGAATCATTCCAAAGCGGGCTCTTGCGCTTGATCTCCCGCATCAAAGCGCCATACCGATGAAATTCCTCCGCATCCTCGTGCCTGCTGAATTGGGCATCTCTCACATTGTTGTCCTCAAGAATTGTTCCAGCTCCCGGTCGCCCCCCCTGCAACCTTCATCACTACCACCCACCTCAACCACTTACGCTGTCCGGAACCAAATCCTGCGCGAATTCTCAGTAAAGACTCAAAATTCGCTCAATATGCGACAATTCACCCCCAACCTCATCCGCATCAGCATACTCCCTCACCACCGCTTCCAGATTCCGCTGAAACATGCGCTTGCCAGTCGTCAGCAAGTTCGCCGCCCGAACCGGCGACTCGAAACCATACCGCTCCACCAACTCGCTATAGGAAATCACCGCCCCCCCATGCAAAATCGGATCCACCAACCGATCCAGTAATAGCCCCCAAATCTCAGGACGTCCCTTCCGTATACACTCCTCCCTGGTCCTCCGTATCACCTCATCCAACAAGACCCTCCCCCAAGCCGCATCAAAAGCCTCCACCATCAGCGAAGCCTGCTCCGGATCCTGCAGCTCCCACTGCTCCAAGGTCACAAACCCACCCTCAGGATAACGCTTCCTCGCCCCACTCCTCCGATGCTGCTGGATCACATACCGCTCCAGCGAATTAATCAAAAAGGTCCTGAACCTCCCCCTCGCACGATCCGCCCCCATCAACAGATCGCGCACCAGTATCTTCTCGTGCACAAAACCCTGAAACCAATCCTCCACATCGTCCTTCCCCGCCCCAAACCGACTCACCAAATGAGCCTTCAGCGGCCCCTGATAAAGACTCAGTAAAGCATCAAGTGAACCTCCATCCCCAGAAGCCGCACGCCCAATCTGTGACCAGTGCGTCGTTGGCATCCGCCCCCGCTTCATGACATTCGTATCTCCCATGACCAGACTAATTCATGCAGTAGGTAAAAAGCACTACACAGGCAAGCCAAAAGCCCGCCACATAAACTCCCCGCAACCCTCTCAACCCACTCCAACGCCAGCTTTCAACTCCCAAAACAACCGCAACCCCTCCAGCGTCAGCGTGGGATCAACCGCCTGAATCTGCCTCAGCCCTCGCGCAATCAACCCGGCATACCCCCCCGTCGCCACCACAGGCAAACGCCTCACACCCAACTCCCGCTTCACCTCGCCAATCACTTCGGAAATCAACCCGCGATACCCATGCACCGCCCCAATCAACATCGCCTCCTCCGTGCTCCTCCCAATGGACGTCGAAACCTCGCGAATCCGTATCCGCGGCAGTAGGGCCGTCTTCTCATGCAGATAGTCCGTCATCGCGGCTAACCCCGGCGCAATCACCCCCCCCACATAGTCTCCCGCGCTGTTCACCACATCCACAGTCACCGCAGTCCCAAAGTCCACCGCCACCGCCGGACACCCATAATGGTGCCGAACCGCAATCGCATTCGCCAAACGGTCAGGCCCAATCGTCTCCGGCCTCGGATAATCCACCCCAACCCCCTCAACCGTCCCCGCATTCAACTCCACCGCCACCACCCCCCACTGGCGTCGTACAAATGCCACCACCTCCGGCGTTACCCCGGGCACCACACTGCAAATCGCCACTCCCTTCGGCATAATGCTCCCCACCCACTCCCGAACCAGCTTCCGGTTCCCGCGCCGAACCCACCCCCGCGTCGGCACACTAAATTGCCGACCCACCCCCCCCCCACGTGCCCACCCCACATGCGTATGCGTGTTGCCAATGTCGAACAGCAGAATCATCTCAGGTCATCGCTCCACAGTTAAATCCCCGCCGGTAACCCTCTCCAAATGCCCATGGTCAGTCCGCACCAGCAATGCCCCCTCCGGATCCAGAGATTCCGCCCGACCACGGCAAACCCGCCCCCCCACACGCACCGACACCGCCTGCCCCAAGGTAATACAAGCCCCCTCCCACTCCTCCGCCAACTCCCCAAACCGGCCCGCCTCCAGCCGCGCATAAGCCCTGTCCAACTCCCCCAAAATCGAAACCGCCAACCCCGCCCGATCCCATGCCCTGCCACTCTCCAAACGCAGCGAGGTCGCAAAACCCCGCATCCCAGCCAACTGCTCCTCCCCCTGATTCACATCCACCCCAATACCCACCACCACATACCGCACCCGATCCAGCTCCGCGCTCATCTCCGTCAAAATCCCTGCAAATTTGCGGCCCCCAATGAGCAAATCGTTAGGCCACTTGATCCCCGGCAGCACGCCGGTAAACCGCTCCACACCGCGCCTCAATGCCACCGCCGCCATCACAATCAAACGCGTCACGGCTTCAGGCCGAATCGCCGGCCGCAATAATACCGAAAACCATAACCCCTGCCGCGATGGGGAACTCCACACTCGCCCCAACCTCCCCCTGCCACGCGTCTGCGACTCCGCAAAAATTACCACCCCTTCCTCCGCCCCATCCCGCCCTAAACGCTCCACCAGGTCATTGGTCGAAGCCGTACTCTCATACACCTGAACCTGCCGCCCCACCAATACCCCATCACCCATGCGCGCCATCAGGTCGTCCGCATGCAAGGCATCAGGCGCCCCCACCAGCCGATACCCGCTGTGCGGCGTAGCCTCAATGTCATAACCCAACCGACGCAACTCCTCCACTCGCGCCCACACCGCCGCCCGCGTCACCTCCAACCGTGCTGCCAGATCCGCCCCGGATATCCCCGAAGTCGACTGCCGCAACGCCCGCAAAATCTGCAGGTCCAAATTCATGGCTCACCCCGCAACCCCGATAAGCGCAGGTCCAACGCCAAATCCATCGCCCGCGCCGAATGAGTCAGCGCCCCCACGGAAATCGCATCGACCCCCGTCAACGCAATATCCCTGACGGTAGTCAGGTCCACCCCGCCGCTCGCCTCAGTCCGAATCCGGCCAGCCGTCAACTTCACCGCATCCCGCAAGGTCTCAAGGCTCATGTTGTCCAGTAAAACCACGTCCGCCCCCGCTTCCACCGCCGCCAAAACCTGATCCAGCCGATCCGCCTCCACCTCCACCAGCAAACCGGGAAACCGCTCACGCGCACGCCGAACCGCCTCACCCACCGCCCCCGCATCAAACTCCGCCAACGCCGCCAAATGATTGTCCTTGATCAATATCGCATCAAATAACCCCACCCGATGATTCGTACCCCCCCCATGCCTCACAGCCTGCTTCTGCAACCAACGCAGCCCGGGCACGGTCTTGCGCGTGTCCAATACCCGCACCCCTGTCCCCTCCACCGCCTCCACATACCTCCGCGTCAACGAAGCCACCCCACTCAACTGCTGCAGTAAATTCAAAGCGGTACGCTCCCCCGTCAAAAGCGCCCCCGCCGGACCCCGCACCCGCATCACCACATCCCCACTCGCAACCGCCGCCCCATCCCCCACCAGACACTCGCACTCCAGCCGACCAGACACCTCGCCAAATACCCTCACCGCCACCTCCAAACCCGACACCACCAACGGTTCCCTTGCCACAATATCCCCCTCAGCCAGGCAATCAGCACTCACCGTCGCCAAGGTGGTCGCATCACCCGAGCCAACGTCCTCCGCCAAGGCTCCGCGCACCACCCGGTCCATCTCGTCTCTCAACCGCTCATCCATGCCCCCAACAATGCCGCCTCCACCCAAATCCGGAAGTGGAAACTTGCACCGAACCGCTTCGGGCTTGTTCAACCCTCACGCCCGGTCCATGTTGTACCCATGCCTGCCCCCATCATCACCTGCAGCCAAATGCGGGATTGGGAACAACGCACCTGGGCCGCAAAGCGAACCCCCTTCGAAGTCATTAGCCGCGTCGGCCACATCCTAACCGCCAGAATCCGCCAGCTCACCCGACCAGGCGACGCCATCCTCGTCCTCGCAGGCAAAGGCCACAATGGCGATGACGCCCGTCAAATCGTTACCAACCTGAAGGACCGCGAAGTCACTCTCCTCAACGCCCTCGAACCACGCGCCGCCCTCAAGGAATTCAACTCGCTCCTCTCCGTTCCACAAACTCTCATCGTCGACGGCATCTTCGGTATAGGCCTGCACGGCACCCTCAGCCACCACTGGCAGAAACTCGTCAATACCATCAACAACTCCGGTGTTCCGGTCCTCGCCGTGGATGTCCCCTCCGGCCTCCATGCCGACTCCGGCCTCCCCCAGGGCGCCGCCATCCAAGCCTCCATCACCATCACTCTCGGCGCCCCCAAACAGGGACTGGTCCAAACTCACGCCACACCCTACGTCGGAAGACTCGAGGTCGCCCCCGATATCGGCCTCGTCCCCTGCCCCATCCAAGGCAACCTGCGCTGGACCCTGCCCGAAGACTTCTCGGGATTCCCACCCCCACGCCCGGTCGCCAGCCACAAGGGCTCCCACGGCCACCTCATCATCGTCGCCGGCAGCCTCGGCTACCACGGAGCAGCCGTGCTCACCGCCCGCGGCGCCCAAAGCGCCCAACCCGGCCTCATCACGCTAATCACCCCCGAGGAATCCTACCTCCCCGCCGCCAGCCAGTTGCAGGCAGTCATGGTGCGCCCCTGGCAGGAAAACTGGAGCCTCCCAAGTTCCGCCACCTGCATCCTCGCCGGCCCCGGACTCGCTGATGCCTCAGTCCCCGAATCATTGCGACACTGGATCACCACCCAGTGGCAGCAATCTCACCTCCCCATGGTCGCCGATGCCTCCGCTCTACCCTGGCTCCGACCTTCCACCTCCCAAGCCAAAGCCCTCCGCATCCTCACCCCCCACCCGGGCGAAGCCGCTCAACTGCTCAAAACGGATTCCAACTCCATTCAGTCAGACCGCCCCAAGGCCCTCCACACCATCTCCCGCCGGTTCAGCAAAGCCTGGGTCATCCTAAAGGGACATCAAACTCTGGTCGGCCAATACCGCAGCCCCATCTTCATCAACAGCTCCGGCAACCCCAACCTCGCCCAAGGCGGAAGCGGCGACCTCCTCGCCGGTTTCCTCGCAGGCCTCCTCGCCCAACCCACCCTCCAGCATTCCCCCGAAACCACCCTCCGATACGCAGTCTGGCAACACGGCCACCAAGCCGACCAGCTCAGCCACACCCACCCGCGCTGGACAATCGAGGAACTCGCCTCCCACCTCCACCACAACCCCTAACCCCACCCCAGGCAACCCTATCGACTTGGCCTTCAGCCAACCGTCGTGTAAGTTGCTCCCCTACCTACCCCCTCCTATGCCTCACCCGAAAACCGCCAACCACCCACTCCCGCTCCTCCTCCTGCTCAGCCTCTGCCTGAACACCACCCAAGCCCAGTCCGTCAGACGTGACTTCTGGCTCGGCATAACCGGATCCTCCGTCGATAACCTCGTCGCCTCCCCGGACTACCCGTCCTCCCCCTCCGGAACCGATTTCCCCACCATCTTCGAAGGCCCCTCCAATTGGGCCGATGACTATGGAACACGCATCCGCGGTTTCGTAAATCCTCCCACCACCGGAGACTACATCTTCTGGATCAGTGGCGACGACAACAGCCTCCTTTACCTCGGCTCGAATGAATCCCCCTCCTCCATGCAGCTCATCGCCTCGGT
>JBJOII010000001.1:0-126578 GCA_046047235.1 Verrucomicrobiota bacterium | reverse complement strand
ATTGGCAGCAACGGGAATGAGGCCATTAAGCTCTGGGATGTGCGAACGTTGCAGGAGTTGGTCACCTTGCAGGGGGAGGGGTCGATGTTTCAGGATGTCGAGTTTTCCCCTTCCGGGGACACTCTGGCGGCGCGCAACTTGCGGGGCGTCCTGCACATCTGGCAGGCGCCGTCTATGGAGCAGATTGAGAGAGCGAAAGTGCCATGAGGGTCGATTCCCGACTATTGCCTGAGCTGGATTTTTCCCGCTGAGGGGTTGAGGGGATGGGTGGCTTCAGTTCCGTCCGGCCAGCGGATCCAGACACGGTTGAAGCGGTTAGTGGGGCCCATGAGCTGGATGGTATCATTTTGCGACCGGTAGCCGGAGCCGGCCTGGAGTTCGCGCACGGGTCCTTTCAGGTTGTCGCCCTCGAGGCGAAGCAGGGCTCCGATAGCTGAGGAGTTGGCAGGCGGGCCATGGAGTTGGATCTGCCAGCAGGGTGCTCCATTGCGACCGCGAAAGAGGCGGGTCTCGTGTCCGTTTTGTGCCACGGCAAGGTCCACTAAACCGTCGCTGTCCAGATCAGCCACTGCCGCGCCGCGCTGATCGCCGTAGACCTTCACGTCCCAGCCGGGACCTTGGGCTTCCGACAGCCCGCCCTTGCCGTCACCGCGCAACCATAGTCCGCGCCCGGCATCCTGCCGCGCCAGTTCCGCCCGCATAGGGAAGAAGTTCTGGCTGAGGAAGAGGTCTTCGTGGCCGTCCCCATCTGCATCTGCGACGGTCAAGCCGGATACTGGGGTGAGTTGGGCGGCACGGGGCAGGGGAACAGGCACGAAGCGGTCCCCGTTTGCGATAAACACCATGGACTCGAGCGTGTTGGCTGCCGCCATGAAGGTCTGTTTGCTGAACTCGCCCAAGAGGAACTGCACGGGAGATTCGCTGAACTGGCGGAAGCTGCGGTAGCGCTCGTAAAGGAACGGGAGAGAAGGCACGAGCGAGTTGAAATCACGTGTGGGGATGAGGTCGTTGCTGCCGGGGATGTAGTCCGTTTCCAGGAGTTCGTAACGATCCGCCCCCATCCAGTCCCCATAAAGCAGGCGGACAGGTCTGGCGGGGTTGGCGTGGAAGGGGCTGTTGAGTCCCCAGTTTCCCGCCACGATATCGAGTTTTCCATCGTCGTTGAGGTCAGCCGTGGCTACGCTGCGCCACCAGCCGATGTGGGCGGCCATCCCCAGCGGGACGGTGATTTCCTGCAGCAGGCTTCCCCGCATTTGGTATACGCGGACGGGACCCCATTCACAGGCGAGGATCAGTTCCGGGTGGGTATCGCCTGCCACGTCGCTCCAGAGTGCGCCGTTCACAATTCCGGCTTCGGCCAGAATACGGTTGTTACCGGTATCTGCCTCCCATTGGTTGCCATTACGGCGGTAGATGTGTGATCCGGCACCTTCAGGATAATGGCCGGGGCGCGGGCCGCCGCCAACGAACAGGTCGAGGTCGCCGTCGCCGTCCATGTCGCCGAGCGCGATCGGGCCGATACTTTCCGGGAGGTCCTTGAGCAGGGGCTGGACCTGGAGATTTTCGTTGATCAATCGGCCATGAAAAATGGCGGCCTGCCCGGGTTCCTCGTGGCCGGAGACGGCGATCAGAATTCCGGTGGTTGTGGGTGTCGGATGGTATCCAAGGCACATGGTGATGTCGTCTGGTGCGACCCATTCCGGTGCTGAGCTGATGCGTTTGAACCCGCCGTGGCCGTTGCCAAGAAATACCTCTACCGGGGCTCCGCGTCCGTTCCCGATGATGAGATCCGGGTGGTTATCCTGGTTCAGGTCGAACCAGGCAACGCCTGGGCCGGTCTGGCTTTGGCGGAAGGGAAGCAAGGGCTGGAGGTTGAAGTCGTCGAATGGCGATTCCTGATGCGAATGAGAGAGCTCTTCGCTGATGTCGACCAGCGTCCTGCCGGTCGGGGCGGGTTTGTCTGGTGGGGTCGCGGCGGAGTTTTCGGGTTCACTGATTTCGTAGAGCGCGTTGGGGCGGACGGCGGTGACCACGGTCTTTCGTCCCGAACGCCAGGTGACCTCGATCCGCATCTTGCCGGGCGTCTTTCCGGTGGCAAAGGTCAGCAAGGGTTCGCATCCGGCCAGATAGCGTCCACCTGACACGACCTCCTGTGATTGAGCGGGCAACGCGTCCGTGATGAGGCTGACCCTGGCTCCGATGCCGGCAGTGTTCGGGGTGAGGCCGCGCAGCCGGATGGCAACGCGCGGGGCTGTGCTGTCGTTGCGATAGAATCCAGCCCGGGTCTCGAGGTTGTTGGTGACGAGATCCAGGTCGCCGTCGAGGTCGAAGTCGCCGTAAGCCAGACTATGGTGGACCCCGGGTTCGTCCGTGCCCCAGGATCCGGTCATTTCCTCGAACGTGCCGTCGCCGCGGTTGTGATAGGCCACGACGGGCATGTCGAGCCGCGGATACAGCCGGTGGTGTTCCAGTAGTTCCTGGGTGAAGCGGCGTCGGCGTTCGGTTGCGGAGAGGCTGGGGTCGCGCGGGGTTTGTTGTGTCTTGATGAGCATGTTGGCGTCCATGTCCTGCACGTCCTTGAAATGGCCGGCGGCAATCAGCAGGTCTTCGTAGCCGTCGAGATCGACATCCAGGAACACGGTAGACCACGCCCAGTCGGCCGCCACGACACCTGCCTCCCATCCGACTTCCCGGAAGGTGGTGTCGCCGCGGTTTTCCTGCAGCGTGTTGCGCATGACCTGCGGCCGGTTGGCGATGACACCAATTTCATTCGGCGGCGGCATCTGGGCCAGTTTCTGGCGAATGCGCAGTCGCGGGTCGCGGCTGAACATATCCAGCACAAAAATGTCGGCGTCGCCGTCGCGGTCGTAGTCACCGATGTCCAGCCCCATGGAACTGGCGCTGGTGTTGCGGAGCCCGACCGTTTCGATGGCCCGGAAACGGCCTTGTCCCTGGTTGATCCAGAATCGGTCCGGGGTCCAGTAGTCGTTGCAGACATAGATGTCCGGCAGCCCGTCCTGGTTGATGTCGCGGAATGTGGCGGTTAATCCCCAGTCGCGCGGTGGACCGGCGAGCGCTGCGCCGGATTCGTCAAGGAACGCTCCCGACTCCCAGGGAACCGGAGTGAACCGTCCGTCACCATCGTTGAGGAGCAACTGGTCTGGCTGGCCGAACTCATAGATTGCCCCTTGGATCACCGTAAGCCGGTCAGCGTACTCCGGTGGAGGAATGACCTTGCCGTCAACGACTCGCATGGTGACTTCGCCCTGGTCGCGTATGTCCGTGGGGCGGTAGTTCGTAATGTAGAGGTCCAGGGTGCCGTTGCCGTCGATATCGGCCAGTGCCAGTGAGGTGGAGCCGGCCTCGCTCCCCGTGCCCGCAAGGGCAGTGATATCGGTGAACCGGCCCTGGCCGTCGTTGAGATAGCAGCGCACACCCTGGTCTAGTGTGCTGACGAGCAGATCATCCCAGCGATCCCCGTTGATATCAGCGAACACAGCCCCGCGGCCAAACGCGTCCGGGAAATCAATGCCTGCATTGTCTGCGACTGCCTCGAACCGAAGGCCCCCCAGGTTGCGGTAGAGCACGTTGCTGGTGTTCAGGCCGCAGAAATACAAATCCGGATAGCCGTCCCCGTTGTAGTCCCCGACTGCGACGCCTGAGCCGTTGTAGAGCACTCGATTGAGGGCACCGTCCATCTCGGAGAGGCTGTTGGTGAACTGAAGCCCGGTTTGATCATCACCCAGTCGAGTGAAGCCCGGCTTGTCCGTGCTTCCTGCAGGCGCGAGGTCCCGCCAGCGGTAGCCATCGCCCTCGTTCCAGGAAATGGATGGTCCGGCTGCAAGAAGGTCATGGGTGGCCGGATGCGTCCAGCCTGTCATGCCAAGGACAGCGCCCATGGTGGTCAGGGCGGAGCGAACGCTACGGGATGAACAGCCCGCGCCAAACAGGCGTTTTGAGGCAGTGAAGATTGGGAAAACTGACATCGGCAACGCTGAAACTCGCCAAAAGCGTTCCCTGTCGCAACTGCAATCGGTCCTCAGCAGGTGATCCCGGGGCGAGCGAAAATATTTGGCGGGGAATATCGTCCGGGTGCGCTTGTAGGTGCAGACACTGGAAGCTCCCGGCGTCTTTCCCGCGGCCTAAATGGGTGCAACCACGGGGATCAACAAAGGGAGTTCTGTACAGTTAGTTTTGGCCGGGCGCAGGTTGAACTTTCGGAATTGCCGTTGGATTGGTGACGGCAGCTACCCATCCACGATGTTTACTGCGTCCGGCCAAAATGCTTTCTTCCGTGGCGGTGCCGGTGCCGGGTCACGGGCTTCCGGTTAATTGGTTCCTTCTCTACGAGCGGGTAAAGCGGAGGACGTGAGCGACTTTGCCAACGATCTGACGCTGAGCGACCACCGCAGGGACGGAGCTGGGAAGGGGGATGGAACGGATGTCATAACCGGACAATACGCCCCGGCTTGCGGGCTGCTACTACACTTTACCCGCCGGGTTGGAATCGGCTTCCGGTCGGGCTGCAGTGTCAACTCGGGGTTGATTCCTCAAGACATGGAACAAGTAGCCCAGGCCTGAACCGAACCCTGCTCCGTAGGCCAGTCCCCAGGCGAGCTTGGCTAGCGGGCCCAGGAGGTGTGTGCCGGGATCAGCGGCAGGCACTGTCTCTCTCAGTTCCAGAATCCAACCCATCAACCATCCGCCCGCGAAGTAGCCCGCAGTGTGAAGTATAAAGAATACGCCCGTTGGCACGAGGTGGATGCGGCCGGCGTTGAGGCCCTGTCCCAGGAAGAACACGAACGCTGTGCAGCCGAGCAATGCGCCCAGCCATTCGCCGACCCTGCCTCCGACAGCAAACCACATGAGGCACCACACCAGTGCGTAGGCGAGAAAGGCTGGAGCAAAGGAACGCGCCAGCCTCGCTTGTCGTCGTGGACCTTCCACGAGCGCCGGCAACAGGAGCAGGGCCAGCCCGACAAAAGCCACCGCAGTGACTGCGTAAAGCCCTGCCTCCCCAAGGTTCCGGTAAAACCACCTGCCCCCGAAGGCCCACAAACTGAAGCCGCCGAGGCTGACCAGGGTGAACCTCCAAGTGCCTGAAATAACATGACGCAACATCGCGCCTATCATGCGCCCTCCTGGTGCCTTGCCAAGGGCGGAGGTGGCCCTGCTGCAGGTGTCCTTATTCCACTTTCCATTCAAGGATGCCGCCAGACCATCCACCCTGCAGCTCAACCTCCAGCCGAAGCCCGGTCGTCTCGCTCGCTTGGAAATCAACCCGATGGAAGCCGTCCATCCCCGTGCCGTATGTCGAAGATGTCACGACGGGTAACCCGCCTGATTCAGCCCGGTACAGTAATTGCCACGACTCCGGCACGGGACACGTGCTAGGGCACGAGAGGTTCCTTGCCGATGTCCGGCATGTCACGGCGGGCTTCTGCCAGCGCTTTGTCCTGGTCGTCGGACAGGCGTTTTACCATGACGTTGCGGTATTCCACCACGCTTCCCGGATCGTGCTGCTGCAGGACCAGATGACCGGATTTGTAGCGTTCGTGGCGGGTGTCGACGACGATCGTTTCATTCACCTTGACGATGATGCGGTCTCCGATGGCGATGACGTGCTGCGTCCACCAGGTGTCATCCTCGACCAGTTGTTTGAAGTTCTTCTTGATGCCGTAGAGGCTGCCGGTGCGCTGCGGGTCGGAGCTGGTGTTTTCCACCTGGGTTTCATAGCCCCGTGGCCAGCCGTTGCCATAGCGGGCGCGGATATACATTCCGCTGTTGCCGGCATGGTTCAGGCGGATCTCCGCCCTGAACTCCAGGTTGGTATAGGTGTTTGGACTAAAAAGGTGGCTGGTCTTGCCGCGTCCGGTGAGTACGCCGTCTGCCATCTGCCAGTCACCCGGGTCCGGAGTCGTCCATCCGCTCAGGCCATCCCCTTCAAACAGTTTCACCCAGCCGTTGGCGTCCGGCAGCTCGGCCCGGGTCTCAGGTTGCGCGTTCACGGTGGCTCCGGATGCCGCCAGCAGCGCCGCTGCGAGGATCATAGTGCGGGTTGTCTTCATGCAATCAACTGTGGTCAGGGTTCTCGAAATGGGACGGCCGCAGCCTCTGCTCGCGGGGCGTCCGAGTCAACGGTCATGAGACGCCGCATTTCGCCTTCCTATTCATCAAGGCACGCCCGGGAGCCTGCTTGAACCCATCACTGGCGGTTTGCGCTGATATGAGCAATGCACTGGCCCAGTGCCGCGACCGAGAAAGGTTTGCTGAGAAACCGGCTTGGCTTCTCAGCCCGCTCGTCCGTCATCGCCTGCGATTCGCCATAGCCGCTGATCAGGATGAAGGGGATGCCGGGTCGCATCTGTCTCACCGACTCCAGCACATCCCAGCCGCTCAAACCTGGCATCGTCAGGTCACACACCACGCAAGCCAGCTCGTTCTGGTGCTTTTGGAACAGTCTCAGTGCGCTCGGACCATCTTCCGCTTCCAGGACACTCCAGCCCTGCCTGCGCAGCCCCGCAACACAGGCCAGGCGCAGGGCGGTCTCATCATCCACCATCAGCACGCTGCCATGTTGATCCGGAGGCAGAGCCCGAATCGGATCCAACACATCCGCCGATACCACGGGCTTCGCGGCCAAGGGCAGGAAAACCCTGAAGGTGGTGCCCTTGTGTAAGCAACTGTCCACGGTTACGCAGCCAGCATGGGCTTTGACAATGCCGAGCACCACCGACAATCCCATCCCTCTCCCTACAAAACGGGTGGAGAAGAAGGGATCGAACAACTTCTCCAAATCAGCCTCGGAGATCCCGCATCCATCATCCTTCACCTCAAGACAGCCGTATTCCTCTCGAGTTGGTTTCCAGGCTACCGGGTACCGGTTCGTTGCGGGAATCGAATCGGCAGACACGCTGCCAATCCGGATGCAGACCGTCCCGGCGCCTCCACTCAAGGCCTCGCCTGCGTTCGTTACCAGGTTCACCAATACCTGCCGGATCAGGTCGGCATTCGATTCTACCACCGGACCCGCTTCATCGAGCCGGGCGTCCAGAACAACCCGCCGGCTGATGCCTGCCTTCAGGATCGGCAGGCAGCCTCGCGCCGTCTGCGCCAGGTCAATGGGTGCCATGCGACTGAGCGATTGCCCCAGGTAGGTCAGCATCATTTTGCTGACGTCGGCTGTCTGCAGTGCAGCTTGTTCGGCACGATCCAATGCTTCCATCATGTCCGCCACATTTTCGGTTGCTGCCGTCCGCGCCAGATCCAGGCTCATGATCACGGCCTGAAGCTTGTTGTTAAAGTGGTGGGCGATGGCGGAGGCCATGCGTCCCAAGCTCTCGGACTTCTGCAATTGGCGGTTCTGTTCAGCCAGTGTCCGTCCCTCCTCCTCCGCCCGCTTTCTCTCGGTCACCTCTGAGAGGGTGAGAACGAGACCGGTCACGCCCGCATCGGGATGCAGGACAGGTACCAGGCTCCAGTCCCAGTAAGTGACCCCGCGCTCAGGCTGGTCGGGGAAGGTAAACGGCTTCGCCGTCACGAAATACGGTTCACCGCTATCCAGCACACGCCGGAAAATCGCCTCGTTTTCCGCATGCGGATACAGGTCGAAATGGTTTTTTCCAGGGAAGAACGCCGGTTCCTGTCTGCAGGCGTTTGCATAGGCCTGGTTCACCCAGATGAAATTGAATTGCCGGTCCAGATAGACCGTCATGATGTGCGTATGCCCCAGGATAAGCTGCATCAGGTCGTTGGCCTCGCGCAGGCGAGCGTCCATCTCGCTGACCTGCTCGGCAGTGCGCAAACGCTCCAGTGCCACGCCGAGATCATCCCCGATGTCCTCCAGCATCGAGATTGTTGCGGGATCGAAGCACCCCTCCCTCCGGTGGTTCAGCTGAAGCAAGCCAACCGGGACTCCCTGCGCCCGGATCGGGATCAACGCTATGGATGCATAGCCGTCATGGATGCACCTGTTCCGGGGCCGATGACGGGGATCAATCTCTTTGGGCTGTTCCGCCAGCTGTCTTGACTGATTTGTCCAAGCGCTGCCTCTGGGGGTTAGGAGCGGATGTTTCGGATCCGCCCTGCCACCCAATACGAGGCCGCATGTGCACTCAAGCTGAACTGCCCCCCCCGCATCACGGCAGCGGGTGCCGTCCGGATTGCGTGAGGCCACGCTGTTCTCTGCCGCTACAAACTCCGGCGAAAAGCCCTCGGTCGCCACATACGGGAAATCCTCATCCTGTTGCAGACGGATGGCCACGGCTTCCATCCCCGTCGCCTTTCGCAGAATCTGAACGACCCGATGTACCGCCTCCCTGACGGTCTGAGCGGAATTGACTACACGCAGGACGGCAGAAACCAGGGAAGGTTCGAATCGTGGCAGCGTGGTTTCGTGACACGCCCCCCCGATGTCGCCGTTGCCCGGTGTAGCATTGCCATCCACGATTTCCATGCTGTTCCTGCCGGCCAGTTTTATCGGCAAACCATCAACAAGCCTGAAGGTTGCCGTTGCCCACGACATTTTAGTCGCGGCTGAACAACCATGGCGCAGGGGCGACCGTCCGGCCCAATGCCAGGCCCCATGTTCTATACGCAATTATCGGTCGCTTATTGCATCAAGCGGTAAAAACGGCTCTCGGCACCCGGGGATATCTCAAGGACGTAGAAGCCGTCCACTTCCTGTGGCGTGTCGACGACCGGGGACCACTCGGCAGTGGTCAAATCCGTGGTTTCCTGAACCACCCCGTTTCCGGTTCCCATCGGCCAGGACAGCCGAAGGCCGGTGGTTGAATCGAAAGTGAACTCCAGCTGGATGTCCACGGGCTTGCATTCCTCCAGCAGGTTGACGCCGGCTTGGGGCCCGCACGGGCGGATCACGGCATAGCGCACCGAGGTGAAGCAGACCTTGTCGCTTACCGAGAAGCGGGCTGCAGCCTGAGGTGCCTGGTTCACACCGAGGAACTTGATATTCTCGATCTCCCAATAGGCAGTGCGCCACTCGTCAGAACCCGTCACGGTGACCCAGGCGCTGTCCGGAGTGAATCCGAGGCTGTCCATGCCACCCAACTCCGTCCGGTATACCTCCGGCTTGAAACGAGCCCCCACCAGGGCTGGGTCATCGTAGTAGGTCACGCAGATCGCCAGATGTGCCGGCGGCTGCGTGCTCGGCCCCAGCGCTTCTTCCAGGATCGCAAAGTTCAAATACTGGTGAGTGAATCCCGGCGTGCCATCCTCCCGCGCCGGCCGTATCGCCATCCTTCGATCTCCCGCAGGTCCGGCCTCCTCCTGAATCATCTCCTGGTCTCCGCTGCTGGTGCCTACATCCAGTCCGGCTCTCAAGCCCGTCGCCAGATCCAGCTCGGCAAAATTGCCATAGACTTCCTCACAGATCGTGGGGTCCGCATAGCAATCCTCCAGCGGATCCAGACCCGCCAACGGATGGTCCCCGGTCCGGAATATCGCCAGCTCCATACGAGACACGGCTACGGGCGCGTTTGCCGAGATAAACCTTGGTCCGGCAGTGTAAATGCCTGCATTGACCCCCTTGAGGCTGACATCCGCCACAACCCAGGATCGACGAATCCACTGGCCGCTGCCCTGCAACACCTGATGGCGTTCGGCTGCCACGATGTCCGTTCCCCCCAGGTCGTCTGTGGCGAATGCCTCAGGCCCGAAGGTCACCCCCAACCCGGCGAACGCCGGATCATCATAGAAATCCAGGCACACCTTGACCGTTCGGGGGTCGTTGCAGGCCTTGCCCAGATACTCGTCGGTGATGCCGAAGTTCAGGAAGTTCGAGGCATTGTTCGCCACCACGGCCCGGCGTTGATCTCCTGCCGGTCCCACGCCATCCAGGTACGATACGGTCTGGTCCCCCGTATCCAGCACCACCATGTGATCCGCCGTCTGGGCCGCGATGTCGATGCCTGCGAGATTGGTCAGCGGTTCCGGAGCACATTGTTCCGCCGTGGTAAACTGGTTGATCTGTTCGGGCTCACCGAAAGCCCCCTGCTCACCAAATGCCACGCAGCGGACGATCAGCCCGGGAACACCCTCAAACCGGATGGTTCCTCCGTTGACACCGCCGTAGGTGGTATCGCCCTGGGATCCGGCGGGGACCGACCCGATATAGCGGCTCGTCCCCGATGGCCGCAGGTCGTTCGCCACCCTGAACAAAACCCAATTCCATTTCTTGTTGTTCGCCTCCGGTGGAATCTGCCCGCCCACCGGCCAGTTCAGCTCCGGCAACACCCCGGTGAGGAACGTGTAGTCCCGCGCCTCACCCTGAGCATTCAGTAAAGCCTCGTTCCCATACACCTGAACCAGGATGTCGATGAACTCGTCGTCAGCCCATTCCTCAAAAAAGCGGTCCGCCACGTTGAGGAAGTTGCCCACAACCTTCTTGCCGGTGTGACCTCCAATCGCAACGTTCTGGGTCACCTGATCCCCGCTCGATAAGATAATCAGCCCGTCCTTAAACCAGTTTGGATCGGGAGCCTCCAAGCCGGCGTCCGTCACCACGTAGTCTACCAGCTTGGTGGTGTCGATGGTGGGCGGCCAAGCTTCGGGATCAAACGGCCCCGTCTGGGCAAGGAGAGTGAAATGGAGACCAAACGCAACGGCCGCCATGCAGTAAAAGGAAGTTCGCATGATTGAACCTTTCTTGGGGAACTTGCTAGGTGTAGCTTCCCGTCAGGGTATAGACAACTCTAATCTGCCATGCCACATCCCGGGAACAACCCTTCTACCCTGCGCGTGCCCTGGCTTCGCCTCGCCACCCTGCTCCTGGCCTGCGGTCTCCAGCTCGCCGCTCCCGCCCAGGAAATCAATCCCCCCCTCGGACCTTACACCAATCTGCGTCCTGAACACTTTGCCGATGCCCTATCCTATGCCCCCACCAATCGGATCATCACGACGCCCTTTTTTTACTGGTATGATGCACCCACTGGAGCACACCTGTTGAATGCCGACGGATCAGACGCACTCACAGATCATCCCGCCAGCACCAATGATTTCACCTACCATTCCGTGGACTGGCACGCGCAGGAGCTCAGCGACATGGAGGACGCCGGCATCGATGTCGTGCTGCCCGTGTACTGGGGTGAACCCTCCCAACGCCAGCCCGGCAAGCCGGTTAGCGCCCAGCCGTGGAGCTACGCCGGCCTCCCGCCGCTCGTGGCCGCCCGGGAAAGGCTGCTCCGGGCCGGACACCACCCTCCGCGCATCGGGATGTTCTATGACACCTCCACCCTGCAGTTTAACAACGCCAATACTCCCATCGACCTGACAGCTCCCTACGGGCGCCAGTGGTTCTACGAGAGCATCCGGGACTTTTTCTCCCTCATCCCCCCCAAACACTGGGCGATGATCGATGATCAACCCATCGTGTTCCTCTACAGTGCCGCCTTCGCTACGGATCACGACCAGGCCTGCTTTGAGTACCTCGCCGACGCGTTTGCCGACGACTTTGGCGGGCGCCGTCCCTGGGTTGTCCGCGAGATCTCCTGGAACATCAGTTCTCCACAAGTCTATGCCTGGGGGGGAGCCCTGGGTCTGAAGAACCCCGGGGTTGCCTCGCTGGGTCCCGGCTATGACCACACTGCGGTTCCGGGCCGCGAACCACTCATTGTCGATAGGGAGGCGGGAGCTTTCTTCTCCCGCAACTGGAACCGCTTTCTCCAAAAGCCCTCCGACATGGTCATGATCGAAACCTGGAACGAATTCCACGAAGGAACCGACATTGCCGATTCGTTGGAGTATGGACGGGACTACATCACCCTCAACCGGCAGTTTGCCGAGCTCTTCCACCAGGGCATCATCCCGCCGCCCATCCTGGGTCCGTTCAGCGATTTCAGCCAAGTATCCGTGCGTCTGGGCACGACCAATGAACCTGCCGGCCTCCAGCAGGTTGAGTCTGCCGACGGTATCACCGCTCCCGCGGTGGCTGCCGGCGAGCCTTGTCGCGTGACGGTGCCGACGCAGCACACCGGGCGCTATGTCTACTTCCGCGTCGATGACTCTTTCAAATGGGCCGACCGGATGCAGGTGGAGGTGGAGGTCGACTATTTCGATGCCGCCAGCGGATTGTTCACTCTCGAGTTTGACGGATCGGACACGAATGCACCCCTAAATGGTGCATATACCCCGGTTCGGCACCAAGTCTCACTCGGGGGCAGCCGTCAATGGAAACGGGCCACGTTCCAACTGGAGGGCGCGCGGTTCCTCAACTCCCAGAATGGCGGGACCGACTTCCGGATCTCTACCACCAACGAGCTCCACCTGCGTCAGGTGGAGGTTCGCCGTTTCGGTGTTCCCGCCGAGTCCGGTTCCAATGTGCAGGGCGTGCAGGACAATTTCAGTTTATCCTCTGATCGGTGGGTATTTCCCAACGGCGATCCCACCGGATCACAGGTCGCGAACAAGATGTTCTCCGTCCCGGCCGGGCAGCGTTGCCTGCTCCAGACAACCTCCCTGAACAGCGGGGTCCAAGGTGTCCTTGCCCGGCTGCGTGTTCCGCACCAACCTGCTGCGGATGCCGCAAGCGGGGGGATCGTTGTCGGGGCCGATCCGGTGACGGGGCAGGGGATTGCACTCGTGCTCAACACGGACCCCACGGGCGGAACCTCTGCTCAACTCCTCGATGAAATCTCTGGATCCAGCATCGTCAATGCTCATGAGTGGCAGCCCAATACGTGGCTCTGGCTTCGGCTGAGCTGCCAGCCCGATCTATCCCGTGTGGTTGCTCGTCTCTGGGCCGCTGACGGCGAAACTCCCGAACCCCTTGATTGGTCGCTGACCCTTCCGCTCGCACCGTCCGCGGTCCCTGCCAACGGATGGCCCGGGCTCCTCGGCCCCTCCGCAGCCCGCGCCACCGTGGAATGCGACTTCTTCCTCTTCCTCAGTGACACGGCAAACGAAACAGTCGTCCGTTTGCCGGCCTTGAAGTTGCCGCGAGCCAGGCTTCAGGTCATCGCCCGTCCGCCCCTGCAAGCCGAACTCCTGCTCACCGGAGCCCCACGCAGCACATACTTTCTCGAAACCTCCTCCAACCTGTTGGAATGGACTTTGATCCCGGTGACAACCGATGCGGTGGGGCACGCCCTTCTGCAACTTTCTCCAACCCACCCCCATCCGCTGATGGTCTACCGCGCCAGCCACAGCAACTGAGTTTGGAGAGGACCAAGGCATCCATCCGGCGGTGGTAAAGCCCGCTGCGGTGGAGGCGCCGCGGGCCTGTTCTGAAGAACGTGACCGCAAACACGGACTTGGCTGACCATGTCCGGCCTGCTATCGCATAACCTGGCATGTGGGACCGTCTCGCTGATTTATGGCCGTGGTTCCTCGCGGCGTTGAACCTTCTCCTCGCCGGGGTCGCCACGGTGCATGCCGTTCTCTGGAAGCGGGACAGCCGGGCCGCAATCGCCTGGGTCGGACTGGTGTGGCTGGCCCCACTCATCGGTGCCACGGCCTACTTCTGCTTCGGAATCAACCGCATCCAGCGAAAGGCCGTATCGCTAGGCGTTCGCACAGCCTGGCAACAGCGCCCGGAAACCCAGGCCAGTGAACGTGACCTGACTAAAGCCCGGGAATGGAACGCCGCTTTCCCCAACCTCAAGGGGCTCGCCCGCGCCATTCACGCCCTCACCGGACAATCCCTCCAGCCCGGTAACCGCGTCGTCCCCCTGCTCGATGGCGATGAAGCCTTCCCCGCCATGCTGCAGGCTATCGATGGTGCCCGGGAATCCATCGCGCTTCTCAGCTACATCTTCGACCGGGACCGTGCCGGCGAACAGTTCGTGCAGGCCCTGCAAAGGGCCGTGCAGCGCGGGGTCGAAGTGAGGGTGATGGTGGACGACGTCGGCGCCCGCTACAGCCGGCCAAGCATTCTTGGACGGTTGCGCCGTGCCGGCGTGCGCTGCAGCACATTCCTCCCCACGCGAGTGCCCCGGCTCTTTCAATACGCGAACCTCCGCAACCACCGCAAAATCCTGGTCGTGGACGGGCAGATCGGCTTCGCCGGAGGAACCAACATCCGCGAGGGGCATTGGCGATCCCTGCAGCCACGTGACCCCATTCAATGCCTGCACTTTCTGGTGGAAGGGCCGGTGGTGACACAAATGCAGGAAGCGTTCGCCGTCGACTGGGCCTTCGCCACCGGAGAATCCCTCGGCGGACCCCGCTGGTTCCCGGCCACCATTCCCCACGCCGGGAACGTCTGGGCGCGGGGAATACCCGACGGGCCGGACGAAGACTTCGAGAAGCTGCCCGATGCCCTGATCGCGGCACTGTCTTCAGCTACCCGGTGTGTCCACATCCTTACTCCCTACTTCCTGCCCGATGCTCCCGTCATCCGCGCACTCAATGTCACGGCCATGCGCGGAATCGATGTCCGGATCATCCTGCCCGAAACCAGCAACGTCCGGCTCGTCAACTGGGCCCGCTCCGCCCAGCTCTGGCAAGTGCTGGAGAAAGGCTGCCGCGTCTTTCTCACTCCACCTCCCTTCGACCATTCCAAGCTGATGATCGTGGACGGCGTGTGGTCGCTGATCGGATCCTCCAACTGGGATCCGCGCAGCCTCAGGCTGAACTTCGAGTTCAATCTGGAATGCTATGACGACAACCTCGCCTCCGGACTCGAGTCTCTCGTGGGGCATAAGCTCGAGTCCGCGCGTGAGGTGACGCTGGCTGATCTTGACAGCCGTTCGTTCCCGGTGCGCCTGCGCGATGGGCTGGCGCGCCTGGCCACGCCCTACCTCTGACGCGGACCGTGACTTGTTTTCCCCGTTGACGATCCGCAGATGATGGGCTGGAGTGAAACCCATGAGTCCACGCTTTCCCGCCCTCAGGGTGCTCCATTTGCTCGGGCTGCTTGTGGCGGCTTTCCTGCCGTCCGCCCGGGCTGATGTCAGGCTGCCGCATCTCTTTACCGACCACATGGTGCTCCAGCGTGACCGGCCTGTCCGCGTATGGGGCTGGGCTGATGATGGCGAGAGAATTGTGGTTAGTCTCGGCTCCAAAACTGCCAAAACCGCCGCGCGCAACGGCAAGTGGGCAGTGACGCTTCCCCGCTACAAGGCCGGTGGTCCGTATACGCTGGTTGTGCAGGGTAACAACCGTCTCGAGGTGCAGGACATCCTCATGGGCGAGGTCTGGATTTGCAGCGGTCAGTCGAACATGCAATGGCCGCTGAACCGTTCGTTCGAACCCGAGCAGGTGATTGCCGATTCCAGAAACAACTGGCTGCGCCTGTTCAGTGTCCCCCGGGTGCGTGCCGTCGAACCATGCGAGGATGTCGATGCGGCCTGGCAGGTGTGCGGGCCCGAGACAGTGCCGGACTTCAGTGCGGTGGCCTACTACTTCGGACGAGACCTGCATGCCGCCCTGAAGGTTCCGATCGGCCTGATTCATACTTCCTGGGGCGGTTCGCCGGCGGAGGTCTGGATGCGTTGGGACCTGCTCGCCACTCATCCGGATTATCGCCAGACGCTGCTCGATCCCTGGGCAGAGACCGAACGAAAGTACCTCGCAGATCTGGAAGCATGGAAGGCGGAGGCCGAGGCGCTGAAGGCCGAGGGCAAGGAGCCGTCGCGCTCCGCTCCCCGCCAGCCCTGGAGACCCGCCGAACTCTATAACGCCATGATCGCTCCCCTTCTTCCCTTCCCCATCGCGGGTGCCATCTGGTACCAGGGTGAGTCCAACGCAGGCCGCGCGTTCCAATACCGGCACCTGTTCCTCAACCTCATCGAGAATTGGCGCAAAGACTGGGGTCAGGGCGATTTCCCCTTCCTCGCAGTGCAGCTGGCTCCCTGGGACAAAAACCGCAAACGTTCTCCCGACGAAATCGCAGCCGTCCCCGGTGAAAGCGATTGGGCCGAACTCCGCGAAGCCCAGTTGCTCGCAACCCAAATGCTCAGGAATGTCGGGCTCGCCGTCATTACGGATTACGGCGACAAGGATGACATCCACCCCACTCAGAAGGAGCCGGTAGGCGCCCGGTTGGCCCTGCTGGCACGCTCCCTCGCCTACAAACAAAAGGTCGTCGCCTCAGGCCCAACCTTCAGAAAGATGAAGATCAAAAAAAACCAGGCCATCCTCAGCTTTAATCATGTCGGCGGCGGCCTCGAAGCCCGTGGCGGCAAACTCCGCGGATTCGCCCTCTGCGGCGAGGACGGACAGTTCCTCTGGGCCAATGCCGAGATCAACGACGATACGGTTGTGGTCAGCCATCCCCTGATCAATGATCCTGCCGAAGTGCGTTACGGTTGGGCCGATTATCCGATCGTCAACCTGTTCAATCGTGAAGGTCTTCCGGCAACACCCTTCCGCACGGATGATTTCCCCATGACAACTGCACCCCGCGACTGATACCCCGTATGATGACCCGAACACCGTCCAACGCCATGAATACAACCAGCGCTACTGACCGGTCGGAAAACCGACTCCACTACCTGTTCGCCCTCGTGCTCGCCGCAGCCGCAATAGGCCTCACGGGATGCCAGCCCCAAGCGAAACCTCCAGCCAATGCAGCCGGCGGCGCGACTGTCGGTGGTGAACTCGCTCCTGCCTCCGCTGAATCCGGCCCCTTCATCGTGAAACAGTTCATTTACGAGTCCGCCCCGTTCCCCAGCTGCCACGCTTCAACCATCGTCGACACCCCGCATGGCGTCATGGCCGCCTGGTTCGGTGGACAGGACGAAGGGGAACCGGATGTGGGTATCTGGACCGCGCGCTATACCGATGGCGCCTGGACCACGCCGCAGCTGGTTGCTGAGGGCGTGAGCCCTGATTGGCCGGAGCGTTACCCCTGCTGGAACCCGGTCCTCTTCCAAATGCCGGGCGGCCCGCTGGTGCTCTTTTATAAGGTCGGTCCCAACCCGCGCGAATGGTGGGGCATGCGCATGGAATCCGCCAACTATGGCCGGACATGGACCGCCCCCGAGCGCCTGCCGGAAGGCATCATGGGCCCGGTCAGAAACAAGCCCGAGCTGTTGCCCAACGGGATGCTGCTCTGCGGATCCAGCAGCGAAGATCACGGCTGGCGCGTGCATATGGAACAAACCCCCGATGGCGGGCGTTCGTGGTCGCGCACACCACCTCTCCACTCCGCGGAGGAATGCGGTCTCATCCAGCCAACGCTGTTGACCTGGCCCAACGGCCGGGTCCAGATCCTTTGCCGCAGCCGCCAGGGCGCGGTTTACGAAAGCTGGATGGGGGAGTCCTTCGAATCCTGGACCAAACCCGCGCCCATCGGCCTCCCCAACCCCAACAGTGGTATCGATGGTGTCGTGCTTCGCGACGGACGCGCAGTCCTCATCTATAACCACACCCCCAAGGGCCGCTCGCCGCTGAACGTCGCGGTCTCGCGGGATGGTCGCACGTGGAATGCATCAGTCGTCCTTGAGGACGAGCCCGGCGAGTACTCCTACCCTGCTGTCATCCAGTCGGCCGACGGAATGATCCACATCACCTATACCTGGAAACGGGAACGGATCCGCCACGTGGTACTCCATCCGGATAAGCTCTGACCGGACCGGCGGGTCCTCAGGCCTTCGACCGGGGGATGCGGTAGAACAGCATCAGGATACCGGCGCTGGTAGTGAGCGCAGCCGCGAAGAGGAACACACCTCCCAGATCGGTTGCACCCGAGGCCAGCATCCGGGCCACGGTCGCGTTGGCCAGGATCGGGCCCAAACCCGAACTGCACAGGGTGAGAATGGTCTGGGCCGTCGACTGGACCTCCCGCTCAGCCATCGCCGCCACCAGCAGGTTGACGCCGATGTGGAACAGGACCACCGTCGTGCCGACCAGCATGTAGCTCAGCGCCAGTAGCCACAGGTTGTCCCCGAAGGCAAAAAGCAACTGCCGGACCAGCAGGGCCGCACTCCCCGCCACAATCGAACCCTTGACCCCCAGCCGTTGCACAATCGCCGTCCGCAGGAAAAACAACACAATCTCCCAAAGCACTCCGACGGACTGGGCCATGCCAATCCACGGACGGGTCATTCCCAGGTCTTCCAGTCTCACCGGGGAATAGAACGCCTGGACGGCGAAGGAAGCCGCCATTAACAGGTAAGCACCGATAAGGATGAGGTAGTTGACGTTGCTGAGCAGGCGGCGGAGCGAAGGCCAGTATCCGCTCGCCAGGGAGGTGGCTGCGGTGCGCACCGCTCCGCAGGGTGTGTGGGGCAGCCAGAATGCAGTGATCGCCATCGTGAGTGCCAACACACCCGTCAGCCACAGCAGGAAGTCCAGCTTTGGACTCCCACTCAGCATCAGCCAGGCGAAGATCGGGAAGGAAGGCAGCACCCACCCCGCCGAGCCCCACGCCCGCAAAGGCCCGAACTGTCGCTGCGGATCAGGCAAATGCTGCAGCGCAATCGCATTCGTCAGAATCGGCGTCGGATTGTAACAGGCGTAAAACAGGACCAGCGCCACCACGACCGACCAGTGGCTCTCCTGCCTCGCAAAGAGCAGCACTGCACCCACCACCGACAGGTTCATCAGCACGAACAGCCGGTTCAATGGAATGAACCTGTCCGCCAGCATCCCCCAGAAAAACGGCGCCACCAGCATCGCACCCGCCCCGCTCAGTAAAGCCATGCTGATCTCAGGCACGCTGAAACCCCGATCCCGCAACATCAGGCTCAGGAACGGGAACATGGCCCCCCCTACCGCATACTGCAAAATCATCCCCGCCACCAGCGACCTGGGCGGACGCGACGGGGATGGGCGGTGCAAACTTGCAGCGGAGACAGCCATGCTAAAACGTTCCGGCCAGACAGACCGGGCCGCGAAGTCTTAGCCCCCCACCAGACGCATGCAACGCCGGAATTGATCCTGCCGCCACGCCGCTGTTGACTCATAAGTTTTGACACTGGGGAGCGAAAGGAGCGGGAAGGCGAAGGGGGACGTTGAATCAAAAAGGATGACACCGGTCCCGCCGCCGGACCGACGCTTCCCCGCGCATGCAATCGGCAGTGCGCCTAGGCCCGCTCCGTCCCCTGACACATGACTGTCGAACCCGGTTATTTTTGGCGGGCTCAAAGACAGATGCACCCCTGACGGAGTGGCACGCCGTACGGATTATTGGGACACCTGTCCCAATAATCCGTACGTGATTTCAGAGTGTTTGTCCCTTGCGGCGGGGGGTTCCTGGCGTTAGCTACAGTGAATGACTCTCCTGATTCAGGCACAACTATCCTCCCGACTACCATGAGCAATGCAGGTTCAGCAGTTCGAAGAGCGGTGAAGGCAGCGATGACCGAGATGGCCCGGCCATTGGAGTTTCAGGTGGGAGGGCGGCAGGTGGCCTGCTCCCAGTGCGGGGGGCACGGCTTCAGGTGGCATGGCTATGGCATGATGGGCACGAGGTTCAAACCCATCATCGAGGGGTATGCGCTGGAATGTGCGACCTGTAGTCATCTCGAGTTCTTTGCCCGACGCCCCGAAGAGGTGTGACCGGTTGCGAGCAGTGCGGTCACCACCAGCCTCCTCCGATGATTCGTGCCCTGATCCTCGATCTCGACAACTGCATAGCTGCCGCCGATGAACCGGGCCGGCCGTTTTTTGAACCGGTGTTCGATGCGATCCGGGAGGCGAATTCCTGCGGTGTAACTGAACAGGTTCTCGCCGCCGCCTTTGAGGATATGTGGCGTCATCCATTGGATTGGGTGGCCGAGCGGCACGGCTTTTCGCGGGAGATGCTCACGGCCGGTTGGGAGGCCTCCATCTGGCTGGAAGTACCCGGACCGCTGAAAGGCTATGGGGATCTTCCAGCGCTGCGTGCATTGGGCCCATCCAAGTTCGTGGTGACATCGGGATTCCGCCGCCTGCAGGAGAGCAAGTTCCGTGCGCTGGGTCTCGGGGGCGACTTCGAGGAGTTGATCGTGGATGCCATCGACGAGCCGGGTCGACTCGGCAAGCAGGGCTGTTTCGAGAGCATCCTCTCGCGGCATAGTTTGACTCCGGAAGACGTGCTGGTGGTTGGGGATAATGCCGACTCCGAAATTGCCGCTGGCATTCGCATGGGGATTCGGACCGTCCAAACCCTTCGCCCTGGGGTCGTCCCGACCCCCTTGGCCTCATTCCTTGTTCACTCCTTCAACGAGCTCCCAGCCGTTCTTCGGGTCTGCTGAGAATGTCGCATAAGCGACATTCTGTGGCTGGGTGTGATTTGGGGTGGAATGGTGCGCGGGAATTCGATCCAATGCTGACCGACATGTTACCGGAGGTGAGATCTCTATTTGCGCTGGCCGATACAGGCCGGGGTGAGGTGCTGGTGCCCCTGCTTGAAGGCGGTGGTTTCAGGTTGGAGCAGATTGTCTCCTTTGGGGCAGGGAGTGACCCGGGGTTTTGGTATGACCAGGAGCAACCTGAGTGGGTGGTGTTGGTGCGGGGCACGGCAGTGCTGGAGTTTGAAGCTGGACGGCTGGATCTCACGGGGGGGGATGCCCTGTTGATTCCGCAGCGGCTGAGGCATCGGGTCATGCGCACAAGCCGGGACGCCGTCTGGCTGGCGCTGCATTTCGAGGCATCCGGTGCTGATGAAGCGAAAACCGTTTAGCCCGAGGTCCGGCACCAGGAGAATTGAGCCATGATGATTTGTTTGATCCCCAAGGTCTTTTTCAACCAGATGGAAGAAGGTTTGGATCTGTTCGTGAACGGTCTGGGGTTCGAGATCCGCTACCAGGATCAGTCCATCGCGGTCGTGGCGCGGGATGGTGCCAAGGCCTACGTGGTGGAAAGTCCGGAGTACGCCGCCAAGGACCGTCCGGAGATCGCTATCGAAACCGACGACATCCATGGCCTGCAGGAGGACATTTCGCGGCGTCGGCCCGACCTGTTGCATCCGAACCTGCCGCAGGTTACGAAGCGCCCGTGGGGCGCGTTGGAGTTTTCGTTGCTGGACCCGACCGGTGTGTGCGTTGTGTTTCGGCAATGGCCTGAGGAACGGTGACGAGCAATAATTAGTTATATTGTCGTGCGTTTAATGTTGATATCGTATACATTAATGACGCCATTCACCCCTTTGTGCGTTGTCCGGACGCTCGATGCCCGTGGGATTTTGGGGGTGGCGGGTTAGGCTTATGCGGTTCCTTACAGACTCAGCGGCGGTTTTGTCGGAGTGGCGGGTGTTTGCGGATGCCGGGCGGCATTGTATCCCGATGCGGTCGAGGGAGGAGCGGGTATGGCGGGCGTTGGCTGGGGAGGACCAGCCGTGGGAGGTTTTTGCGCGGGACATGGGTTTGCCGGAGGAGTTGGGGGTGATGGTGAGTTATTCGGCGGTTTCGCAGTTTGACGCGATCCACGAGTTAATCCTTGAAGGTGTGGAGCTGCCAAGGTGTCTGGTCGCGGTGGCCTTGGAGGGGTCGAATTTTCATGGCCAGGGGGGGCGTCCGTGGGTGGCGCTGGCGGGCAATTTGCATCTGACGGTGTTCTTTCAGGTGGATATGGATGCTTCGGACACCTTGGGGGCGATCCCGGTTCTGCCAACCTTGGCGGTGATGGATGCCTTTGGTATACAGGCAGATCCATCGGAGCGGACGGGGATCAGGTGGGTCAACGATGTGTTTGTACGAGGGCGGAAGCTGGCGGGTTCGATCGCTGTTTCGGAGGTGGAAGGCTCTCGGTTGGAGGGTTTGCTGTTCGGGATTGGCGCCAACGTGGAGACCATTCCCGAGGTTCCGGGGAATGTGTTTGTGCCGCAGGCGACTTCGTTGCGGCAGATTTTCCCGCAGGCCGAGTGGACGGTTGAGCATGCCCTGTTTGCGTTATTGCGAGGGCTGGTCAACTGGGTGGAGCGGTTGGGAGCGGGTGGTGCGGCTCTGCTGGTTCGGGAATACGCCCGGCGCTCGGCCTGCATTGGACGTGAGGTGAAAATCTGGTCCAAGCAGACTCGGGACGTGTCCCGGGAACAACCGATTGCCTGCGGGGCGCTGGAGGGGATAGGTCCGGATCTGTCACTTAAGCTGGAGGGCTGTGAGGATGTGGTGATGGAGGGGCGGCTGGCGTTTGCGGAGGACTGCCGGCGCTTCGGGGTTTAGGTCGGTTTCAACTTTGGAAAAGTGGAGGTTCCTCAGGGCTTCAGGTTAGGCGGAAAGCGGTTTTCTGACTTTTTCGTTTATTTTTACTGGTAGTCATCATTAGCATCCTCGTCACTTTTGCCGTCCGATTTAAGCCATGCAGACAGAATTATTGACGACATGCGGGATCGCCTTTGTGGCGGTGATGGGTCTGCTGATGTTGCTGAGCCTGATGATCCGGGTGCTGACCTCCCTGTTGCCGGACAATTCGCCGGAGTCGGATACGGGCTTGATGAAGGCGATGGATGAGGCGGTATCACAGGCTTTTCCTGGAGCGCGGGTGACCCGGGTGGAGCTGAAGGAATAATCGTCGCGAAAAACCACATTGATTGTGCGCCATGCTTTTTACTGAAAAGAAGAAAACCATCCGGGTGATGTTCACCCCGTTTCGCGATGGCCTGCAGAGTTGTTTTGGCGGCCGGGTTCGGGTGGCAGATGTTCTGCCGTCCATGAAGGCTGCTGCGGCGGCCGGGATTCGACATTTTGAGTTCGGCGGGGGCGCCCGATATCAGGCGCCCTATTTTTATGTCGGGGAGAGTCCTTTTGACTGCATGGACAAGATGCGGGACTGCGTGGGGCCGGAGGCGGACCTGCAGATTCTGACGCGTTCGGTCTCGGGCGTGTCACTGACCTCGCAGCGGGTGTCCGCCTTGGAGCTTCAAGGGCGGTTGATGAAGAAGCACGGCACCACGTGGGACCGGAATTTCGACTTCATGAACGACGTCGAGAATCTGGCGCGGACCGGCAAGCCGATCGTGGATGCGGGGATGCATCATCAGGTGTGTATTGCGCTGATGGGTTTGCCTTTCCAGTCCGACAAGGTGCATACGGCAGACTTTTACGTGGACGTGATGCGCCGGTTTCTGAAGACCGGTGTGAAGTTTGATTCCGTGTGCATGAAGGATGCTTCGGGCACGACGGATCCCCGGACGTGTTATGAGACGGCGAAGGGTTTGCGGGAGTTGCTGGGGCCGGATGTGTTGATTTGGCAGCACACGCACGACACGGCGTCGATGGGGATAGCGTGTTACATGGCGGGGATTGCGGGCGGGGTGGATGGCATTGATCTTTCCATTCGGCCGTTGGCCTCCGGCACCGTGCAGCCGGATATCCGGGCGATGGCGCATGCGTTGAAGGGTACGGGGTATGAGCTGGACGTGGATGCCGGGAAGCTGGCTGAGGTAGAGAAGCTTTTGGAGGAGGGGTTGGCGGAGTATGAATTTAATCCGGTGACCACGACCTGTGATGCGCGGGTGGTGGGTTTCCCGATGCCGGGCGGTGCGATTGGGCCGAACGTGCACATGATGAAGGAGGCGGGCATCCTGCACAAGTATGGCGAGGTGCTGGCTGAGTTTCCTGAGGTGGTGCGTGCCGGGGGTGCGTGGACGAGCGTGACTCCGGGCAGCCAGCAGTACTGGCTGCAGGCGTTCAACAACGTGCTGCACGGGCGCTGGAAGAAGATCGAGGCGGGCTACGGAAATTCTGTGCTGGGCTATTTTGGTCGGCCGCCGATTGATCCCGATCCGGTGGTGGTGAAGGCTGCGGCCGAGCAGCTGAAGAAGGAGCCGTTTACCGGTGATCCACTGGAGGCTGCGCCGGACAACGTGCAGCGCGCCACGGATGAGCTGAAGAAGCGCAACCTGGCGGTAAACGACGAGAATGTGTTTCTGGTGGCGGCCGCAGCCGTGCCGGGGAAGGACATGGAACTCAACGAGGGCATTCGGCTGCTGGAAGGTCGGCCGAAGATTTCACTGCCCTTGAAGGCGAAGGAGGCTGTGCCGGCGAAGTCAGGTGCCGCCATGCCGACGGCACCCTTTAACACCACCATTGAGGTGACCGAAGGGGGCAAGAAGCGGAAGTTCCAGGTGACCATCGAACCTCCGCAGGTGGCGGCGTCTTCGGCGCCGACGGCGGGCGCTTCCCCGGGTGGTAAATCCGTTCCGGTGTTCTCGCCGTTTG
This sequence comes from Verrucomicrobiota bacterium, assembly GCA_046047235.1. GTDB lineage: Bacteria > Verrucomicrobiota > Verrucomicrobiia > Limisphaerales > JAHDYP01 > JBMTVN01. Next base: position 102,534 of record JBJOII010000001.1, on the reverse strand, counting down.
AGGGCAAGGTGGAGCTGGTGGAGATCAAGGTGCGCGCGGGGGATTCTGTGAAGAAGGGACAGGTGCTGGCGGCGGTGGAGGCCATGAAGGCCAAGCACGATGTGAAGGCGCCCTGCGATGGCCGGGTGTTGAGTGTTGATGCCACGCTGGGTTCGGTGGTTTCGAAGGGTGTTCCCATTTTGACTTTGGAGGCATAAGAGCATGGAGGTTTGGCAAAAGCTGATTGATCAGGCCGGCTTGCTGCAGTTGTCGTGGCAGAATGCCGTGATGTTTGGCGTGGGGGGGCTGCTGATCTTCCTTGCGATCAAGAAGGGTTTTGAGCCTTTGCTGCTGATCCCCATCGGGTTCGGGGCGATTCTGGCGAACATTCCCCTGGCCGAACTCAACAGCTCGGGAGAGTTTCCGAAGGACGCTTCGCATGTGCCGTTGCTGCAGCTGATCTACAATGCGGGCATCAAGACGGAGCTGTTGCCGCCGGTGATCTTTCTGGGTGTCGGTGCCCTCACGGATTTCCGTCCGCTACTGAGCCGGCCCATCACTTTCCTGCTGGGGGCCTCAGCGCAGCTGGGTATTTTTATTGCCGCGCTGGGGGCGCATTACCTGTTTGGCTTCACCCTTCAGGAGGCGGCATCGATTGGGATCATTGGTGGGGCGGACGGTCCGACCACGATTTTCCTGACTTCGAAGCTGGCGCCGCATCTTCTCGGTGCGGTGGCGGTGGCGGCCTACAGTTACATGGCGTTGGTGCCGGTGATTCAGCCGCCGATTATTCGCTTTTTGACGACTCCGAAGGAAAGGTCGATCGACATGCCCCAGGCCATGCAGGTTTCGCAGACGGCGGTGATCGCCTTTCCGATCATCACATGTGTGCTGGCGGCGCTGTTTATCCCGAGCTGTGCGCCGTTACTGGGCATGTTGATGTTCGGTAATCTACTGCGCGAATCCGGTGTGACGGACCGCTTGAGCGGCGTAGCCGGCGGGGCTCTGATCAACATCGTGACCATCTTTCTGGGTCTGACTGTGGGTTCGACAATGGAGGGGAACGGCTTTTTACAGGCACGGACGCTCTTCATCCTGGTCCTGGGCATGGTGGCCTTCAGTTTCAGCACGTTTGGGGGTGTGGCGTTCGCCAAGTTCCTCAACCTGTTCCTGCCTGAGGGCAGCAAGATGAACCCGTGTATCGGTGCGGCGGGTGTGTCCGCGGTGCCCATGGCGGCCCGCGTGGTGCAGACCTACGTTTCCAACGAAACCGATGGCCGGGTGAATCCCCTGATGGCGGCCATGGGGCCGAACGTGGCGGGCGTGATTGGGTCGGCTGTGGCGGCCGGTGTTTTCCTGGCGCTGTTGGGCGGCTAGGCGCCTCAGCCAACGGTGGTGGGGGCTGGCTTGAGTGCGGGCGCCGACTCGGGGTGCCGCGCAGATCCGTGGTTGTGCTGTCCAAGGGGACTGTGGATGATGCTGCCATGTATGTGACGACGAGATGGGTAGCGTGTCTTTTCCTTCTGCAGGCCAGTCTGGGCGCCCTGGCTGAGCCCTGCCGGGAGTTTGTCACCTTCGCCGACGGGACGACGCCGTTGCGGGAAGTGTTTGTGGCGGTGGATGGCAGTGACGCCAGCGGGAACGGGAGCGAGGCGGCGCCGTACCAAACCCTGCAGCGGGCGGTGCAGGGGATCACGTCGGGCACGGCGGTGCGGATGTTGCCCGGCACCTACGCCGGCGATATCCATCTTGCCGGGCTATCGGGCAATGCCGATGCGCCGGTCTGGATCGGAGGCGTGCCCGGGCGGGAACGGCCGGTTCTTTCGGGTGGCAACACGGGGCTGCAGCTTTCACGCGTGCGTTACCTTGTGCTGGAGCATCTGGAGGTAACCGGGGCTCAGGTGAACGGCATCAACTGCGATGACGGCGGTGAGGTGGGCAACCCGGACGCCACGCGCTACGTCCTGTTCCGCAACCTGGCCATCCATGACATCGGCACCGGGGGTAACCATGACTGTCTGAAGTTATCCGGATTGGATGACTACTGGGTCTTGGACTGCACATTTGCCAACGGCAGTGCGGGCGGCAGTGGTATCGACCACGTGGGTTGCCATGCCGGAGTCATTGCCCGATGTGCCTTCGACGCCATGGGCAGCAATTCGATCCAATGCAAGGGTGGAAGTCTCAACATTGAGATCACCCAAAACCGGTTCAGGGACGGCGGGGAGCGGGCGATTAACATCGGGGGCTCTACCGGTTTCGAGTTCTTTCGTCCGCCGCTCTCTACCAGTGAGCCCAACGCCGAGGCCCGGAACATTGTGGTCACGGCAAATGTCTTTGAGGGGTCCTCGGCACCCATTGCCTTTGTGGGCAGCATGGGATGCGTGGTGGCGAACAACACCATCATCGATCCCGGGACCTGGGTAGTGCGCATTCTGCAGGAGACTCTGAGCACACCCGACTACGCCTTCGCACCATGTTCTGACGGGCAGTTTTTGAACAACCTGGTTTACTACTCCCCCGAGGCGGCCGGCAGGTCCGTGAACGTCGGTCCGAACGTGGCCGCGGCGACCTTCACCTTCTCCAACAACCTGTGGTTTGCGCCTGCCGATCCGGCCCAATCCACCCCGAGCCTGCCAGTGGTCGAGACTAACCCGGTGGTGGGACAGAACCCGGAGTTTCGCAACGCAGCGCAACGCGATTATGGCATCGGCCCGTCCAGTCCAGCCCGGGGACAAGGCACGGCGGTGGAGGGAGTAGGGGCCGACAACGTCAACCGGTGTTACGGCAGCCCCCCCTCCATTGGCGCGTTGGAATATGGTGTCCTGCAGCCGGTGATCGACGGCCTGCAGCGGACCCCGGAAGGGGTGCAGTTGAACTGGACACCGTCGGATCCAGGCTACGACTACACCGTCCAGTCGAACATTCGACTCGAGGGCGGGCTCTGGACCCTGGCCACGTGCGGGGAGCCCTGGCCGGTGGCAGGAACGGAGGTGGTGGTGGATTCGGGCGAGGGCCCGCTTTTTTTTCGCTTATTGGCAGTGCCTGCGGCAGAGCGTGGTCGAGTGCTCGCCGTAACCAAGTCCTCCAGCTACAGCACCTTTCAGATCACCTTTATGTTCAATCTGGCGGGCATCAGCGTCACGCCCCGGTATGGGGTGGACACCTACACAGTCCGTTACGAGACCATTGATCCCTGGGGTGCGCGGACTGAAGCCACCGGTCTTCTGGCTCTGCCGCAGGGCCAAAGCGGTCCGCTGCCGCTCGCCAGTTACCAGCATGGGACCGTGATGGAAACGAACGATGTGCCGTCCATGGATTTGCAACAGAGCATTCCCGGCGTGGGTCTGGCCTCGCAGGGATATGCCACCGTACTTCCTGATTTTCTGGGGCTCGGCGGTTCGCCGGGCTTTCACCCGTATCACCATGCCCGGTCCGAGGCTACCTCAGCTATCGATCTGCTGCGGGCCGCACGCGCCTGGGCGTCCACCAACGGTGTCAGTTTCGACGGTCAGCTCTATCTTTGCGGCTATTCCCAGGGCGGGCACGCGACGATGGCGCTGCATCGAGAACTCGAAACCTACTACCCCAGCGAGTTCACGGTGAGAGCTTCCGCCCCGATGGCGGGAGCCCATGATCTCTCCGGAACAACGCTGGATGACTTCATGTCGGGCCGTCCGCTGCCCAACCCGTACTACGTGGCCTACTTCCTGGCTGCCTATCAATCGGTCTATCAGATCACGAACAGCTGGGCTGACTGGCTGGCGGAGCCCTATGCCACGACGCTGCCCCCGCTGCTGGAGGCGAGGGCTTCCAGCGCTGACATCAACGCGGCCATGCCTTCCAACGCCACCCTGATCTTCAAACCGGAGGTGATGCAGGCCGTGCTGGACGATCCTCAGCACCCCCTGCGCCTGGCTCTGGCCGACAATGATCTCTACGACTGGGCCTCCCTGGCTCCCATCCGCATGTGGCATTGTCTCAGCGACATGGACGTTCCCTATGAGAATTCGGTCGTCGCCCTCGCGGGCCTGCAGGCCAATGGGGCGCCGAGCGTCGAGTTGCTGGATCCCAGTCCGTCCGCGGGCCATGGCGACTGCGCCATTCCCTCCTTCATGGCCATGGCCGCATGGTTCGACTCCCTGCGCTAACCCCTCGGATTGGCACTGGTGACAATCCTTCCATCGATGTCCCCAGTACTGGTGACTACCGGGGGACAAGATTTCTGGTAGTCTCTTCATCGTCGCGGGTGCAAAAGAGCAAGTTTCCGTGTGTGAAGTAAGGCGACAAGTTGCCGCGCCGCACCCAAGCGAAAGTAGAATTTAAGTTCTCACCGTGTGCAGAAAGGCCGGGCTTCAAGCCCGGCCTTTCTGTTTCATCCTCTAGTCGTCCTCCTAGTCGTCCTCGGACCACGACATCCCTCTCGCCCCCAAGCGGATGGAGATATTTTGGCTCCGAAAACGGGCTTATGGAGCGTTTTTTGGCCCCACTTCGGGCTCCATAGTGGTGTTGGCGTTATGGTTGGAGTCCGGGGTGTTAGGGGCCTCTTTTTGGGCCCGAAAAGGGCTCCATAGGGCTGAAAACGGCCCCTTATTTGGCGTATCACGTTGGAGGTGAGTGGGTTGTCGTGGTCCGAGGACGAAGAGTCTGCCGGCAGGGGAGGTCGAGAGGTTATTCGACCAACCCGTTTAAGTGACGCGGTGTGAACTGACCCGGGCCCGGGGGGCTAGAAGTCTTTCCCCTGAGTCTGAGTCAACAGCATGCGGCAGGTGTTGAGGACGTCAAAAACGTGCGGCATGGGGTCGAGTAGATCGACTTCCGATCGACCCTTACGGAGGTGCCGGAACGTATCGCGTAGGTACGCCCACCGCTGTCCGGTTCTCTCTTTCAGGGCAAGGAAGGTTCTGGGGAAGAGAACCGTGTAATGGAGATCGTGGCGGTAATCGAACCGGGGCGAGGTATCACCGTGGACGGCGAGCTCGCAGCCCAAGGTAGGGAGGGGGATTCCTGCGCGAATGACCACACCCACGAGACCCCCCAAACGGGGGTTGATCTCGAGCAGTTTGAAGCGGCCGTCGCGATCGTCCTTTTTGACTTCGATGTCGGTGATGCCGTGGATCTGGAGAAAGTCGAGGATCTCGCGGGCATAGCGTGCGAGGTGGGGTTCGTTGGTGGTTGCGGCCGTGACCGAGATCCCGCCTGTGGTGGGATACATGACTTTGCGGGTGGTGGTGACGATGCAACGCCCATCGCCATAGTTGCTCACGCAGTATGCATCGTGGATGGAGCCGGGGATGTATTCCTGGATCAGGGGTTGGGTGAAGTCGCTGACGGTCGGGTTCGTGCTGGGGCGCGAATTGAAGTCCTGCACGATGGAAACCAGCTCGGTACGGTTGCGGGCGTAGCGCGTGCCGGTTGCGGCTCCGGAGTGTTTGCGAGCCTTGACCACGACCGGGAAGGTGATGTCGAAAGTGTGCAGATCATCAGCGGACGAATAAGGGTAAATCCGGGGGATGTCGAAGCCGGCTGCACTGAGGCGCTTCATGAGCCTATATTTGTCGTGGATCGCCTGCAGACGCTCCAATCTGTCAAAGGCGAGGCGGACGTGGGGCAGGAGTTGGTCTTCTATTGAGGCCAGCGCCAGGAGCACATCTTCACCGATGGGCAGGATGACGTCGTATCGTTCGGCTTTACAGATCTCAAGAATGCGATGTTGGAAGCCGGCAGGATTTTCCCGGGGATGCGGCACCGGGATTCGTTTGCGAGCGTAGCGGCTGGAGAAAAGGGGCTGGAATCGTGACCTCCCTCGGGCGAGCAGAAGCGCGAGGTCAACGGAGTTGCCGGTGCGGCTTAGTGAGCGTGTGGTTTCCGCACCGCAGATGTTGAACCCGGTGGCGAGAAGGACGCGCATGGTCGAGGGCCCTTATTGCAGATTGTATGGTGGCGTGCAAGGTCAGCCCTAATCTGAGTGTGCCGGATGGGTGAGTGTGTCTGGCAATGTGTGGCAGGTCTCTTGACCGTTCCTATTCCAGCGCTGTGGCGCGATAAAACGTGTGGGGGAAAGCGAGGATGGGTGTTGGGTCTGTCACGGTCTGAATCGAGTTCGTGAGTGTGACGTCCGTTGTGAACCACCAGAGGCGGTTGAAAGGCGGGTCGGCGGTGAGTTCTGAGACTTGTTCTATAGCATAGGTTTTTCCGGGTGCTCCATGAAGGGTGAGTGAGGGTGAACCGCCGGATGCTGATAGTTCCAGCCGGGCCGCAGTTGAAGGTGATTCAGTCAGGATGAGGGCCTGGCTGCCGGCTTGCGACTCAATGGGTTTCACCTGCGGAACGGTCTCGCCGAACAAGGTGTATTCGACGGTCCCTGAAATCGCCCGGTTACCTGACTGCCCTGTGGGCACTTTGACCACGAGATTGAACTGAAGCGGATTGAATCCCAGCGGTCCGGGGAAAACGACGGAAGACCCGTCCAGTGTCGGATCGCCCAATCCGTGGGCGCCAACGAGCGCCCACCCGTCAGGCAGCTCTGGGTGCCAGATGAGTTCGTCCAGCTGGTCGCCCTGCCCATAGTTGAACTGGCAATGGAGCACGACCGTTCCAGGTGAGGTGTAGGCGTCTGCACTGTGCGTGGCGGTCACACCGGAGCCGATCCATTCAAACACGGCATGATGGCGGCGTGGAGCCGTGATGATAAAGGCAAGCGGGTTGGCAGAATTCCGGGTGTCCCCGACCCAGCCTGCAAACCGGTAGCCGGGAAATGCGATGGCATGAATCCGCATTCGCACCCCGCCGTTTTCCCGTGGCAGCGGGCGGCTTCTCAACCCCAAACGCAGATTTGTCAGCCATTCCCGGCTGAGCGAGTCATCACCGCCATCGACTCCAATCGGGAACAGTCCGCGAAATCCCAGGGGTTCCCAGTGCTGGTACACAACACGTCCCCCGGGGCTGGCGGTAACTTGGACCGGAAACACCGGCAACGGCTGGTATTCCAGCGGCCCGAGGATGATGGACTCCCCAGGCTGGATTCGAACCGGTCTCTCGTCGCCGGGCTGAATCCAGTCTGTGAGTGGCTTGAACTCGAGCACGTGGAGCCCAACAGGAAGCCCGGTGTAGGCCACGCCGCTTTCGCGCCAGTCTTCCTCGCCTGCCAGACGCCATTGCGCGCCCGCTGCCACAGCGTCGAGAGGTGCGAGCTGCACGGTGAGCGAGTTGCCAAGGGTTTCCGCGGCCCGGACCTCCGGGCCCAAAACCACGAAGTGGCAGAGATGGAGCAGGATAAGGAAGGAGGCTAACCCACGCTGCGGATGACCAGGGACACAGTGATGGGTGCGTGGTGCGGGAAGACCCGGGAGTGTGGTGTGTTTCATAAAACCGGCTTTCATGGCGATCTGGGTTTTCGGCATCAGCAAATGAGCGCCAATTCACAGTGCTACTTTGGGATCCGTCCCAGTGGTAAGTCAGCGCGCGCTTCTTGTTGGACGATTGACTGGCGGTCCCGGGTTGGTGACGGTGTAGTTCGTGCCGGTGGAGAACACCGACGTGCGCTGTCCCCCCGGGCCGACGGTCCAGACGACACTGGTTGAGAATCCAACAAAGACCGAGTTAATGGGGGGGGAGGGTGGTGGGATGACAGACTGGGGTTGGGGTCGAAGGCTCCACCAGCCGGTGCCGACGGTCAGGGTGCCTGCGGCGATGATGGCGGCAACTTTGGCTCCGCCAAGGGTCGAGGAAGCCGCTGCTGTTCCCGCTCCCAGGGTGGCTGTGTGTGCCAGCGCCAGTTTGCCCAATGAATGCAGGACGGGTGCAGGTGCCGCCTCCGCCGTTCCGAGGAGCAGGTTCCCAAGGGATGCCGCAGCAACGATCCCTCCCTTTGCCTGAAGGTTCTGCCGCAGCTCATCCAGGGCATGTGTGATACGGCGTGAGACAGTGGGCTGGGAAACTCCCTTCGCGACTCCGATTGCCCCCATGCTTTGCCCCTCTAAAAAGTGCAGCAGTAGAAGCTCCCTCGACTCTGCTGAGAGCGCCTCGATGGCTTCGTCAACCAGCGGCTCCATCTCGTTCCAGCTGGTCTCGCCAGCCGCCGTGTCCGCCACATAGCGTTCTTCGCGTCGACGCCGCGAGGTGCACTGCCGGATGAAGTCGATCGAGCGGCGAGTGGCAACCTGATGAAGCCAGCCTGCCACCGATCCCCGGATCCGGTCGGCCTGCTTCACAAACTGGAAGAAGGTCTCCTGCGCCACGTCCGCAGCGTCGGCCTCGTTTCCGAGGACGCGACGACAGGTGGCGTAAACCATGTCCGCATGCTGGCTGATGGCCGTCACGACGGGATCTGATCCCGCATGACGCGCCACTGTGTCCAACATCACTCTGCCGTTTCCGGGCATCGCTCTCCTTCGGGGTTCTGCATCAATAAGCTCCATGCTTATCATAAAGTCGAAGCAGAATGTGACTCTATTCAGCCCGATTGTCGCCAAGCCGTGGTCGGACCACGGCAACCTGCTCTCCCCTAAACAGATAGGAATAGTTTGGGTTCGAAAAAGGGTTTATGGGGCGTTTTTTGGCCCAGTTTTGGGTTCCATAGCGGTGTTCGCGGTATGGCGGGAGTCAGGGTGTTATGGGCCGCTTTTTGAGGCCAAAAACAGCTCCATAGGGCCAAAAACGGTCCATTATTTGTTGTATTCCATTGATACCAAGGGACATGCCTTGGTCCGACGACGATGAGGGTTTAGCCGAGGAGCTGCCGGTCGAGTGAGCGGAGCTGCACGGCTTCGCCGACGTGTTCGGAGGTGATGTGCTCGGAGCCGGCCAGGTCGGCGATCGTGCGGCTGACCTTGAGGATACGGTCGTAGGCACGGGCACTGAGGTGGAGGTCGTTCATCGCAAACTGGAGCAGGCCCATGGCGGTGTCGTCGAGCTGGCAGAACTGGCGGAGTTCGCGTGTGCCCATGCGCGCGTTGCAGGTGATGCGGCGACGTTGCTTGAAGCGCTGGTGCTGAAGGGCGCGGGCCTGCATGACGCGTTCGCGGATGGTGGAGGAGGGTTCGCCGGTGCGGGTGCTGCTGAGTTCGCGAAACTTCACGCTCGGCACCTCGATGTGGAGGTCAATGCGGTCGAGCAGCGGGCCCGAGACACGGTTGAGATAGTTTTGAATCTGGCGGGGGGAGCACTTCGAATCACCGGGCATGAGGCCGTCTGGTGTTGGGTTCATGGCGGCGACCAGCATGAATTGGGCGGGGAAGGTCATCGTGCCTGCGGCGCGCGAAATGGTGACTCGGCCTTCCTCGAGTGGCTGGCGAAGTGTCTCCAGCACGTTGCGTTTGAACTCGGGAAGCTCGTCCAAAAAGAGGACCCCGTTGTGGGCGAGAGATATTTCGCCGGGTGTCGGGTTGACGTTGCCACCCAGAAGGCCTGCATCGGATGCACTATGATGAGGTTCGCGGAACGGACGCCGGTAGACGAGCGCCTGGCCGGGCTCCAGCAGTCCGACAATGCTGTGGACCTTGGTGGTCTCAATCGCCTCCTCAAGAGTCAAGGGAGGCAGGATAGTGGGAATCCTCTTCGCCAACATCGACTTTCCCGTGCCCGGAGGACCGACCAACAGGACATTGTGACCGCCGGCCGCGGCAATCTCCAACGCACGCTTTACGGACTCTTGGCCTTTCACGTCGGCGAAGTCCAGGTCGTCGTCGCGGTGCTGATTGAAAAGCGCGTCGTGATCGACCTCGATGGCGTTGAGGGAGAAGCGCTGTTCGAGGAATCCGGCGGCCTGGCGGAGGTTGTCGACGGGGATTACCTCCAGACCTTTGACGACCGCTGCTTCAGGGGCGTTGTCCTCGGGCAGGAGGAGGCCCCGATAGCCCTGCGCCTTGGCACGGAGAGCGACGGGCAACGCGCCTTTGATCGGGCGGACGGCACCTGTGAGGGCGAGTTCGCCGATCAGAAGATAATCGTCGAGGTGCCGTGACAGCATCTGGTCGGTTGCACCCAGCACGCCGATGGCGATGGGCAGGTCAAAACTCGGGCCTTCTTTGCGAATGTCGGCTGGTGCGAGATTGATCGTGACCCGGCCGTCGGGATAGCGATAGCCGGAATTCAGGATCGCAGTGCGAACCCGGTCTCGTGATTCCTTGATGGCAGTATCGGGCAACCCGACCACAACAGTAGCCGTGTCTCCTGCTCCGGAATTAACCTCCACTTCAAGGGCATGGGCCTCGATCCCGAGTACCGCGGCCGACCCCACCTTGGCGAACATGACGGGGGCCAATGTGCATGGGTGGGCGGGTCGCCGCAATCGAAAAGCGACCTTGGTGTCACGGCTGCACTGCGGGAAGGATCTGGCGATAGCGGAGGTGGGCGCTCGCGGCGCCTGGTGGTGCCAGCGATTTGGCGAGGTGGGTGTAGGGGTAGCTGCGGATGACGTTTCCGTAGTCGCCGAACGCCTCGAGCTGTGCCGGGTCCCGGTGCTGTTGCAGGTCGCTGGAGATCAGCTGGGCGAGGAAGCCCTCGGGTAGGGCGATCACCCAGTCGAGTGTGCCGGTGGTCTGGAAGGCCTCGGGCAGTGACATGTTCAGGGTGCCGAGAAAGCCGAGCTGAACCGGCGGAAGGGCCAGGCGGAATGAGACACGGTGTTGATCCGTCCCGGCTGAACGCGGGGGCAGGGGGACCCTGCAGAGCGACTCAGCATCCACGGTGGGCGCACTGATCTCCGTGCCGTTGATCGATGCGGAAATGAGGCGGGCCTCGGCTGGGATGCGGAGCTGGAAGTCTGCCCGCTGTGTGGCGGGCAATTCGTATTCGGAGAAATGGGTGCAACTGCCATCTGAGTTGATGACCGTGAGATGCCGGGCCTGGCGCAGGCCGATGCCATAGAGCTGGTTGTCCGTATCCGGGAGGCGACTGCTCGTAGTGGTGGATGCCGTGGACTCACTCCATTCCAGCAGGACCGCATCCTCACCCGCAACACCTGCCTCAACAATGGTCAGTTCCGGATCATCCGTGGAAACCGTGCGGTTCCAGATGCTGCCGCCAACGACGTCGAGTGCGTTGCGCGGAGATTCAACCCGCAATCGACCGGACGCGATGGAGAACATGGGCACGGACGCCACCTGCTTGCCGCCTTCGATGAGAATCGGTGCGCGATAGCGAGCCAGGAGTGTCGCTTTACCGGGCTCGTTGGCGAGCAAGGCAAGACGGTTCGTCATCGTCACCAGCTGGGCCACTGCGCTGGACGCGGCTTCCAGGGTCACTGTCTGCAGGTGCATGGCCTGGGACGTGAGGGATTCTGGAACGTTGCCGGGCCGGATGATCTCCAGCGGCAAACTGGCGGTGACATCGAAGTAGTTGCCGCGCTGCGCTATCAAGTAATCCGCTGCACCAAAATAGATCAGCGGCTGAACCTTCTGTCCTTCTGGATCCAGCTCTGTAGCGACTTCCATCGGGACCACCATGTGCACTCCAGCGGCCTGAATGTGGGGAGTGCCAAGGGAAGCCAGCAGTGCAACAGCCGCTGCTGCGGCATTCTTCAGGCTCCGATTTTGCAGATTGATCAGCACCGCCAGCGTGACCACGCCGAGGCATAAGAGCAGCATGCCGCGGTTCCAGCCGGCGAAGGCAGCCAGGGTGGGAAAGACCTGGTAGAGCAGCAGGAAAAGTACGCCGCCCACGAGGCCGCCAATGTGTCCGGTAAGGCAGCGTGCGTAGTTGAGCAACAGGATGCCCGGCACCAGAAGCGCGATGGTCAGTGCCACAGCGAAAGTGAAGCGAACACTCAGGTAGAGAATCAGCGGGAAATACAGCGCGTAACCGGCGCTGATCGTGAGGGTTTGTAGGGCAGTCAGACCCCGGCCGGTTTGAAATACTGCAACCACTGCCGCCAGAAACAGCAGGCAGATGAGGGGGCCGATCTCGACCAGCTGCGAAAGCGAAGTGAACAGGTTGCGTCCCTCGACGATGTGAGCAGCAAAGTAGTCCGGACCCAGGAAATTGGATTTCTCCCAGCGCTGCGTGTCCCCCTCCGCAGCGATGGCCCCCTCGCCGCTCTCAAAACGCATGGAATCCAGATCGGTCCTTTTCACCGACACCGCGACATGCTGGACGGGTTGTCCTCCGCTTCCCGCAGCGTTGTAACGGGCTCCCTTCAGCGCGCCGGCCTGGTAACTCACTTCAAGCACAGCACTGCTCCCCGCATCCAGCCGGCCGCTCCACAACCAGCCCTCCGGACTGCTTTCCTGCAGCCCGTCAACCGAACTGTTGAGCCGCAGGCCCGCCACTGCGGGGCCATCTCCATTGAGAGAATCATCCCGGGGATGCGGACATTGGAAGAGTACATGCAGTGCTTCCCCCGTCGTGTTCGCCAAAGTAAAGCGGCCGCTGAACGTGCCCGACATGTCGCTGATGGTTTTCAGCCCCCGGTAATCCCGTCGGCCCTTCATGTCGAAGACAATCTCCGCCGATTCCGGCTGGAAGCTCCGCACCAGCGACACGTCGTCCTTCACCGACCGCACATAGACCCGGGGTGCATCCTGCACCAGCACCGTCCGTGAAAAGCGCATCGGCTGCCCGACGAACTCAGGGCGCTCCTGCATCAGCATTCGGAGGCCCAGGAAGCCCAGACTCATGACGACCCAGGCGAGGAAGGCTGCGGTTGCAGATGTGCGCAAGGGACTGGGCAAGCTGGGCGGCCGGGTGTTGATCCAGGCTTGGGGTTCGTTGGAGTTCATGGTGAGGTCCGAAGGGGTGGGCGTGGACCCGGCATGAACGCCTGCTTCACGTGGTCCTGCCTGTTACTCGGGCAATGTGCCGCATCGAACTCAAAGCTGCCAGCACTTCCTTGGCGCAAGCTTCGTCCCACTGGGGGGAATTTCATCTTGATGCAGATAGGTTTGGCTCCGTCAAAACCGGTGGCGCCTCAAGAGGTGCATGCGTCCGCCTTCAAGAATGCGAGCGCGCTCGCTCTAATTCGCACCGGTCTCGTTCCAGTAAATGATGACGTTCTTCGAAGCCCTCCCGCATGCCACGATGTCCAGCATTCCGTCCCCGTTGAGGTCGGCCAGCTTCAAGTCCTCGCAGGCCATCGTATCGTCATCGACGAGGGCGTGCAGCTTCCAGGTGCTGCCGTCGCGATCCGTAGGTGCGAACAGCTTGATGCCGACCTTGACCCCGGGGCGTGTGGGGATGGGGCCCCGCCACCCAACGACCACCTGATCCCAGCCTGTGCCCAGCAGGTCTCCTGTCGCCAGGGCGTGGCCCTGGATGAGTGTGTTGTCGAGGACAGCGCGCTCGAAATCCTGTCCGCTAGTCGTATAAACCACCGCTTCGTTGCCGTGGAACGGTTCGATGCTCGTCAGGAACCGGTTTCCGCCAGGGAGCTTTCCGGAGCGAGTTTCGCCGGCACCCCTTGCGGTGAGCTGTCGGGTTCTCCAGCCGCTATCCGAGCCTTCCATTCGCATCAGTCCCTCCTTCGAGGCGAGCAGGATGCCTTCCCGGGTTGCGTTGGCTTCCCACGCGGTGGGGTCAAAGTTGTGCGTCAGATGCAACGTATCGTTGAGCAGAAAGGTCTCCCATGTGTCGTGTGGGTTTACCGGGGGACGGTAAGCCAGCACGCGTACTCCGGCGCCTTCGGTGTTCTTGTTGCCGCGGCCATGCAAGGGCAGCACAACCAGGGAATAGGTTCCGTCCTGCATCCGGATCCAATGCATGCGATGCACGGTGGGTTCGTGTGGCAGCCGGATGGGCTCCCACATACCCGTGCGGTCCTCAGGTGGCATGAGATAAAAAACGGCTCCGCTGTTCTCGGTGTCGCCCGGGTTCCACCCCGCACCCACCGCCACCTCCGCCCGGCCGTCACCATCAATGTCCCGTGCCGCGATGCAAACATGGTCCTCCGGCGTCAATGCACCCGTTATGCGATACTTCTGCCAGCTGGGGTTGTGATACCAAACAATCTCGTGCTGGTCGGCTAACAGGATATCGTCCTTGCCGTCACCATCAACATCGGCAACCGCCAGCCCGTAGCCAATCCCGATCTGGTCGTCGATCGTCTGGGGGCGGACTCTGAGCGCCGGCGGCTCAGGCAGGGGAGTGGCCGCATGGATTTGAAGTACCCCTGCGCTCAGGCAGAGGATCGGCAAGAGGAGCGTGTAGCGTGTCATCACTTCAATGATAGGGATTATGGGCACACTAGCTGCCGGCCGCCCGATGGTAAAACACTAACCGGAGCCGGGCACATTGCCGTGTGGTGGCCTCCCAGCCCGGAAATCTGCCAGGCAACCGTCCGCGAAGGCGTCGGCCTCAATCTCGTTGTTGCGACCCTTGAGTTGTCGGCTCTTCGTCAGCCAGTGAAAGGCTTCATGCGCGAAAATCCAAATAATGCCCTCATCCAGGGTGGCAACGCGGGTTGTCCCGTAGACCCGCTTCCATTGACGGTCAGACTTTGGCGCCTTGAAGATCGGACCCCGCAGGCGTCGGGCTTCAGCCGGCCACGTTCCGTCCGGATTGCGGTAAAGCGGCTTAAGCCGCGTGACAATGTCGCACGGGAATGGCCCCGGTACCTGACAGCTCAGCCGGATCGTGGGCTGGGCTTCCGTGGGATACCAGCAACGGCCATATATCCCACGGTACTTCCGGTAACGCCGACCCAGACGGTCCTTATACTCCCGCCCGAGGTCAATGCGCAGCCAGCCCAGCATGGAAGTATCATAGCCCGCAAGGAAGGCCTGAACCCAAGCCAGGCTCCGCACCCCCTCCTGCCTCACTTTCTCGTGCAAAATCAGTCTCATCGGTCCGGCAACCGACGGGACATGTACAAACAACAGGGGTTGACCGGTAGTGAATTCTACGGCCGCCCCCTCTTGCAGGAATGCTTGCAGGCATCGCCTGCGCCCGGAATCAACCTCCGCCCCGACGCCAATTACTGAACGTCGATCTGGTTGTCGATAACGGTCACGCCTTCCACCTGCCGGACCGCTTCGCCGGCCGCCTCGCGTTCGGCGTTCCGACGCACGAGACCATGGAGTGTCACACGCCCTGCGGCGACTTCCAAACGGATCGAGCCTTCGGGCAGGGTGGTGATCCACCGCAAGGCCTCGCGGCAACGGTCCGCCGTATGGATGTCATCCCCAGCTATGCCGTGCACGGGAGCCCTATGCGAACCGGGCGGGTGCAGGGAGCGTCGGGAGCGACGCAGGGTAGGGGGGCGATGGCTCTGAAGGGCCATCGTGGAATAACGCGAGTAGACTATACTGTCCTCCTCCGCGGTCGGGGTGTCACCCTGAGCCGCAGAGGCCTGATCGATTGCAAACGTTGTGCTCATTCAAGTTCGAATCCGAAGCCTTCCCGCTCATCTGTTCTCAAGAACGGCGCTTTCGCCACTCAGGGAGCAGTCGGCTTCTTCCGGTCCAGGCTTTAGCCAGCCCTCCCGAAAATAGATACGACTGGTTAGCACTAAATCAGACGCACCTCGACTTTGCAAGGGATTCCATGGATTGGATTCCCTTTGACGGTCCTAGGGGCTTTCCGTAGCTTGGGTAACTCTTTTTCTAATGATCGGTTACATCATCAAAAAGATCATCGGGTCGAAAAACGACCGCGAGATCCGACGGATGCAGCCCATTGTGGCCCGCATCAACGAACTGGAACAGGCGTTGCAATCCCAACCGGAGGACGTTCTGAGGGAGAAGACCGCGGCCTGGAAAGCCCAGTTGTCCGCGATCGAGGACCTCGGGGAACTGGCCCGCACCCTGGACGAAATCATGCCCGAGGCGTTCGCTGTGGTGAAAAATGCCTGCCGCCGACTTGTCGGGCAGGACGTCACCGTGCGCGGACACCCCCTCCGTTGGGAGATGGTTCCGTTCGACGTCCAGCTGGTCGGCGGCATGGCGTTGCACCGGGGCAAGATCGCAGAAATGGCCACCGGCGAAGGCAAGACACTCGTCGCCACCATGCCCGTCTTCCTGAACGCACTGACCGGGCGCGGCGTGCACGTGGTCACCGTGAACGATTACCTGGCCGCCCGCGATAGCGAGTGGATGGGTGCCGTCTATAAACTCCTCGGACTCACGGTCGGCTGTATCCTCCATGACCAGCCCCCGTCCGTCCGCCGGGAACAATACAACTGCGACATCACCTACGGCACCAACGCCGAGTTCGGTTTCGATTACCTCCGCGACAACGGCATGGCCACACGTCGCGAGGATCAGGTGCAGCGCGGACACTACTTCGCCATCGTCGACGAGGTGGACTCGATCCTGATCGATGAAGCGCGGACACCCCTGATTATCAGTGGCCCCGCAGTGGTGCACGTGGACCAGCAGTTCGACCAGTACAAACCGGTCGTTCAAAGCCTGGTCTACCAGCAGGAGCGTCTGGCCAACCGCTACCTCAGCGAAGCCGAGGAATTGCGCAAGAAGCTCAAACCCCTCGATGGCACAAACCCGGAGAAGCCCGATGAACTCGAACGCGAGCTGGGCCTGCTGCTCTACAAGGTCAAGATGGGCACCCCGCGCTCCGATGACCTCCTCAAGTTCCTCGAAGATCCGGATTACATCCGCATGATGCAAAAGGCCGAGATGGAGCTGCATCTCGACCAAACCAAACGCCAGCTCTACGCGCAGAAAGAGGAGCTGTTCTTCGCCATCGATGAGAAAGGTCACGACGCCGATCTCACAGAGAAAGGTCGCGGCTTCCTGAGTCCCAAAGACCCCGAAGCTTTCGTGTTGCCTGACCTCACGGTGCTCTTCCATGAAATCGATTCCGGCCCGGAAACGGACGTCCGGAAACGCATGGAGGCCAAGGCCAAGATCCAGTCGGAATTCGAACGCAAAGCCGCCCAGATCCACACCATCTCCCAATTGCTGAAGGCCTTCTGCCTCTACAAGCGCGATGTCCATTACGTCGTGCAGGAGAACAAGGTGATCATCGTCGACGAAAACACCGGCCGCCTCATGACCGGTCGTCGCTGGAGCGATGGCCTGCACCAGGCGGTTGAAGCCAAGGAAGGGGTCGCCATCGAGCGCGAAACCCAGACTCTGGCAACCATCACCATCCAAAACTACTTCCGCCTCTACGCCAAACTCGCCGGCATGACCGGAACCGCGGAGACGGAAGCGCAGGAGTTCCACGACATTTACAAACTGGGCGTGCTCGTCATTCCCACCAACCGCCCGGTTGCACGAAAGGACTCCAACGATTCCGTCTACAAGACCCGCCGGGAAAAATACGCGGCCGTCCTTAAGGAAATCCAGGATGTCCATAGCCAGGGCCGTCCCATCCTCGTTGGCACCATCAGCGTCGAGGTCAGCGAAACGCTTTCCCGCATGCTTGGACGGGCCGGTATCGTCCACAGCGTCCTCAACGCCAAATACCACCAGAAGGAAGCCGAGATCGTCGCCCGGGCCGGTCAGCGCGGAGCGGTCACCATCGCCACAAACATGGCGGGTCGCGGCACCGACATTAAGCTCGGCGCAGGAGTGGGCGAACTCGGCGGTTTGCACGTGCTCGCTACTGAGCGACACGAATCACGCCGTATCGACCGCCAGCTCCGTGGTCGTTGCGCCCGCCAGGGCGACCCGGGTGCGTCGCACTTCTTCATCTCGCTGGAAGATGACCTGATGCGCCTCTTCGGTTCCGACCGCATCGTCAAGGTTATGGAGCGCGTCGGGCTGGAAGAAGGTCAGGAGCTGGAGCATCCGCTGCTGAACCGCTCCATCCAACAGGCCCAGAAACGCGTCGAACAACACAACTTCCAGATCCGGAAGCGCACGCTCGAATACGATGACGTGATGAACAAGCAGCGCGAAGTCATCTATGGCTTCCGCAATGAAATCATCGTCAGTGAAGACGTGCGTGACCGCCTCATGGACATCATGGAAGAGGTCATCGTCCAGAAGATCGGTGAGTTCAGCTCTGCCGACGACGATACGGACGCCTGGAACATGCGCGGTCTGGCTGACTGGGTTAACCTGACCTTTCCGCTGGGGGTTTCTGAGAAGGAACTGACCGACGTGGCGAGCAAGGCCACCGAACAGCCTACTGACGGTTCGATCTTCGAGGGGATGAGTGCAGCCCAGTTCGCTGCCTGCGTCTACCTCACCGAAGCCGTCCGCAAGGCCTACGAGCTTAAGATCAGTTTTGAACAGCCCGAACAACTCAAGGCTGTCGAGCGTTACACGATCCTCAGCTCCATTGACCGTCTCTGGCAGGAACACCTCTACGGCATGGACAGCCTGCGTAACTCCATCGGCCTGCGTGCCTACGGACAACGCGATCCGCTCATTGAATACAAGGCCGAAGCCTTCAAGGTCTTCGAGGACCTCATGGTGAATATCAAAAGCGAGATCTGTCACAACATCTTCCGTAGCGCCTCCAGCATGATGGCGTTCGAGCAGTTCCTCCATAACCTGCCCCAGCGCACGGTCCATAGCACCACGAGCGCCTTCGGTGGTACGACCACCGAATCCTCCCAGCCCGCCCCTAAGGCCAAAGCCAGCGACATCGTCAGCGAAGCAGCCGACGCCGTCGAAAAAACCAAGCCGGTTCGCGGTGGTCCCAAAGTCGGTCGCAACGATCCCTGCCCCTGTGGCAGCGGCAAGAAATACAAACAGTGCTGCGGTCGTTAGGCTGTTCGAACCCTCCCGGCATACCTCGGTCTTTCACCCCCCCCCCAGCGATACCTTCGCCGGGGGGTTCTTTTTGGCTGGGCCTCCTGCGGAGGCGCACCTTGATCGGCTTTATAATCAAGTCTTTACAGACTATTTTTTCAGGATGGGGGTTTCCGGTTTTCGCCTGCCCATACGCGGGATAAGCTCAGCGGCATGGGTCGGGCTGAGTTTGTGCATCTGCATCTGCATACGGAGTATTCCCTGCTGGACGGGGCGTGCCGGGTGGACCGTTTGATGGACCGTGCCGCGGAACTGGAGTTCCCCGCCATCGCCATTACCGACCACGGCGTCCTTTTCGGTGCGATCGACTTCTACCAGGCCGCCCGCAAGAAAGGCATCAAGCCCATCATCGGTTGCGAGGTCTATGTCGCCCCCGGTAGCCGCCATGAACGCAAATCCTCCGGCGGCGGCGGCAAAGAGGTCTACAACCACCTGCTGCTCCTCGCCAAGGACGTCACCGGTTACCAAAACCTCGTCAAACTCGTCACCGCCGGCCACCTCGAGGGCTACTACTATAAGCCGCGTATCGATAAGGAGATCCTTGAACAACACCACGAAGGCATCATCGCCTTCTCCGGCTGCCTCGCCAGCGAAGTGCCCGACCTCATCGTCAAGGAGCAGCTCGACCGTGCCCGTGATTCCATCGACTGGTTCAAACAAGTCTTCGGCCCGGACAACTACTTCCTGGAAATCCAAAACCACGGCATCCACGAACAGGCCATCGTCAATAAACACCTCATCCCCTGGTCCAAGGATTTCGGCCTCCAGCTCGTCGCCACCAACGACGTCCACTACGTGCGCCGCGAACACTGGCAGGCCCATGATTGCCTGATCTGTATCGGAACCCAAAGCCAGGTCGCCGATTCCAAACGGATGCGCTACCAGCCCGAGCAGTTCTACCTCCGCTCCGCCGAGGAAATGGCCGAACTGTTCGCCGAAACCCCCGAGGCCGTCAAAAATACCCTCGCCGTCGCCGAACGCTGCAATCTCGAGATCGAGTTCGGCACGCTCCACTACCCCGTCTACGACCCGCCCGAAGTCTTTACCCGCGAAGGTTACCTCCGCCATGTCCTCGCCGAAGCCCTCGCCGGACGCTATGGGATCACCGCCCGTGCAGTCGATCGCGAGTTCGTCGTCGACCGCGTCGAAGACCCCGCCCGGCTGCCTGCCTATGCTCCCGCAGAGGGCCACGATCCAGACGCGTTCGTCCCCGAGAAATGGCAGGAGGATCCCGCCGTCGCTGCCTCCATCCAAACGATCATCGACCGCCTCCAACTCGAACTCGGCGTCATCGAGACAACCGGCTTCGTCAGCTACTTCCTTATCGTCGGTGACTTTGTCCGCTACGGTCGCGAAAAGGGCATCTCCTGCGTCGCCCGTGGATCCGCCGCAGGTTCGCTCGTCACCTACCTCCTCGAGATCTCCAATGTCGACCCCATCCGCTACGGTCTCCTGTTCGAACGGTTCCTGAACCCCGAACGCGTCAACCCCCCCGATATCGACATCGACTTCGCCGACGACCGTCGCGCCGATGTCATCGAATACGTTCGCGAGAAATACGGACGCGAATCGGTCGCGCAAATCATTACCTTCGGCACCATGGGCGCGAAGTCCGTGGTGCGTGACCTCGCCCGCGTCATGGGCCTCAGCTTCAGTGAAGGAGATCGTCTCGCCAAGATGATCCCCAACGAGCTGAAGATGACGCTCGAAAAGGCGCTGAAACAGTCGCCTGATCTCAAGCAGGCCTACGACACGGAAGAAGTCACCCGCGAATTGCTCGATACCGCCTTCGTCCTCGAGGACCTCACCCGGAACTCGTCCGTGCACGCCGCCGGCGTCGTCATCGGCGACCAGCCGCTCGTCAATGTCCTCCCCCTCAAACGCGACGACGAAGGCAGCGTCGTAACCCAGTACGCCATGGGCCCGGTCGGGGACCTCGGCCTGCTGAAAATGGACTTCCTCGGTCTCAAGACGCTTACGGTCATCCGCAATACCTGCGACATGATCCAACGCATCCACGGCGTCGAGATTCCCGTGGACCGCCTCCCGCTTGATGACCAGAAAACCTACGAGCTGCTCAATAACGCGCAGACTCTCGGCGTGTTCCAGCTTGAATCCGGCGGTATGCGCGATCTCTGCCGGAAATTCCAGATCGCCTCGGTAGAACACATCACAGCTCTCATCTCCCTCTACCGGCCGGGTCCCATGGACCTCATCCCGGACTTCATCGAGCGTCGCCACGGCCGCCAACAGGTCGAGTACCCCCACGATCTGCTCGAGCCCATCGCCAGTGAGACCTACGGCATCCTCATCTACCAGGAGCAGGTCATGCAGGCCACCCAGATCCTCGCCGGCTACACGCTCGGCGGTGCCGACCTGCTGCGCCGCGCCATGGGCAAAAAGAAGGTCGAGGAAATGGCCAAGCAGCGCGTGGCCTTCGTCAAAGGCTGCAAGGAAAAGAACGGCATCACCGAAGCCAAGGCCAACGAGGTGTTCGACCTCCTGGAAAAATTCGCCGGCTACGGCTTCAATAAATCCCACGCCGCCGCCTACGCCGTCGTCGCCTACCAAACCGCCTACCTCAAGGCCAATTACCCGGTCGAGTTCCTCAGCGCCATGATGACCAACGACATGGCCGACCTTACCAAGCTCGCCCAATACATCATCGAAGGCCGCTCCATGGCCATCGACGTCCTCCCCCCCGACGTCAACGAAAGCGGTCTCTACTTCGAACCCGCTCCCATCCGCCCCGATTCCGACCGGCGCGCCATCCGCTTCGGTATGGCCGCCGTCAAGGGCGTCGGCGAAATCGCCGTCCAAAGTATTCTCGCCGCCCGCGCCGAAAAGGGCCCCTTCAGCTCGATTACCGAACTCTGCGAACGCGTGGATACCCGCGTGGTCAACCGCCGGATGCTCGAAGGTCTCATCAAGTGCGGCGCACTCGATACTTTCGGCGAAACCCGCAATACACTCCTCAACGCCATCGACCACTCCCTGGCCCGTGCCGCCAGCCTCGCCTCCGACCGCCAGAAAGGCCAGGCCTCGCTCTTCGGTGACCTCGACGCCGGAGATCCCACCACGGAACGCCCCATCGAACGGTTCCCCGAACTGCCCTCCTCAGAGCTGCTCGCCTGGGAAAAGGAACTGCTCGGCTTCTATGTCACCGGTCACCCGCTTAAACCCTACGCCGCCATCCTGGACCGCTACGGGCTCTCCACCACCACCACGCTCAACCAGCTCCAGAACCGCGGCATGACCCGCATCGGCGGCATGATCACCGCCATCCAGCAAGGGTTCTCAAAAAAGACCGGCAAACCCTACGCCCTAGTCACTCTCGAAGACATGGAAGGCGCAGTCCAGATGCTCTGCCTCAACGATAATTTCGAAAAGCACCGCGCCTTCCTCGAAGTCAATCGCCCCATCATGGTGGTCGCCGAAGTCAGTCTCGCCGAGGACCAGCCCAAGCTCTTTCCCCAGGAAATCATGTCCCTCGACGACGTCCCCGCAAAATACACCCGCCAAGTCCATATCCGCGCCCGCATGACCGCACTCACGGAACAAAAGCTCGCCGAAGTGCATGCCGTCACCTCCAGTCACTCCGGCCGCGTTCCCCTCTACCTCTGCCTGGAACAAACCTCCGGAGCAAAGGTGTTCATCGAAGCCCATGACCGCTGCAAAGTCCGGCCCGGCCGCGACCTGCAGCAAGCCATCGATGCCGTCCTCGGGGACCAAAGCTATTACCCCGCCGTCGATACCACGCTGCCCGAACGCCCCGTCCGCAAATGGGAGAAACGCGACAGCAACGGCAACGGCAGTAGCGAAGGCTAACACGTTCCCCTCGCGAACCCGGAGGGGCAGGTTGCAGAAGCGTGCATCCCTCACTGCCCCCAACACGGACTCGACACGCACCCGCCTATGCGCGAACCTCTACACTCATTCCTACACCGCCCAAGCATGAAAACTCTTGTTGCACTGGCCTTCGCGTGTCTCATCACGCTCGATCTCACCGCCCAAACCCAAGTGCAGTCCGACGAAGGATGGGGCGAATGGCGTGAGCTCTTCGACGGCAAGACGTTCACCAACTGGATACTGCTCGATACCGGTGAGCCGCCCACCCAAGGCTGGGAGATCCAGGAAGGTGTTCTCCATAAACAACAGGGCGTTCGTGGCGGCAACCTCGCCAGCACGGAAACCTACGACCAGTTCGAGCTGGAATGGGAATGGAAGATCAGCCCCCGCGGCAATAATGGCATTAAATACTTCGTCGTGCCCGAACGCGGTCGCGGTATCGGCCACGAATACCAGATGATCGACGACGCCACGGTCGGAGCCAACCACGCCACGGGTAAAACCGGAGGATTCTACGACATCCTCGCCCCCGATGAGACCCTGAAATCCTACAGAATCGGTGACTGGAATCATTCACGCATCGTGGCCCGTGGCGACCACGTCCAACACTGGCTCAATGGCAAAAAGGTCCTCGACTACCAGCTCGGCAGTGACGAAGTCCTCCAGTCCATCGCCAAAAGCAAATTCAAGTCCGTCCCCAACTTCGGCAAACGCGTCAAGGGGCACATCCTCTTGACTGACCATGTCGATGAGGTCTTCTATCGCAATATCCGCATCCGCGTCCCAGTCGAATAGCGCGGTGCCCGTCCTGAACCCGTCGCATTGCAACTCATGTCGTCCATGTCCAGCTCACACTCGAGTCCACCCGAAACCAGCGCGGGTCGTAGGGGCTTTCTCAAAGGCTTCACCGCGACCGTGCTCGGCCTGGGCGCCCTGCTTGCCGCCCCTCTCGCCGGCCTGCGCGTCTGGCTCCAGCCCCTGCGCAAAAAGGAAGAATCCCAAGGCCTCTGGGTCAAAGTCGCCCTCCTCTCAGCCATCCCCGACGACGGATCCCCCAGACGCTTTCCCATCATCGCCGACCAGGTGAACGCTTGGACCAAGCAACCTAACCAAAGCATCGGCGCCGTCTATCTCCGCAAAAATCCCGACTCCCAAAGTGTCGAAGCACTCAATGTCGTCTGCCCCCATGCCGGTTGTCTCGTCGATTATCAACAGGGCGATACCACTTTCCTCTGCCCCTGCCACGACAGCCGCTTCGCCCTCGACGGTAAAATCGCCAGCGCCGGCAGCCCCAGCCCTCGCGGTCTCGACCAGCTCGTAACCGAAGTGCGCGGCAGCTCAGAGGTCTGGGTCCAATTCCAGAATTTCCGTCCCGGTATCGAAGAAAAGGAACCTGTCACATGAAGGCGCTTCTCAGCTGGCTCCAGAATCGAACCGGTATCCCCGGCCTCCTCACTCAGGTGCTTCGCGCACCCCTGCCAGGCGGACCCCGGTGGCACTACGCCTGGGCCTCCCTCATCCTCGGCGCATTCCTGACTCAGGCCATCACCGGCTTCTTCCTCTGGACGCACTACAGCGCCAGCACAGTCACCGCATGGGAAAGCATGCACCACCTCCAAAATGAGGTCGCCGGTGGCTGGCTCCTCCGCGGCCTTC
The DNA here is from genome assembly GCA_046047235.1 of Verrucomicrobiota bacterium. Lineage (GTDB taxonomy): Bacteria > Verrucomicrobiota > Verrucomicrobiia > Limisphaerales > JAHDYP01 > JBMTVN01. The sequence goes on along the minus strand of JBJOII010000001.1, from coordinate 78,394 downwards.
ACCACTTCGGTGCCCAGGCCTTCGTCGTCCTCCTCGGAATCTACCTGCTCCAGCTCGTCCTCCGCCGCGCCGTGCGCGCCCCCGGAGAAGTCGCCTTCTGGACTCTCCTGCTCCTCGTCCCGCTCGCCGTCGGCCTTTCCGTCACCGGTTGGATGCTGCCCTACGATCAACACGGATTCTGGGCCGCCCGCGTCCCGCTCAATATCCTCTCCATCACACCCGTCGTCGGTGAACCCACCCGCGTCGCCCTGCTCGGTGGACAGGAGGTCTCCCACCTCACCCTGACCCGGTTCCTCTCACTCCATGCCGGCCTGCTGCCCGCAATTACCCTGGTCGTCCTCCTGCTCCACTGGCTGTTGAGCTGGCGACGCACCAGTAGCGACGGCGGTGCAGGCCCCGTCCAGGGAACCTACTGGCCCGACCAGGCCTGGCGCGATGCCGCCGTTCTCGCCGCCTTCGTCGGCCTGCTCGTGACCTGGACCGCCTCGCGCGGCGGCGCACCACTCGGTGCTCCCGCCGATCCCAGCCAGGAGTATGCCGCCGCGCGCCCTGAATGGTTCTTCCTCTGGCTTTTCCAACTCCTCAAATACTTCCGCGGAGGAACCGAAGTGTGGGGCGCAGTCGTCCTCCCCACCGCCCTCTTCGCCATCCTCGCCATCACCCCCTGGCTCGCCGCCACACGCCCGGGACGTATGTTCAACAGGCTCTTCATTGCCGCTCTCGCCATCACAATCGTGACTCTCACCACGCTCGCGCTCCGCGAAGACTCGCAGGACCCCGTCTATGCCCAGGCCAAAGAACAGGCCCGCCGCGATGCCGATCGCGCCCGCGAAATCGCCTCCAGCCCCAGTGGCATCCCTCCGGCGGGTGGCCTCGCCATGGTTCATGCCGACCCCCTCATGCAGGGACCCAAACTCTTCGCGCGACACTGCGCCAGCTGTCACCGGTTCAATCATCACGACGGGCTGGGCCGTGAGGTACAGGGTGAGCCATCCGCTCCCGATCTGCATCAGTTCGCCTCCCGTAGCTGGATCGCCGGCCTCCTCGACCCCGACCAAATCAGCGGCCCGCACTACTTCGGCGGTACCAAGTTCGCCAATACCAAGATGGCCAAGTTCGTCAAACGCGATGTCGCAGACTTCGATGAAGCTCTTAAAGAAAACCTCCAGAAAGCCATCGTCGCCCTCTCCGCCGAGGCCGGACTCCCGGCTCAAGCCGGGGCCGATGCTGCCGATGCCGCACTCATCGCAGAAGGTCGTGAGCTGCTGAATGATTATGACCTCCGTTGCACGGAGTGCCATCTCTTCCGTGAATTCGGCGAGGATCCTTCAGCGCCCGATCTCACCGGCTATGGCTCACGCCAATGGATGATCGAGTTCATTCGCGACCCTGCACACGAACGCTTCTACGGGGATCGCAATGACCGTATGCCCCGCTTCGGGGTTGAGGAAGTGCTCAGTGATGCCGAGATCGGGCTTATGGTGGATTGGCTCCGTCTGGCCCAATAACCGGCTGCGGCTTCGAGGTGCTCTCCAGTTCAGCCCAAAGCTCAGGCAACAAGGGCAGGGGAGCCCCCTCCACAAAAGGCATCAACCAAGGCTCAGGCTTACCGGTGGCCTCAAATAGCTCTCCACCCCACTCAAAAGTCACCCTGCCCGCATGCAACGCCTGATAGGGGAGCAGTAACCTCGAACGCCACTGCTCCGCAAAAAAGGTGCTCCCCGACAAATCCAAATACGCCTGCTCGTCGCTCCCATACAGCTTGTCCCCCACAATCGGGTGTCCCTCATGCGCCAGATGAATCCGGATCTGGTGCTTGCGCCCCGTATGCGGCATTACCCGCAGCCAGCTGAACGCCCCCTCGTCCCGCTCAAAACGCCTCAATACCTCCACTTCCGTCCTCGCTTCCGCACCGTCCGGCCGAACACAGTCCTTCACCACCACCGGACTCGCCTCGTCCGGACCCAGCGCCCCCTCCAGTGTCAGGCGATCCGCCTCCACATGCCCGTGCACCACCGCCCAGTACTCCTTCTCGACCTCCCGCCCTGCCCACAACTTCCGCAACCGCCGGGCCGCCTCCACGCTCTTCGCCGCCACAACAACCCCGCTCGTCTCCCGATCCAGCCGGTTGATCAGGTGTACCGGCTGGTCCAATCCCAAATAAAGCCGCACCCGGCCGCTTAAACTCGACTCCAACCCCCGCTTCGCCGGATGACACACCAGTCCCGCTGGCTTGTTCAACACCAGCAAGTCCTCGTCCTCGTAAACCACCCTCAATAACCCTGTCGTCATATCCTTCACGTGCTCCCATTCTTATGCCCGTCCCCACCCGCCGCCGGCAATACCCCACTCCAATCGTCTCGCGATCGAGAATCTGGCGTACGGATTATTGGGACACGTGTCGCAATAATCCGTACGCCACTAGCCCCAAGGAAATGCAAAAACCAATCGGATTTCGAGGACGCGGGACTCGGGTTGCTGCGCTCGCATGCATTTCGAGTGCCCGACGGAATTCGTTGAGTCAGTGAGTGGTGGATGCGAGGATGGGCTCGAAGAACTGTAATCCGATGGAATCCTCCCCTGATTTTTCCTCGAGTTGCCCTGTGCCGATTCAGGATTATCCCCACGTGCTGCTGGCGCATGGCGGTGGTGGCACTCTGATGCAGCAGCTCCTGGATCGCATGATCGTTCCCGCCTTCCGCAATCCCCTGCTTGAACAAGCGCACGACGGTGCGGCCCTCGCGGTGAACGAGGGTCGGATAGCGTTCACGACCGATTCCTTCGTGGTGAAGCCTCTATTCTTTCCGGGTGGCGATATCGGTTCTCTCGCGGTCTATGGCACGGTCAATGACCTTGCGATGTGCGGCGCAAAACCGCGATGGTTGAGTGTCGGCTTGATCCTCGAAGAAGGGCTTCCCATGGAAACCCTTTGGCGCGTGGTGCAGTCCATGCAACGTGCGGCCGCAGAGGTGGGGGTCGAATTCGTCACCGGCGATACCAAGGTCGTCGACCGTGGCAAAGGAGATCAGGTGTTCCTGAACACCTCCGGCATCGGCGAACTGCAACATGAGCTCGTCATTCAGCCAAAATCCGTACGCCAAGGGGATGCTGTGATCGTCAGTGGGGACCTGGGTCGACATGGCATGGCCATCATGTCAGTGCGTGAAGGCTTGTCGTTCGAATCCCCGATACTCAGTGATTGCGCCCCGCTCTGGGCTCCAGTATCCGCCCTGCTCGAAGCGGGGATTCAGGTGCGATGCCTGCGTGACCTCACCCGTGGAGGGCTCTCAAGTGGGCTCAATGAGATCGCCCAGACCGGCAAGCTGGAGATCGAGATCGAAGAGGCCAGCGTGCCCGTGACTTCGGAAGTGCGCGGCGGTTGTGAGTTGCTGGGCCTGGACCCCCTCTACGTCGCCAATGAAGGACGCTTCGTGCTTTTCGTTCCCGAGGCTGACGCAGCTCCTGCACTGGAAATCCTCCGGGGCGAAGAGGTGAGCAGCGGAGCACGGCGCATCGGGACCGTGCTGGCTGAATCCTTGGCATCATCCAGGGTCATTCTTCGCAGCCAGATCGGTGCGAGAAGGATACTGGACCGGCTCAGCGGGGAGCAATTGCCCCGGATCTGCTAGGCGCCGTCTTTGCCCAAATAGCGGTGGCAGGACCTTTCCGATTCCTGCGTGCCGCCGCATGATGTGGACACCCGCTCTGCCACAGACCATCGTCAAAAGTCCCAGCAGAAACCCTAACGGATTATTCGCGTACGTGCACCGATAATCCGTACAGCCAAGTTGTCGTACAGTTCGCCGGTTGAGCAGGGATCGCGTGTGGAGCACATCGGGGGCTACTGCGGGATATACTCGCCCAGTGCCTCCAGGAAGACGGTCTCACTGACAATAGTGCCGTCGCGGTTTAGGGCACGACCCTCACCATGCATGACGGGGATGACCTCCACATCATCCTGCAGCTTCCCCTGCAGAACCTCGCAGAATTCCTCAAGATCGAAGTCGTCCGGCAGGTTGTCTCCGCCGCACATCGCATAGTCCACATAGAACATCTTGCGCATAAGCTCTGGGCTTCTGGGTTTCCGCTCTGTTCCAAAACCCTGGCATGGAGTTTCTCCTTCCAGGCCTGCTAAGGTACTAATCGTCCCCAGTTGACGTCTTGGCAAGTAGCGATGGGAAAAACCTCCCGGTCTATAGCCCCTCCACTCAAGGGGGGGCGGGCTTCATGGCCCGGCCGGTCATGGGAACAAAGCGAACCGGAAGCACGCTGCGGCGGTGGAGTAAACCGTGCCGCTTCTCCAGCAACACCAGCTCCTGGCTTCCCTGGTCGCCCACAGGAATGATCATGCGCCCGCCCTCGCGGAGCTGCTGCACCAAGGGCTCGGGAACATGGTCAGGGGCACACGTCACGATAATGGCGTCGAATGGCGCGTTCTCCTGCCAGCCCTGATAGCCGTCGGCAGCGCGCACCCGGATGTTGGTATAACCCAGCCGGTTGAATGTGGCGTTCGCTGACCGGGCTAGTGGTTCAACAATTTCAATTGTGTAAACCTCTCGGACCAGTTCCGCCAGAATCGCAGCCTGATAGCCTGATCCAGTGCCTATTTCCAGCACCTTGTCAGCCATTCCGGGATCCAGCTGTTCGGTCATGAACGCGACCACGTAGGGTTGTGAGATAGTCTGGTCATACCCGATGGGCAGGGGGCGGTCCTCATAAGCATGGTGCTTCTGCGAACCGGGTACAAATTCGTGCCTTGGAACTTTGCCCATGGCTTGCAGCACGGCGGTATTCCGTATGCCTCGCCCCGGTGCCGCCAGCTGCTCCCGCACCATGCGGCGGCGTTCCTCGCTGCGATCAGGATCGCCTTGGTCCGCTCCATGACAACCGGTGAGCATTGCGCAAATGACCCAGGCGAAGAGCACGACTCGCCGTGCAGGTATCATCCGGCAACATGCGCCCGCCGAAGGATTCCCGCAAGCGGCCTGCTCCGTACTACTGTGCCGCCTGGGGATTGCGCCAGGCGTGCCCGCTGCGGGCAAGGAGTTCATCGGCGGCCGCCGGACCCCAGGAGCCAGCGGCATAAAACTCGCCATCTTCCAGGGGCTTGCTGTTCCACACTTGACGCACTGGATCCACAATGCTCCAGGAAGCCTCAACCTCGTCGCGACGGATGAACAGCGTGGGATCTCCGGCCATGGCCTCCAGCAGCAGCCGTTCATAGGCCTCGGGAGTGTAGGCGCCAAACTCGCTGTTATAGGAGAACTGCATCCGCACCGGACGAATCTGCATGCTCGCCCCGGGCACTTTGCCGTTGAATCGGAGCGAGATGCCTTCATGCGGCTGCAGCCTGAGGGTGATGGCGTTGGCATCCAGCCGCGGTCCGCACTGCGCCGCAAAGAGCACGTGAGGTGTTGGCCTGAATTGCACTCTCACTTCCGTTGCACTCAACGGAAGGTTCTTGCCCGTGCGGGCGTAAATCGGAATACCCGACCATCGCCAGTTGTCGATCATCAGGCGCATCGCGACAAAGGTTTCCACGTTCGATGCCGGATCCACCTGCAACTCCTCGCGGTAACCCGGCCGCAACTCCCCATCCACAGTGCCCGAGGTATACTGGCCGCGAACTGAATAGCGCTCAGCCGAGGCTGCGTCGAACGGACGCACCGCCTTCAGTAGCTTGACCTTCTCGTCACGGATAGCTTCAGCTTCGAGGCTCACCGGCGGTTCCATGGTGATCAGGGCCAGCACCTGCAATAGATGGTTCTGGATGATATCCCGCATCGCGCCGGCCTCCTCATAGAATCCCCCCCGGTTGCCGACCCCCAGTTTCTCACTCACAGTTATCTGGACATGGTCAACCGCCTGGCGGCCCCACAAGGGTTCAAAAATCGCGTTCGAAAACCTGAACAGCAGGATGTTCTGGACGGTTTCCTTCCCTAGATAATGGTCGATGCGGAAGACCTGTCGTTCGTGGGCATGAGCCATCAAAGCGTCGTTCAACTGTCGTGCAGACAGAAGATCATGCCCGAACGGCTTTTCTACCACGAGCCGTTGGCGTGAAGCTGCGGGCTCGTCCCGGCTGAGCAATCCTGCCTGTTCAAGATTGCGCGCTACCGCAGCAAACTGGCTCGGCTTGATTGCCAGATAGAACGTTCGGTTTTCCCGCACTGCCTCGTCAGCATGCGATTCAACCAGGTCCTTCAGCCTCTGGTAAGCCGCAGGATCCTCAAGGTCTCCCTGACAATAGGATAGCCGTAAAGCAAAGCTATCCCATCCGTCTGTCGCCGGTGGCCCGGTCCGCGAAAACCGGTCCATTCCAGCGCGCAGCTCGGACCTCCACTGGTCGTCGCTCTTCTCCCTTCGTGCGAAACCAATCACCCGATGTGCCTCAGGCAGCTGCTTTTCCTGATGCAGGTGAAACAGCGCGGGGATGAGCTTGCGGGAGGTTAGGTCGCCGCTGGCCCCGAAAATGATAATTGTGCCCGGCTCGGCTGCCTTGCGGCGCAGGTCCAACCGGCATACCAGCAACTCATCCAGTGGATCGACTTGGATCATGGCCCCAGCATGGGGCAGGTCGGGAATGTAAGCAATCGGGCTCTGTGCCCGTTTTGCCGGCGGGAAGGTGAAACCGACCTGAGGAAATGCACCGGGAAGGGGCGTCCCTGCCTTCGGTGCGGCGGCATGGGCCCTGCGCCTGCCGCCTCTAATTGAAGTGCTACCTGAGGCGCCAGACGATGCGCGCCTTGTTAAGATCGTAGGGAGACATCTGCATGCGCACACGGTCCCCCACAGAGAGACGGATCCAGCGCTGGCGGATCTTGCCCGAGATCGTGGCAAGAACCATGTGGTTGTTCTTCAGTTGGACGCGGAACATCGTGCCCGGGAGCACGGTGTGGATACGACCTTCGACTTCGATAGCTTCTTCTTTCATTCACTAATGACCGACAATAATGGTGTTGATTGACGCGGCCCATTGGCCCGCAGGGAGAACTTCGTTCCTGTTCAAGCCACCTCCGGGGACCGAAGAACCCTTCTGCTTTTCAACAGCGTGAATTCGACCTTCGGACGAACTACCGGATGGCTCACAGGGGAGGTCTTCGCCCCGCGAAACGGTGCCTAAGACCGCGAAGACATTGTTCACCATGGTGAAATCGACGGAAAAGGCAACCCTTAACCACGGGAATCCGGGGGAATCACGCTGGCGAATCGGATGCCATCATGGTAGTGATCCCCTTCGGAAAGCTCCTCGGAAGCCAGCCGGCCGGGGGCTGCGGCATCGGTCCCCAGCACGGCGGGCGGTATCCCCAATGATGAGACTAAACAAGCACATGCAGCCAACCTTGCTCTTCCTGCTATTCCAGGTGGTCTGCAGCCTGGCCAGCTTGTCGGCACCGGCAACCACGAGCCAGCCTGACGCCTTTCCAGCCACCAACGCTCCGCTGGCTGCAGCAGCAGTGGGGGATATTCGGGTGGAAAACCCCACTGTGGAGGGAGTCAACGCCCTGCTGGCTGAGATTCAGGCCAACAAGGACCTGGAAGAGCAAACCCGCAAGGACCTCGCCAGCCGCTACGAAGCCGCACTCAAGCAACTGGATGTCGCAGATCAAAGTCGACGGAAAGCAGCTGCTTTCGAGAAGGCCATCATCGAATCTCCCGGTCAGACCCAGGCTTTGCGTGAGCAGGTGAAGCGGACGGAAGACTCGGGTCTCCCCGAGCAAAAATTACCGGAAGGACTCACCACAAATTCCAGTCTCCCGGAGCTCAAACAAGCCCTGACGCAGTCCAAGGCCGCGGCCGCAACGGCCAAGGGGAATCTCGCGAAAGTCGAACAGAGCCTTGCCGATCGACAGAAGCGTCCCGCCAGCACGCCCGCGGAAAAGGATGCCGAACAGGAACGTCTAAAGAAGGCGGAATCCGAGCTGAAGCTTTCCCCGCTGGAAGGGGAAAGTCAGGCCAGCTTTCGTTCGCGCCAGCTGCTGGCCGCCGCCCAGCGCCTCGCGGCCCAGGAAACGCTGGCCATGCTCGAACAGGAAAACCTCAGCCAGCCCATGCTGCTGGAATTGCTCGGCGTCCAGCGGCAGGTCGCCGCACAGGCAGTCGCTGCAGCCGATGTGGAAGTCGCCACACTGGAGAAGCTGGTGAACCAAAAAACCGCTGATGAAGCCAAGGTTGCTGAAATGAACGCCGCCAAGGCCCAGCGGGAAGCGCAAGACAAGCATCCAATCCTCCAGGAACTTGCCGCCACAAATGCCGTGTATGCCGCCCGGCTCGCCGAAGTCACTGCTCTGAACACCAATATCAGCGTCCGGCTCAAGATCGCCGAGGAACGCCAGCAGTCCATCACCTTCGCCTACACTAACGCCTTCCGACAAATCGAAGCTGCAGGGCTGAGCGAAGCGCTCGCCTCCATTCTCCTAAACGAACGACGGCAGTTGCCCGAGGTCCGCGTCCTGCAGGACGAACTGGACGAAACCCGGAGCATCATCTCAACCAATGGGCTGCAGCGTGTCCTGGTTGATTCCTCCATCCAGTCACTGCTCCTCGTCAACCGAGCAGCCAGATCGATCCTGGCTGATACCAACAAGGTTGAGGCCAGCCTGTCCCCGGCAGAAGCCGAGGTTCTCCAGAAGAACGTCGAGGAAATGCTGCAGTCCCGACGCGAGCTGCTGGGGAAATTGCGAACCCAGTACGACGAGCTGATGCAGGCCTTGCGGCGTTTGGACAATGCCCAGTCCGACTACATCGATCTCGTGGAGGCTTACCGGAAGTTCCTTGCGGAGGTCCTGATGTGGACGCCGAGCGCTTCGCCTTTGGGGTTGGACACGCTGCGGCAGCTGGGACCTTCGGTGGCCTGGCTGGTTCATCCCGGCCAGTTGTCGCAGTTGTGGGCGTCGTCGAAGATGGTGGCCCGGAAGTCCTCATGGTTGTGCGGTATACTCTGCCTGCTCACGATCATCGCCCTCGCCGGGAGAAAGACTTTGACTTCCAGGCTCGCCGCCATCGCGGAAAAGGTCCGGCGCATCGAGGAGGACGACTTTCAGCTGACGCTGCGGGCCATGGTCATCCTGTTTGCGAGGGTTTTCCCGTTCGTGGCGTTGCCGATCTGGTTTGGCAGTGAACTGGCCCGCGTGGAAGGCGCCAGCGAATTTGTGGAATCCATGGGCAGGGCCTTGTGGTATCTCGGAATCCACCTTCTCGTCTTTCTCCCCCTGATCGAACTCTGCAGTCCGAAAGGCATCGCCGAGGTCCACTTCCGTTGGGAAAAGCCAACGATTATCTTGCTCCGTCGACATCTCATCCGCTTTCTCCCGGTGATCGCTGGAACCAACTTTGTCGTCGCGGCCACGGTCTGGCAAAAGAACCGTCAGGTTATCGATAGCCTTGGCAGGATCGGGTTCTTCGTTGTCATGATCGCCCTGGCCATGCTGGCCAAGCGGCTCTTCCGGCCGACTGACGGTGTGTTTGCCGAGCTGCTCCGACGCAACCCGACTGGATGGGCCGCCCGGTTGGGCCGGCTCTGGTATGCCCTTGTTGTGGTGGGGCCGCTGATCCTCCTCGGGCTCGCAGCAGCAGGCTACTTCTACACGGCCCTGCGACTTGAACTGCGCCTGCTCTACAGCATGGTTTACCTGATGGCGGTCGTCCTCACTCACCACCTTGCCGCCCGTTGGCTTTATGTCCGGGAGCGATCCCTGGCGCTGGCCCAAATCCGGGAACGACGTGCGTCACGCAAAGAAACCGATGGCGACGAATCCATGCTCAAGGCTCTGGCTGAAGAGCCTGAGATGAAGCTCTCCACAGTGAAAACGCAAACCCGGCGCCTGTTGCGGACGATGCTGGGTTTTGCCCTGGTGGTGGGTTTGTGGTTGATCTGGTCGGCCGAATTTCCGGCGCTCAATTACCTGAACCACTACACGCTCTGGACGGTGAACACCATGGTGGAGGGGGTGAGCCAGCTCAAAGACATCACGCTCGCCAATCTGGTCTCCAGCCTGCTCGTGGTTGTCGTCACGATCGCCGCCTGTCGCAACCTGCCCGGACTTCTGGAGATCGCGATCCTGCAAAACCTCCCGCTCAACCCCGGTAGTCGCTACGCCATTAGTGCGATGAGCCAGTACGTGCTCGCTGCCCTGGGAACGTTCATCGCCTTCAACCGGCTGGGGATGAACTGGTCCCAGCTTAGCTGGATTGCCGCAGCTCTCAGCGTCGGCCTGGGCTTTGGCCTTCAGGAGGTCGTCGCCAACTTTGTCTGCGGCCTGCTGCTCTTCCTGGAACGACCCATCCGCGTCGGGGATATCGTCACGGTCTCCGATATCACCGGGGTGGTGTCCAGAATCCAGATTCGCGCAACGACGATCACCGACTGGGACCACAAGGAATTCATCGTACCCAACAAGGAGTTCATCACGGGGCGCGTGCTCAACTGGACACTGTCCAATTCGGTGAACCGCGTCGTCATCGAGGTCGGAGTTGCCTACGGCTCCGACGTCGAGAAGGCCCGCGACTTGTTGCTGGAGGCGGCACGCGAGAATCCGCAGGTCATCACTGAGCCACCGCCGATGGCCTACTTCGAGGGGTTCGGTGACAGCACGCTGAACATGACGTTGCGCTGCTTTTTGGGCAGCTTCGATCAACGGCTTGCTACGCGGCACTCGCTCCTCTCCGCCATCAATCGCAAGTTCAACGAGGCCGGTATCGAGATTGCCTTCCCGCAACGTGACCTCCACATCCGGAGTCTCCCGCCGGGCATGCCCTGGGTTACCGCGTCTCAAACGGACGGTGCCACGCCGCCCCCGCCTCCTGCCCCCGCAAGCAGCTAGCTGCCAGTGTGCAGTGATCAGTCAGTCAGACTCTCCACCACAGCATGAGCTCCAGCCCGGTGCGGTTGGGGTAGGACCGTGGGACCCAGGAATCCAGTAGTTCCAGACGCGGCGAGAAGCGACGCAGCAACTCCTCCATTGTCGTCCCGAACGGTGGACCGTCCTCGTCCGGGATCAGGTAATGCACAGCAAGGAAGTGCCCGCCTGGCTTAACCCAGCGCGGCACCGCATCCACATAGGCTTCGCGCAGGGAAGGGTGGATGGCACAAAACAGCGTGTGCTCCCACATCCAGTCAAAGGGCTCCTCAGGCGTGTCCCGCAGAAAATCCCGCTGCACAAAGTCCACCCCCGCCAGATTGACCGGCGTCCGCTCCGCAGCCAGCCGCACTGCCGAAGGTGCGATGTCGACACCCGTCACCCGGAACCCTGCCTGGGCCCAGGCTCGCACGTCATGCCCGGTGCCGCATCCCGGTGAGCAGACCGTGCCGCGTGGAAGATCCGGATGCGCCGCAAGAAAGTCCACCAGCCCCGGCGAGGGTGCCCCCTTGTCCCAGCGCATGTCACCACGTTGGTAACAGTCCTCCCAGTAATGCCCCCCAAGGGCCGCTGCCGCCGCAGCGTCTTTGTCAGCACTGTGATTCATACCAGCTCAATGCCTCGTTGAGTCCATCCGCCAAACGGTGCGTCGGCCGGAACCCGAGCAGTCGCCTTGCCTTGCTGATGTCCGCCTGCGAATGCCGCACATCACCTTTGCGAAACTCGCGATAGACCGGTTTCGCATCCGCGACCTGCGGATGCCGCGCAGCCAAGCCGTCCCGGATCAGTTGATACAGATGCTTGAGCGTTGTGCGCTCGTTCAAGGCGACGTTGTAAACCTGGTTGGCGGCACCCCGACGGCAAGTCGTCGCCGCGAGCAGGTTCGCCTGAACCGCATTCGCCACATAGCAGAAGTCCCGGCTCGTCTCGCCGTCGCCGTTGATGAACACGTCATCGCCACGCAACAGTGATGCCACCCACTTGGGAATCACCGCAGCATAGGCCCCTTCAGGGTCCTGCCTCGGTCCGAACACGTTGAAATATCTCAGCCCGATGGTCTCCATGCCGTAGCACGTCGCAAAGACCGAGGCATACACCTCGTTGATGAACTTCGTGGCCGCATACGGCGACAGCAAATTGCCAAGGGTCGCTTCCTGCTTGGGCAGGCCGGGATGGTCTCCGTAGACCGAACTGCTCGACGCATACACAAAGCGGCGCACCCCCGCATCGCGCGCTGCTGACAAAATCGTGATGAATCCGGTGACGTTGCTGTCGTGGCTCGCCAAAGGCTGCTCGATGGACCTTGGCACGGATCCCAGCGCAGCCTGATGCAACACGTAGTCCACTTTTGCACAGGCTTTGCGACAAGCCTTCCCATCCAGGATGTCCCCCTCGATAAAGCGGAAGTTCTTCCGGTAAGGGCCGGGAAGCAGATGCCGGACATCCTCCAGGTTCGCCGCATGGCCCGTAGCAAAGTTGTCCAGCCCGACTACCTTTTGGCCCAGGCGCAGCAGCGTTTCCACGATGTTTGAGCCAATAAAGCCGGCAGCTCCGGTAACAAGCCATCTGCGGGGTTCCTGCTGCAGCTCGTGCAGCAACGCTGTGTAGGGTGTGGGTTTCATCCTCGGCTCTATGCAAAAAAACGTTCGACGCGTGATCATGCAGACTACACCGCCCAACGCAAGACACGGTCCGGGGGTAATTCCGTTGACAACCCATGGAACCGCTGGCGTGGTGTCCGGGATGGACGAGTTGATCGAGGATTTTCTGCAACACCTGCGCCTGGAACGCGGGTTGTCGGAGAACACGGTCAAAACATACGCCGTCCAGCTGAATCGGTTCGCTTCGTGGGGCGGTCAATGTGGCATCACCAGCTGGTCTGGTGTCGACAGTGAGAAGCTCATGGCTTTCCTGCAACATGAGCGGGATCGCAAGCAGGGAGGCCGGGGGCGTCCCCCGAGAGACAAGAAGCCCGATGCCGAATCCGCCAAGGGAAAGCCCGCAAATCGCCTGAGCAACGAGAGCCTCTATCTGGGGATCGCGGCCATCCGTGCCTTTTTCCGCTACGCCCAGCGGGAAGGCCACGTGCGCGAAAACCCGGCAGAACAGCTGAGCCTGCCCCGACGCTGGAAACGTCTGCCCAAAGCGCTGACCCTCCAGGAAGTTCTGCGGCTGCTCCAGCCGCTAACTCCCGAAACTCCCGCATCCCTCTGCGATCAGGCCATCCTCGAGTTGGCCTACGCCTCGGGCCTCCGTTTGCAGGAACTCTGTGACCTCCGGATTGAACAGCTTCACCTCGATGCCGGCTTCGTCACGGTCATCGGAAAAGGCGACAAGGAACGCGTCGTTCCCATGGGCAGGCAAGCCATCGAAGTATTGCAACGTTACCTGGATGTCGCCCGCCCCCAGTTGGTCCAACGCAAGTCGCCGGGAAATGTTTTCCTCACACTGCGCGGCACCCGCTTTGCCTCGGTTACGCTCTGGCTCCGCATCAAACGTCGAGCACGCCTCGCCGGTATCGAACGCAACGTCACTCCCCACATGCTCAGGCACAGCTTCGCTACCCACCTCCTCGAACATGGTGCGGACCTTCGCGTCATTCAGGAAATGCTCGGCCACAGCAGCATCGCCACCACCGAAGTGTATACCCACGTGGCCGGTGACCGGCTGCAGGACGCCCACCAGAAGTTCCACCCTCGACCTTGAACACCGTCGCCGCCGGACTTACTTCGTCAGGAAATAGTTCCGCTGCTTCTCGCTGATCGGCATCCCCACCCGCTCCATCACTTTCAGCATATCCTCCCAGACCTTCCGCTTCTCGCTGAGCGACTGGTTCCGCAGCAAATAGGCCGGATGATACGTTGGCATCACTGGTATGCCCTGGAACTCCTGCCAGTTGCCCCGTGCCTTGGTGATCTGCAGGGTCCGTCCAAACAAACCCTCCATCGCAGTGACCCCCAGCGCCACGAGAACCTTCGGCTGGATGATCTCAATCTGCTCACGCAAATAAGGCAGACAGACCTCCATCTCCTCAGGCTTTGGCTTCCGATTGCCGCTGGTCTGTCCCGGCGTGTCAGGCCGGCACTTCAACACATTCCCGATAAACACCGTCTCTCGCGAAAGCCCCATCGTCTCAATAATCCGCGTCAACAACTGCCCCGCACGCCCCACAAACGGCTCACCCTGCCGGTCCTCATCCGCCCCCGGCGCCTCCCCTACAAACATCACGTCGGTGTGGATCGTCCCCACCCCAAACACAACCTGGGTTCGCGATGACGCCAAATGAGGGCAAAGTTGACACTTCAGGACGCGCTCCCGCAAAGCCGCCATGGCCGATTCCTTGTCCCCTCCTCCAGCAGATGGGGCAGGGGAGTGCTTGGCCGGCGATGCTGCAGCCGGCGCCGAAGGGGCAGCAGCAGGAGCAGGAACTGGCGGTGCTTTACGCCGGCCAGCCGCTGGCGCGGTCTTGGCCGAAGCGGCCGGCTTGCGCGCAGTCATGGCGCGATTGGGCTCCGCCGCCAGTGCCGTCAGTGTCTCGGGAGATACCGCCACATGGCGCACCCCGCGCTCACGTAGCTGACCCAGATAAAGCAGCGTCGAATCAAGTGCCTGCTGGAAAACATCGGACATCGCGACCGATGTTAGGCGTCGCTGGCTCCAGCGCACGCAAAAAGGTTCCTCTGCTTGTCCGTTCTGCTAGACTGCCGCCCATGACGCGCCATTGCTGGAAATGCGGCTGTGTATTCGAGCACAACAGAACTCCGGGCCGCAGTGAAACTTGCGATCAATGCCAGACCGACCTGCGCGTGTGCCGAAACTGCTTCAGCTACGATACCACAGTCGCCTACCACTGCCGCGATCGTCGCGCAGACCCCGTTGAGGACAAAGCCGCTGCCACCTACTGCGAATATTTCGAGTTCGCCAAACGTGAGTTCACCCAGCCCAGCGAGGAAAACCAACGGGAACAAGCCGCTCGCGATGCCCTCAAGAAGCTTCTGGGATAATTCACGCATAGCTTCGGCCCCCCGTAAATCGTGCTCCCGTAAGCTGGATAACCGGCATCAGCCCGCTGACGGACCATCCTATCGGCACGGCCCGATGTATTGCCGCGCAATCACCAGGTTGTCGAAATCCACAATGTTCGTCGCTTGCTTGGTCCAGCGATCGGTCACGTAGCTCTCCAGGGTCAAGGCATTCGCTTGCAACCGTTCAGTAGTCCTCCAGTTAATGCCCTTCCAATGGCCCTGAAGCCGGCCATCAATCCAGTAGGCCTGCTCGCCATCCGCCTTCCCCGGAGTGTTGTGCCGCAACATGAACTCACAACAAATCCATCGCCCCTTCGGAATGTCGTCCTGAACTTCCGGCCGGAATCCATTTCCCCAGTATTTCCCATCCCCGCTCGCCTGCATCTCATGCCAGTAACTGTAAAAGTTCCACCGCCCCGGAGCCGCCCAGCGACCCCAGTTTCCCCAGGGCTCAAGCGCCGTCGAAAAGCGTGCGTCACCGTCCGGACGTTCCCCCGCGCCTCCAAACCCACTCCATCGATCCCCACCCTGTAAACCTCGATTCGCCCTCAAGGTCACAAAGTGATGGATGTAGTCGCACCTGGTATCAAACCGGACGTAAAAGCGGATGAATACGCTGTCTGCCGACTCAAACCACTGCGTCAGTCCCCCTCCGGTGTTCTTTCCCAAGGTCGCGGTAACCCGGAGTGCCCGCTTCCCCAGCTTCCCGCCCGACTCTCCCGGCTCCACCAGCGAAAGCACCGCACGGTCATCATCCCGCACGGAATCCCAACGCTCCCGGAAATCACCCGCCTCAAAGTCGTCCGCAAAGAGCACACCCTCATCGTCCCGAATCCCCCGATCACCCGGGTAAGCGGCCGCAAGCCCATCACCCTGCGGTAGAACCGATTGCTCAGCCATGTTCGGAAACTCTCCCGGTGGCGTTTGGCCCAAGCCGGCCGGAGTTAAGCCCGCCAACCCAAGAATCACCAGCCACACAGTAAAGCGCTCCACCAACGGAATGGATTTCACAGCCCCAGTCTAGGGGCCTCGCCCCCAAACGCACGCCTTTTACACGTCCCTCGCCCCCCCGACAATCATGGTCTACCCTCCACCGGCAGCCCGTCTCAACCAGTACCGGCCCGGCTCGACGGAAGGAATTTGTAACCTCCGCCTGTTGATTCGAGTCTGGATGGGGGTATAGGGATGGTTGGAAGGTGAATCAAAGAATGAACTCCGGACGAAGACTCAACCTGTGGATGCTGCTCCTGCTGGCAGCCGCATTCGTGGCCGTTTTCGGCTGGTGGGGCAACCTGCGACTGCGCCGCACCCTCGAATCCACCGTGCGCGCCGAACTCGAAACCACCCTGCACGCCAACGTCACCGCCCTCGAAATCTGGGTCACCAACCAAACCCAGCTCGTCAGCCTCCTCTCCAGTGAACCCGAACTCCGTAAACTCGCTCTCGCCAGATTCTCGGAAGATCCCGCCGCCCTGCCCATGCCAGGCCCCCGAAGACAGGCTGGAGGTCCGCCCCCATGGACGGAAGCCAGTGGTGTCGATCGCTACCTGCAGGATCGACTGAAACCCCTCGGCCATGTCGGCCTGCTCGTAGGTACCAATATGCAGGTGCTGTCCATGTTCGGTCGCGGTCGCATGGGCATGCCTGTCTCCGAAGAACATCAGGGCCGATTTGCCGGCCTCTTCGCCACCGGTGAACCCCTCCTGATCACTCCTTTCCGACCCCGTATGCCCGACCGTATGCGCCCGGGCTTCGGTGGCGGACGTGACCCCGGGCGTGAGCCCGGCAGTGAAGACGGCCCCAGATTCCGGCCGCTCGAAGGACGCCGCGGCCCCGGCCCCGGCGGCGACGGGCCAGCCAACCCCGCCTTCCGTCCATCCGGTGATATCATGCTCATGATGGTGGCCGCGCCCATCCGCGACGACAATGGCGTCATCCGCGGTGCCCTCGCCCTCATCATCGATCCCGAAAAGGAATTTAGCCGGATTCTCTCGGTCGCACGCTTCGGCCAAACCGGTGAAACCTACGCTTTCGACTCCAGCGGCCTCATGATCTCTCGCAGCCGGTTCGACGACCAGCTAAAGGCATTCGGACTCCTGGAGGACCGTTCCGAAGTGACTTCCGCGCTCACCCTGCCACTGGTTGATCCGGGTGGTGACCTGTCGAGGGGCTTCGTCATGCAGACCGCCACCACCAATTGTCCGCTCACACATTCTGTCCTCGAAGCCCTCGCAGGGCGGGACGACGTTCGGGTCACGCCAGCCCGCGATTATCGTGGCGTGCCGGTGGTGGCCGCCTGGCAATGGCTTCCCGGGCGAGACTTCGGTGTCGTAACCCAAATGGATGCCCGGGAAGCTTTCTCGGCCCTGCGCCTCCTGCGTACGCTGTTCCTCGTGCTCTTCCTCCTCCTGGTGCTCAGCGCCAACGGCTTCTTCTTCGCCTCCTATCTCGGTGCGGGCTGGAAAAGGCGCCTGTCAGAAGCCGAACTCAAAGCGCGCCGCCTCGGCCAATACGAACTACAGGAGAAAATCGGCGAAGGCGGCATGGGCGTCGTCTACCGCGCACGACACGCACTTCTGCGTCGCGATACCGCCATCAAACTCCTGCTGCCCGAACGCACGGACCCCGAGTCCATCCGGCACTTCGAACGGGAAGTCCGGCTCACCTGCCAGCTCACTCACCCCAATACAATACAGGTCTACGACTACGGCCATACGCCCGAAGGCATCTTCTACTACGCCATGGAGCTGCTGCAGGGCCTGAACCTCAAGGACCTCGTCGTCATGTACGGAGCCCAGCCCGCCACCCGCGTCATGTATATTCTGCTCCACATTGTCGATGCCCTCCACGAAGCCCATGAACGGGGACTCGTGCACCGTGACATTAAGCCCGCCAACGTTTTCCTTACACACCGCGGGCAGGGACCCGACGCTGTCAAGGTGCTCGACTTCGGATTGGTCCGGGAATACCGGCGCGATGAAAATGACTCCAGCGAAGAATCGCTGCCCGGCGATGAAACCACGGTCGGCACCCCGCTTTTCATGTCGCCCGAGTCCATTCGCACGCCGGGACGCAGCGATCCCCGCAGCGATATCTACTCGCTGGCCGCTCTTGGCTACTACCTGCTCGTCGGGCATCCGGTGTTCGAAGGGGCCACCCCCGAGGAAGTTACCGAGAAGCACCTGAATGAGACGCCAGTCGCTCCATCCACCCTCCCCAACGTGCAGGTCAGTCCGCAGATGGAAGCGATCCTCCTGCGCTGCCTGAAGAAGAAACTCGACGAACGTCCCGCCACCGTCGCCGAACTCAAACAGGCACTGCTGGCCACACCCGAGGCCGGGCAGTGGGACGAATCCTGCCGGGCCAATTGGTGGCGCGAACATGGCCCCACCCTCCTCGCTCGCAAGCCCTACATCGAGCCCGAGGCCGCTGCCCCCGTCCCTTCGCTCGTTCAGATCGACCGCACGCTGCGGGTTCAGAAGAGGGCGTAGCCAGTCGGATAACTCAACAGAAGCCGCATCCTCTCGCGCTCAGCCAGCTGTTCCCAGCCCAGCTCGTCCAACAAACGAATCCGCTTCTCCAACAGCTTGCGACTCGTCGGCTGCCGCCCAATTTCTACCTGCAGCAACCGCAACGCCTCACCCAGTCGTCCTTGGCGCCACTCGCGCCGAATGGTCAGCAGAATCACTCGCGCATCCTCAGGTTCAACCCAGCGCATCAGCTCCGCATAGTTCGCTTCAAAGAGCTTCTCAATGGTGTCCGACTCAAACGGGGGCTCGGCACTCTCATCCGCCCCGCCCTCGTCAGGCAGCTCCATCCACGCCAGTGCCCGGCCCTTGCGATACAGCGCATCAATCAATACGCCCTTCTTTTCGTTCAGCTCCTTGGTCAAGGTCGTCGCTTCGGAATCCTCCGGGTTCGTGCGCCTGCCCAGCCCGGTCGCCAGCGCGGTCGTGTCAATCCGCGCCAATACCGCATTCGCCGCCTCCACCACGGAAGCCAGCCGCGCCTTCCGTTCATCATTGTCAATCCAGTGCAGCCGCGCCTCATGCACCTCCAGTTGCTCTGCATCCTCCGCCAGCAACTCCGAGTAAAGAGCCTCAAAAGCGTCTCCCTTGTTCGCGGCGCCCAACCGTTTCAGCCGGGCTACCTTCCACTCCCGCAGGTCGCGCTCATATTCCTCCTCAGGCGTCAGCTTCTCCTTTGACGGCGAATTCGATCCGCTCCCGCCCGATTTCACCGCAGGCGGGATAGACGCGAAAACGGGATACGACGGCGCTGATCCGCCAGCCTCGTATTGAATGCTGCCCGCCAGAATATCCCCCGGCGCTCCCGCTGCACTGAGCTTTCCCGGATCCGACGGCGCCAGCCAGAACGCTGCCCGCTCACCCTTGGCCAACGACTGCCCCACTGCTGATGAAGTCCCTTTCAGCAAAGCATCAGCACTGGAGGACACAACCAGGCCGATCGGCGAACCCAAGGTCTCTTCCAACACCATGGGCAGCTCCTCGAGTTCCTTCAGCTCTCCAGCCTCCTCATGACGCAAATGAAACCGCAACACGTAGTCGCCCTTCTCCAATCGAACCGGCCCGGGCTCCCAACCATCGTCCGTCGTGATCCACCGCTTCTGCGCGTCGAAGATCATCCAGAGCTGGGACCCGAACTCGCCATCGTACAAACGGCCGTTCAACGCCGGGAAACGCGGCCGCACGGTGGTGTCAGCATCCAGGTGAAACCCATACTCCAATACCAGCTGATGAATCTGCCGGTTCTCCGGCAGCCCGTCCCGCTCGGCGTCCAGTGGCGTAAGCGCCGCCGCCGATGGTGTCATGGTCCGCAACCGACGGTTCAACTGCCCCCGTAATTGTAGCCGCGTCTCGCGCAGTCCCGCCGTCACGCTCGTCAACGTCGCCCTGGCAGCGCCATCCAGGAATAAGGTCTCCGATTCGGGTGCCACACCATAAAACTCCAGTCTCCCCTCAAAATCACCCGCACCCTGCGTCGACCAATAGCTCGCCAGACAAACCTCCAAGGTATGCCCCTCCGCAACCCCAAAGGTCACCGTGTTCGCCTCGTTCGATTCAAAGGACAACCGACGGTTCGCACCAGTCTCGGAAGCCAGCTTGCCGTCCAGGATCTGTTGCGCATGCAATACCAGCCGGAACGTCTCCTCCAGTTCGCCAGCCGTCAGCCTGAACTCCGCCCAGGTCGCCCCGGCCGGAACTTCAAAAAAGAGCCGCTGAACATCCCCGGGTTCCAGATGCACTTCAGCATTCCATAAAGTCCCGCCCCGCTCCTCAACTTCCATGCTCCGCACCACCGTGACCGGAACCCGGAAGGCCGGACCGGCATCCTCCCCGCCAAGAACGTCATACCCCAACACCTCCGCCGTGTGCACCCCCCACGCAAGCCCCTCGGGGTGCACCTTCACGTCAAAGGACCGTCCCCCATGAACCAATAACAGGCTCGCCGCCGATTCCACCCAGTCCGCGGTGCTCTCCAGCCGATAACGCCTCTCGTACCCAACACGATCCGGGTTGGGTTCGTCCTTCGGAAATACCGGACTCACCTGGACGGAAACCGCCACCGGTTCCCGCACCATCTGTGGCTCCCGCAGGTAAATCCCCCTTGCATTGTGCAGCGACGGAATCCGCACATCCACTGCCGGCTGATCTGCCCATGCTGCCCCCGTCTCCCGCAGCCATTCGTAGGCACTCACCACATCGATCAACCCCTGGCCCTGCGTAAACACTTCCATGCCATGAATAGCTCGAGCTGTGTTCTCCAACGCCAACCGTACGCTCCATGGCGTGTAAGGAAGCCCCTCCGCCTTTAATCCAGATACCAGCAGCGCAACGCAACCCGCCGCATTCGGTGAAGCCATCGATGTCCCGTTCGCCATCATGCTCCGCTGCAGGGTCCACGTCGGAACCGGAGATATGGCACCCCCGGGCGCCGAGATGTTCACCCCCCAGTCGCCATCCGCCGTCGGCCCCCGCGAAGTCCACGTGTAGTGCGTCTCAGCCAAACCCGACCGCATGGAATACCCGCGCTCCATCATCGCCGGCGAAACATACGCGCCCACCCCAATCAAGGCGCTGGTCGTGCCTCCCGGCGCTCCCACTGTCGACATCGCAGGCCCCGCGTTGCCCGCCGATGAAATGAAAATAACCCCGTCCTCCCGGACAAGCTCCGTCAGTAACTCCGGAATGCGGCCCGAGTTCGGCGCCGTGGTCGGTTCGCCATAACTCAAGTTGATGATGTCACACCCGTGACGACGAACCACCGCGAGACCGCGCTCGAATCCCGTCGATGTTTCCATCCCGCCCAGCCGGGTGTCGCCAATCTTCACGGATACCAGCTGCGCGCCCGGCGCCATCCCGTTCAGCTCAGGTGACTCTGGATAATACGCCCCCACAATCCCCGCCACGTGTGTCCCATGCATTCCGCTGTCCGCCACAATCGAAAGCACCCGCCCCTCCTCATAGATGTTCACCGCAAAGTTCAACATCGTCTCCTCGCCGAAACTCGCCCACTGATGCTCGCGATGATAGTCCGCCATCAACCGCTCGTCCCCCAGATCACCATCCTCGTCAGTATCAATCACCGCCCGCCAAACCTCCCCGTCGTGAAATACCACACAGTCCAGCATGGGCCCGGGATCAGGCAATGAACCCGCCAAAGACTCCAGCTGGCTCAGTCGCTCCTCCAAATCGTCCCGCTCCTTGCGCTCCTGCTCGGTCGGGGATCGGTGCTCGTCATCCCATGACTCCAGTTGCCGACGCAACTTCGTCCTCATTTCACGCTGCACCGGCGCCATCTGTTCCGCCCTCTTCCCGCGAATGCGTGACACCAGGCTGTCAGGAAAGATTTCAAACGCAGGCTTCAAGCCCACATGGTAACTCCCCGTCGGATTGCTCCATCCGGACCCCAATTGCAGGGTCCTGCCACTCAGTCCTGCCAGCCTGCCATCCTCCGCCTCAATTACCGTGGAGGTGTCCACGTCACCACTCCCCGTCGCATCCACTACATCAATGATCTTCACCCTGCCGTCCGGCGTGCGCTGCAGCCCTGCCGCACCCGGATCAATCCCTGTGTCGAAAACCGCGACGACTACACCACGCCCATCATACTCCGGATGCTCGTCCAGAAAGCTCAGCACGCCCGTTTCAGCCTTCGGCATCAACCCGTCATCACCCGCCTCCCAAGCCGCATCAGCAAAGAGTGTTCCCGACAAAACTAAACCCAGCGCAACACCCGGCACCACTGACCGTCGAAGACCTGCCAGCCCAGCCCTTACCAAGGTCGAATTGATCATGCCCGTTCCTACGCCAACCCGGTCGCTTTGACCAGTCCGCAAGCTCAGTCCTCGACATTCCTGCGCACTTGCAGTCGAATGCCCCCGTTCACTAGGTCCAACAACACCAGCGCTAACACCGTTATGTCTATGCTCCTAAATCGTCGCTCGTTCCTGAAACAGGCTTCCGCCGTCGCCGGCTCCATGGCCTGGGTCTCCTGCAGCACAGTCCCCCAAGGACGAAGGCTCTCCGCCAACGATAAGCTCAATATCGGTATCGTCGGCGTCGCCAACCAAGGCAACTTCAACCTCACCAACGTGGCCACGGAAAACATCGCCGCCCTCTGCGATATCGATGACAACTACCTCGCCGCCGCAGGTGAGAGGTTCCCGCAAGCCAAACGCTACAATGACTTCCGCCGCCTGCTGGAACAGCCCGACCTCGATGCGGTAGTCGTCGCTACCCCCGACCACGTGCACGCCGTCGCCTCCAAATGGGCGCTCGAAAGCGGTCGCCACGTCTATTGCGAAAAGCCCCTCGCCCACACCATCTCTGAAGTCCGGGCCGTCACGGAAACCGCCCGGCGCTACAAACGCGTTACCCAGATCGGTACCCAAATCCATGCCGGCTCCAACTACCGCCGCGTCGTCGAGCTCGTCCAGTCCGGCGCCATCGGCGCCGTCCGTGAAGTGCATGTCTGGGTCGGAGCCACCTACGGCGGCATGGATCTCCCCACAGAATATCCCCCCGTCCCCGCCCATCTCCACTACGACCTCTGGCTCGGCCCCGTGGAATACCGACCCTACAGCCCGGAATGGGTGCCGTTCAAATGGCGGAACTGGTGGGCCTTCGGCGGCGGCTCTCTCGCCGACTTCGGCTGCCACTTCATGGACCTCCCCCACTGGGCTCTGGACCTGCGCCATCCGCTCAGTGCCGAGGTGGTGGACGGCCCCGCCGTGCATCCCGACTCCACCCCGCCCTGGCTCATCGTGCGCTACGGTTATCCCGCCCGAGGCGAGAAACCGCCTGTGAAATTGACCTGGTACCACGGCGGCAAAAAGCCAGACGACCTGTTGGAAGGCCAAACCGACTTCACCTGGAACAGCGGAGTTCTGTTCATCGGCGAAAAGGGCCAGCTGATCTCCGACTACAGCCGCCACGTCCTCCTGCCCGAAGAGCAATACAAGGACTTCCAACGTCCCACGCCCTTCATCGCCGATTCAATCGGCCACCACGCAGAATGGATCCTGGCCTGTAAAACCGGCCAACCTACAACCTGCGCATTCGATTATTCCGGCCCGCTCACGGAAGCCGCCCTGCTCGGTAACGTCGCCTATCGCACCGGCTGCGCCATCGACTGGGATAGCGCCAAAATGCAGGCGCGCAACTGCAAACAGGCCGCTGAGTTCGTGCAACACCGCTACCGCAAAGGCTGGAAACTCTAGCCTCACAGCCGACTGTCCCGGAATAGACGAGAAGGGGTTCAATGCGCCTCCGGGCGGACCCACGCCCAAGTAAGGCTGCTCAATAAACCACCGCAGGCAGCGACCGCTGCCTGCGGCATCCTGCGCGGCGTCTCGTCCGCCAATTCCTCGCACCCGCCTTGCTCGGGTAGGGAACCGGCTCGTCGCCCCTCTCTCCGCATTTCCAGCTGTCCTGATCGTATCGATCGGATTGTCTTATTCCTCTCCTCGAATTGACAAAGGTCAAATCGAGGACTTCCCCGTTCTGCTTTAGTTCTCCCGTGCAAACAAAAGCGACGTCAACCAAGTCGAGTGGCGCGGTCGGCTTCGCGATCTGAACGAGAAAGAAAGACTCTATGTTTTGTTATCAATGTGAACAAACCTCCCGGGGAATGGGCTGCACCGAGTTTGCCACCTGCGGCAAGGACGAGAATAGCGCCGTGCTCCAGGACCTCCTCGTCCATGCCTGTAAAGGCATCGCGCAATTCAACCACCGCGCCCATCAAATCGGCGCACGGGACCGCACCATCGACCGGTTCATCCTCGAAGCTCTCTTCACCACGGTCACCAACGTCAACTTCGATGCCGAACGCATCGCTGGAATGCTCCAGGAAGCCGCCGGCATCCGCGACAAGGCCCGTGACCTGTATACCGGTGCGACCACCGCTGCCGGACAAGTTCCCGAAACCCCCCTCGGCCCCTGCACCTGGGAACCCGCCGGCTCCTTCGATGGCCTCCTTCAACAGGGCCGCACCGTGTCCGTCCTCCAACGCCGCGAAAAACTCGGCCCCGATATCACCGGACTCCAGGACCTCTTGCTTTATGGAATCAAAGGCGCCGCAGCCTACGCTGACCATGCTTTGATTCTCGGTAGTGAAGCTGATTCCGTATACGACCACTTTACGGAGGCTTTGGCTTACATGGCCGAGACGGAAGCAAGCGTGGATGGATTGTTCAACCTAAGCATGGCCTGCGGCGCCGTTAATCTACAGGTCATGGAGATGCTCGATGCCGCGCATACCCAAACCTACGGCCACCCGGTCCCAACACCCGTCCGCACGGAACCCCTGAAGGGCAAAGCCATCGTGGTCTCCGGTCACGACCTCAAGGACCTCGAGGAACTGCTAAAGCAAACCGAAGGCAAGGGCATCAACATCTATACCCACGGTGAAATGCTCCCCGCCCATGGCTATCCCAACCTCAAGAAATACAAGCACCTCGTCGGTAACTATGGCGGCGCGTGGCAGGATCAGAAGATCGAGTTCGCCAAATTCCCCGGCGCAATCCTCATGACCACCAACTGCATCATCGAACCGCAGACTTCCTACTCCGACCGTATCTTCACCGCAGGTATGGTCGCCTGGCCCGGTGTCCAACATATCAAAAATCGCGACTTCACCCCGCTCATCGAAGCCGCCCTCGCCGCCCCCGGCTTCACCGAGGATGGCCCCGATAAAACCATCCTCACCGGGTTCGGCCACAACACCGTGCTCAGTGTGGCCGACCAGGTCATCAACGGCGTCAAAAACGGTGACATCAAACGCTTCTTCCTCATCGGAGGTTGCGACGGCGCCCGCACCGGACGTGACTACTACACCGAGTTCGCCGAAAAGGTCCCCCAGGACTGCGTGATTCTCACGCTCGCTTGCGGCAAGTTCCGCTTCAATAAAATGGAGTTCGGCACGATCGGCGGTATTCCTCGCCTGCTTGACCTGGGCCAATGCAACGATGCCTACTCGGCCATCAAGATCGCCGGCGCCCTCGCCGAAGCCTTCAAATGCGGGGTCAATGACCTGCCGCTCTCCATGATCCTGTCCTGGTTCGAACAAAAGGCAGTCGCGATCCTGCTCACCCTCCTGCACCTCGGTATCCGGAATATCCGGCTCGGGCCCACACTCCCCGCCTTCATCACACCCGCCGTGCTCGATGTGCTGGTCGAAAAATTCAACCTCATGCCAGTAGGCGAAGTCGATGCCGACCTCAACGCCTGCCTCGGTAACGGTGGTTCCAAAACCAAAACGGAAATGGTCGAAGTCTAATTATCCCTCCACAGTCTGCTCCCACACTGCTCCGCGGAATCCACTCGTTCCGCGGAGCAAGTCGTATTTGGACACCAATTCTCCTTGCCCAGCGCAGCGCAGTTTCCCAGCATGGCCCACCTCTTCCGGGCCCATAGCTCAGCGGTTAGAGCAGACGACTCATAATCGTTTGGTCGGGGGTTCAAATCCCTCTGGGCCCACCACTCTCCTCACGCCCCCCATGTCGCCCGTTCCAACCTGAGATATCCACCCACGCGTTCGCCCTGAAACGGCAGACAGAAATACAAAAAAAGCAGGGACCGAAAGGTCCCTGCTCTTGCTGCAAAAGTAATGAATTACTTGCCGCCGAGGATCGCGTCCTTAGCCGCCTTGGCAACGCGGAACTTCACGACCTTCTTGGCCGGAATCTTGATGGTCTCGCCAGTCGCGGGGTTGCGGCCAGTGCGAGCCTTGCGCTTCACAAGCACGAGCTTCCCGAGTCCGGGAACAGTGAAGGAGTTCTTGGCATTCTTGTAGGCCAGCTCGGTGATGGTATCCAGCACGGCCACCGCCTGCTTCTTGGTGATTTCAACTTTCTCGGCAATTGCTGCCGCAATCTGGGATTTGGTAAGTGCTTTGGGCATATGTTGAACACTGCGTCTAGGGCATTCTGCGCCAGAACGCCAGCAGGATTTTGCGGTTTTCGCCAGTTTTTTGCGTATCCACGCCTCCGCCTCAAGCTTGTTGCCCAGTTCGCCCTGCAGCTGAAGTTCACGCAACTCCCCCAGCATCTCCCCCATCCCCCGACCAGGCAACACACCCAGCGCCATCAGATCCCGACCCCCAAGCAACGGCGGCACCAACTCCGGCTGCGCCGCAAAGGACTCCTGCTCCCGCCGCACAAAGTCATAGGTCTCCATCCGTCCGTTCGACCCCAAACTGTCCAGCCGGTGCAACTCCAGCTCCAAAGGAAAATGAGGCCGCATCAACATCCGCCTCAGGGTCGACCGCCGCATGGCCGGCGCGTCCAGAAATTGCATGTGAAACCGCACACACTCAATCACGGCATCCATGAACTTCCGCGGAAAACGCAGTCTTTCCAGGATTCCCGCTGCCATCTGTGCCCCCACCCGCTCGTGCTCAGGAAAGCGAATCCGCCCCTCCCCGGGCTCCTTCACCGCCGTGACCGGCTTCGCCACATCATGCAATAATACCGCCCACACCAGCTCCGGACCCGATTCCAAAGGAAGCATCCCCAGCATCTTGCTGATGTGCTTGAAGACGCTCCCCTCCGGATGAAAATCGGGCGACTGCTCGCAGCCCACGGTGGCCTCCAACTCAGGCAAAACCTCAGCCAATAACCCGCTCTCCTGAAGCAGTTGGAAACCCCGCGCCGCATGCGGAGGCCGCAGGATCTTGAGCAACTCGTCCCGCACCCGCTCCGCTGAAATACCCCGAATCATCCCCGCCGCAGCACACACCGCTCCCCAAGTTTCAGGCTCAATCTTAAAGTCCAGCTGCACCGCAAACCGCACGGCGCGTAGCAACCGCAAATGATCCTCCGCAAACCGCTCCGCCGCAGAACCAATTGTCCTTAAAATCCCCTCCGCCAAATCCCGCTCCCCACCCACCCAGTCCATCAACCGCCCCCGGACCGGATCGAAAAATAAACCGTTCACAGTGAAATCCCGCCGGCTCGCATCCTCGCGCGCACTGCTGAATTCCACCCGCTCAGGACGCCTCCCATCCCGATAGTCCGACTCACTCCTGAAGGTCGCGACCTCAAATGGATGCCCCCCGCTCAACACCAGCACCACCCCAAAGGCCCGCCCCACCGGAACGGTGCGCCTAAACAATCGCTCCACCTCACCCGGATGCGCCGAGGTGGCAATGTCGTAGTCCTTCGGCTCCACGCCCCGCAGCATGTCCCGTACGCCCCCCCCCACCCAGTAGGCCTCATAACCAGCCCCCTGCAAACGCCGCACAATCTCAATCGCCGCTTCGCGCATCCAACCCGGAAACTACTGCACCCCATGGTCAATATTGAAGCACTCCTTTTCGTGCCCAGCACCGCCACCCGACCACCTTGCGAATACCCCCAAAGCCGGATAAAGTCCGGCCACTGTGGCTCCCGCTACCAAAATTCCTCCGTCCACCCTCCAATACCTCCCGCTCCTGCTCGCCCTGCTCCTCACCCCGAGACCCCATGCAGCGGGACACCCCACGGGTTACAACTTCCATAACCTGCTCACCGCCACCGGTAGCGGTGACGACGAAGCCAGATGCCTCGCCATCGATGCCAATGGCGGACTGCATGTCGGCGGCGCCTTCGAGGAAACCATCCACTTCGGAACCACCCAGTTGACCTCCGCCGGTGATACAGACGGCTTCGTCGCCCACTACACCCCGTCCAACAGCCAGCCACTGTGGGTCCAGACGTTTGCCAGCCCCGGAGCAGTCAAGGTCGATGCCATCGCCATCGACCCCAACGGCAACACGATCGCCGGTGGCCAGTTCATCCGGGACCTCACCTGCAGCCAGGTCACACTCACCAATCGCGGCCCCGTCGGCACCGCCGATGCCTTCCTCGCCAAACTCGACCCCGACGGCAACCTGCTCTGGATGACCCAGTTTGGAGCGAATATCTACGACACGCTCAAGGGTATCGCTGTCGACTCGTCCGGACGGATCTACGCCACCGGTTCCTTCATGAACACCGCACAATGGGGCGACACCACCCTGACCAGCTACGGCAATAGCGATATCTACCTGACCTCGCTGACGCCGGAAGGGGGCGTTGAATGGGCGACCCAAGCGGGAGGCGCCTCCGTCGATCTCGCATCCGCCCTCGCGCTTAGCCCCAACGGTAACCTGATCCTCTCCGGTAGCGTTGCCGGCGATGTGGACTTCGATGATATCCAGCTCACCAATGCCCTGAATAGTCAGGTCGTCGTCGCCGCGGCCGATGGCTCGGGCCGCTTCCTCTGGGCACACTCGGGGGGGAGTAGCCAGGCCGACGCCGCCCAAGCCGTTGCCGTGGATCCCGATAATGCAGTGACTCTGGTCGGCTACTTCGCCGGACCCGCGGAACTGGGATCCCTGGTGCTCACCAATTCCGCCATCCGCTACACGTTCTCCGCCAGGTTCGCCCCCGATGGAACACCCCTCTGGCTGGTCGATCACGGCGGCCAGGAAGCCACCAGCGTCGCTGCCCTGCCGGAAAACGGCGCAGCTGTGGCCGGATTCTTCGTGGGCAACCGCACCTTCGGCACCAACGAACTCGTCAGCGCCGGAGGTTTCGATTGGTTCATCCTGCAGCATAACGCCACCGGCGGTGTCCAATGGGCCCGCTCCGCCGGAGGCACAAACATGGACTACGCCTATAACCTGCAGCCCGGCCCGGGCACCGCCCTCACTCTCGCCGGTCGAGCCACCACCAATGCCACCTTCGACTCCTTCACCCTCACCAATGCCCAAGCCTTCGACCTGCTCATCACCCGGGTTTCCCCTGCACCGCTCATCACCGATAAACCCGCCAACGTCGTCACAAACGCCGGCACAGACGTGTCACTCAACTTCACCGTCAGCGGCGCCGAACCCATCACCCACCAGTGGTACCACAACAAAACCAACGCCATTACCAACGCAACCAACACCGGAATCCTCCTCCCCGAAGTCACCGCTCTGGATTCTGGCTCCTACCAGCTGGTCTCAGGCAACGCCTACGGTAATTCCACCAGCCCGCCAGTCCAGCTCACGGTCTATGGCGTCACCCCACCGGAGGTGCTCGTCAATGGATCCGCCGGCACCAACTTCAGCTTCGTCGATCTGCCCGACGTCTCACTCGAACTGATCGCAACTTTCCCCGACGCAGATCTCTACTACACGCTCGATGGCTCCCAGCCCACGTTCGCCTCCCACCCCTATGCCAGCACGGTCACCGTCAACGCTCCCGCCACAGTGCGTGCCATCGGCTACGACGCCACACTCGAGTCTGCCGAAGCCGACCCCGTTGTCATCGAGATGCACCTTTCCCCCCCCATCATCACCGTCAACGACCAGCAGGGCACAAACCTCTTCTTTACCAACATCAACCCCGTCACGGTCACCATGACCGCAGGAATGCCCGAAGCCACCATCCATTACACCACCAGTGAAACCAACCCCACGCCCGCTGATCCCCTCTACACAGCACCGCTGCTGGTCTCAAGTAATGTCACGCTCCGCGCCAGGACCTTTACCTCCAGCCTCGAAAGCCCCGCCGCCGAACCAGTCGTAATCCATCTCCTCACCACCCACGAACTCACAGTCCCACCCGCCCCCGATGGATCCGTCACGCTCACCCCGCCAGGCGGAGTCTATGTCAGTAATACCGTCGTAACCGCCACAGCCCAGCCCGACGATGGCTGGTTCTTCTCCCGCTGGTCCGGCGATCTCACCGATACCAACCCCGTGGCAACGGTCCTCATGGACCGGGATAAAACGATCACCCCGATCTTCGGGACCACAGTCACCACTGCTGCCGACGGCAAGGGCTCGTTCCAACTCCGGCCATCAGGCGCGTTGTACGCCCGGGGTGAGGTGATCAGCCTGCTCGCCATCCCCGATCAGGGGCATTTCTTTTCCCAATGGAGCGGCACAGCCACCGGTACCAATAACCCCGTCACCTTCACCGTGAACGACGCAGAACCCGTCGTGGTCGGTTCCTTCTCCCCATTGCCCGATGGCTATTTCACCGTCACCGTGCTCACGGAAGGATCCGGTACGGTCTCGAAAGCGCCCGCCGCCAACTTCTATACCAACGGCACCGCCATCACCCTCACGGCGGTGCCCGACGCAGATGCGGGCTTCCTCGGCTGGAGCGGAGACCTCCGTTCCGATAACAACCCGTATGTGTTCGATGTCCAGCGCAGCCTGCATGTGACCGCGCATTTTACCGGGAGCACCTACATCCTACTCAGTTCACCTGAGCTCATCAACCAAACCAATCTCGTGTTCCAGCTGCTCAGTGAACCGCTCCAACCCTATGAACTGCTCTACACCACCAACCTGGGCCAGGACGTCATAAACTGGACACCCATCCTCTCAGGAACCAACACCACGGGCCACGACCTCCTCACCAATCCCATCCAACCCAGCCTGCCGGCACTCTTCTATCGCGTTCTCACGCAACCCTGAATCCCGACCGTAGCCACTGCCGTGCGTCCTTGAGCGCTACGAAAAAAAGGGACACCTGGGCTCACAATCCGTACGACAAAGTCAGGAATGAGCCGGATCGTGAGAGCTGGCAGTGGCTGTTCATCTGCACAACAGCTTGTCTCCGTGAGACTGGGGCCATTGGTCCGGGTCGGCGCAGCGTACGGATTATTGGGACAGGTGTCCCAATAATCCGTACGCCGTTGGTTGACTTCGCTGTTTGCGGTGGGGTCAGACTCTGGTAAGGGAAAATGTCATAGATGCGGCATTTTCGACATAGTCCTGCAGCGCTGTTGCAGGTGGAGTCACACCACGGCGGGGTTGCTCCGGCAGGGGATGTTGGTTGTGGGCCCGATCGGTTTGAGTTGCTGCGAGAGCTGGTGGAAGGCCTGGATGCGTTGGAGGTTCGGTTGGACCGGGGCATGATTCTTCCCGGGGCGATTCGGCGTGGTTACCTGACTCCCGATGAGGAGTCGCAGGTGCGGCAGATGTTGCTGAGTTATCGCAATCTCCGTCTGGTGGCTTATGACCTGATTCTGGAGAACAGCAACTATGCCGGCCGAGAAACGGAGTCGTGCCGTTACCGCAGTTTCCTGGTTGCCTTTGTCGCGGCGCTGGTGCTTTACGCGAAGTCGTTGCGGGTCATTCAGCTGGTGGAACATGCACCGTTGCTGAGGTCGAAGCTCAACGAGCCCGAGCCACGTTTGGACATTGAAGCGGGCTTCTTTGATGATGTCCTGCGCGGTTACAGCTCGCTGTCCCATTACCGTTTGATGCGTGAGGCGGATCGTTACTGGAGAAAGGGGCGACGTCGCATGATCCGTTTGGGTTTTGCTGCGGATTCGCAGCTGGCCTGGGCGATGGGTTTGGTTCGGCGGCAGCGCCGGATAGTCCGCAACCGGCTGATGCATGTGTTGTGGCAGCGTCTGCGACATGACTGGCGGGAGTTTCGTGAGACGGTGCTGCGTCCTGCACGGAAGGCGGCGTATGGGCTGCAGTCGATCATCGGGGAGACCTTTGCGCAGGCGCGGTTGAAGTATGATTACAAGCCGGGGATCACCGAGCTGGTGCTGGAGGAGCTCAGGGGTCAGGTTTGTCCCGGGGACATCCTGCTGGTGCGCACGGAGGGGAAGGTGACGACGGCGTTATTGCCCGGTTTCTGGGCGCATGCTGCGATTGCGCTTGGCACGGAGGAGCAGCGTGAGGGGCTGGAGTTTTCGGAAGGCATGCGGGAGCGGCTGGTGGTTGGGGGGCGATTCGGGCATGTGTTGGAGGGACTGGCGCCGAGGGTGCAGATCAACCCCCTCGAACAATGTCTGGCGGCAGACCATGTGCTGGTGCTGCGGCCGAACGTATCCCCCGAATCGAGGCAGGACGCTTTGAGAGAGGCGCTGGGCCATTTTGGTTTGCCCTATGATTTCGAGTTCGATTTTACCCTGAGCACGCGTGTGGTGTGCACGGGCTTAGTGTATCGCTCCTTCCATGGGCGCGGACCTGTCCGGTTTGAGCTCATTCGCCGACTGGGGCGCTACACGCTCACCGGCGATGACCTTGCGTATCAGGCATTGGATGGGTGGAATGCCGCGGTGGATCCTGCGGACGCCCCGTTTCACTTCGTGGCGCTGGCGTTGCACCGTCGACGGGGCGGCGTGCGGTTTGTTCCGCCAGAACGTATTCCTGCGGTGCTGGGTCGCATTCGCCGAGGGTGGCGTCCCTGGCGAGGTTAGGGTGCGACTTCGGTGAGTCCGTTCACGGGGGTGCCGTCGGTGTTGACGATACGGGCACTCATGGACCATCCGCCGCCGCCCTGGCTGACTTTGACGATGATTTCGTTGAGGCCTTTCTGGAGCTGGATGGGGGCGACGTCGTCGTCCGGGACTTCTCCGCGGTCGATGTTATTGCTATGGACGACCGTGCCGTTGACCCAGATTTTTGCGCCGTCGTCGCTGCCGAGGAGGATGGCGGCGGGCATGGCTTCCGGTGCCTTGACCTGGGTTCGGAGGTAGGCGATGCAGTTGTCTTGGCCGGGGAATCGTGCGGCGAGGTTGACTTGTTCACCTTCGGGCAGGCGTTGCCATTGGGTTGTGGCGGGGTCTTTTTCCGGTCCGAACTCGAGATTGAAGACTGCTTGGGCGCCGGTGACTCCGTCCTGACGGTGGGGGCCGTTGAGCTGCCAGTGGCGGAGGCGTGGTCCGCCGGTCTGGGGGCGGATACGCAATTTCCAGGCGCGGCGGAATACTTCGGGTGCGTCGGCATGCTGCAGGACTTCGACGGCGACGTCGTTGGCGAGCTGGCTTTCTGTGGGGGCCAGTGTTTCGGCGATGGCGAGGGCGGCGAGGGCGGCTTCGTTGGCGAGTTCGGGTTCCTGGAGTGTGCGGATGACGATTTCCAGAGCGGCAGCGGTGGGTTGTTGGCCGATGGCGCCGAGTGCTTGTTTCTTCTCTTCGGTGCGCTTGGCCGTTTCCAGGGCCTGGGTTAGCCAGGCAAGCCGCTGTTGGGGGTTGGTATCGAGAGCTGCGACTGCGATGGCGCCGCGCAGGGCGAGGGCGTGGGTGGTGGGGTCGTCCGTGGTTCGGGCGAGAGCGAGCAAGTCCGGGGCGGGGGTGCTGTTGGGCCAACGGGCCAGCACGCGCAGGGATTCCTTGGCGATTTCGGGATCGGGATAGGTGGTGGCAGCGGTTGCGGCAGCCAGTGCCCCGGGAGTGCCGAGTTCGGGCAGGATGGGGAGCAGGCGCAGTCTTTCGGCGTCTTCACCCACCGTGAGCGCCTGGAGCACGGCTGAGGTGATGCGTTCCTTGTCGCCATCGGCGCGGCACACGGCGAAAACGGCTTGGAGTGCGGCATCGCGTTCGCCGGTTGCTTTGGCTTGGGCGGTGATGGTCAGGAGGGATTCGAGCGTATCGGGGAGTGCGAGAGTCTGGAGGGAGGCGAGGGCGGCGTAGCGGACTGGGCGTTCGCCGGTGCGGGCCATGTTGAGCAGGACTGGGGCGGCGGCGGGGTCGCCGCGTTCACCGAGTGCGCGGAGCAGGGCGGCCTGTACGGGTGCGGGGGCATCGGGGATGGCGTCGGCAATGCGGGTGGTCATGTTCGGGCCGCGGACGACTGTGAGGATACGGCGGGCTACTTCGCGTTCGGCGGGTTCGCCTGCTGCGGCTGCGGCTGCCAGCGGTTGGAGGCGGCTTGAATCGGGGTGGAGAGCGAGGGATTCCCATCCAGCGATGCGCACTGCTTCGTGAGGGCTTTGGGTGGCTTGCTGGATGGCGTCCTCGACGTTAAGGCCGGCCAGGAGCATGGCGTCGAGGAGGGCCAGTTGGGCATCTGCGGGCAAGGTCTCCCAGGCGTTGCGGCAGGTCATGAGCAAAGCGGGATCATAGATTTCGCGCAGCACCTTGACGGCGATCTGGTGTCGGAAGTGGCTGGTATCGGAGAGCGTGGTGACCATGAGCCGGGTCATTTCACTGGAGAGGGGAGTGCTGGTGAGCATCCAGCCTCGCCAGGCGGCAACCCGCATGGGTTCTGGGGCGGGGCGTCCGGCGAGTTGCTTGTAGATTTCGAGGGCGGAAGCGGGAGTTTTTTCGCGGAGGTTTTTCTCGGCGCAGCGGAGCAGGCTTTCATAGGCGGCGTGCTGGACTGCCTGCGGTGCTTCGGTGCTTACGCCCATGAGGACGGCAGTGGCCTCGGTGCCGCCGATACGGCCGAGGGCGGTGGCTGCGCTGGTGGCGACGAGTACATCGTCACTTTTGATGAGAGGCATGAGGAGGGGGACGGCCTGGGGTTCGCGGCGCCAGCCGAGGGAATCGATGATGCCGGCCTGGTTGGTTCCGGATATGCGGGCGAGCGAGGCGCGCAGCATGGCGCCGGCCTCGGGATAGGGCATGCCTTCGAGGGCGTAGCGTGCGGCGTGGCTGACGCCCTCGACTCCGAGCATGCCGCCGAGCAGGGGAATGGATTTGGGTGATCCGAGCGTGCGGAGTTGTTGGCAGGCGGAGCTGCGGGCCACGGCGTCGTTGGACGACTGCAGGATGGAGAGCAGTTCGGCTTCCGTGGCGGCGTGGCTGGCTGCCGGGAGCAGCAGGACAAGGCAGGTAACGAGACTGAGAGTGAGGGGAGAGCGTTTCATGGAGGTTGGTTTGGCTTGGCTCATTTCGATTACAGCGGTCGGGTGGTATCAGAGGCGCCAGGGCGGGCGGGGTGTGAACGAGAGGAGCCGGTTGGCGGCTTCATCCCCTTCAAACGTGCTGGTCACCGGGTTCCAGCGAACACTGCGTTGGAGTGCCATGGCGATGCCGCCGGTCAGGATTGTTTTAATCGTGTTCACCGCGGTTTCCGCATCGCAGATCGTGCGCCGCCGGCTCCGGATGCACTCGAGGAAGTTCCCTGAATGACTATTGGTGTAGTAGACGCGCTCGTCGTCGGGCTTGAGAGGGGTTGTCAGGATGTTTGCCGGGTAGGAGACGATGCTGGAGCGATCGACGGCGATACGGCCTTCAGTACCGACGAAGCAGGCACCGCCTTCACCGCCGACGGGTTCGTTGGGGTAGGGGGTCGAGTGGATCACGACACCGTTGGAGTAATGGTAGTGGACCTGGCCATCCTCGGGGCGTCCCGCAGCACCGGCCGGGTGTTGTCCGGTGCCGGCGCCGGCGTTGGCGGGAACGTATTCGATATCCACGGTTTTGCTGAGGTCAGGGTCGACGGTCCACTGGATGATATCGTAGTGGTGCGGGCTCCAGTTGACGTCGCCGACGAAGAGTCCTGAGAGCGTATGGCCGGCTTCACCGCCGAACGGGCGCCAGGGGAGCGGTCCCAGCCACATGTCCCAGTCGAAGCCGGCGGGTACTGGCACCGAGGCCCCGGAAGTCCACGACGCGGGGAAGAAGGCGCCGGGCTGGCGGTAGGCATAGACTTCCTTGAGCTGGCCGATGCGGCCGTTACGGACGAGTTCGCAGGCTTGGCGGAATTTGCCGCCGTATTCGGAGCGTTGCTGGGTGCCGGCTTGGTAGACGCGGCCGAAGCGGTTGGCGGTTTCGATGAGATTGAGGCCTTGGCGGATGGTGGTGGCGATGGGCTTTTCGCAGTAGACATCCTTGCCGGCGCGCATGGCCATGGTGGCCATGGTGGCGGCCCAGTGATAGGGGAGGGCGAGCAGGACGGCATCGATGTCCTCGCGTCCGATCACTTCGCGGAAGTCGTTGTAGGCTTGGACGCCGTTGTAAGTGGCGACCCCGCGGGCCTGGGCGTACATCTGGTTGCAGCGGGTCCAGGCGCTTTCGCGGCGTTCGCGGCGCACGTCGCAGACTGCCAGCACTTGCACGTCGGGCCGGGCGACATAACCTCCGGGGACGTAGGTCCAGGCGCCGCCGAGCAAGTGGCCGGTGCCCTGTCCGCCGAGGCCGATGAAGCCCATGCGAATGCGTTCGCTTGGCGGCGTGTTGCCGTCGCGACCTAATGCAGCGGCGCTGGCGAACTGGGGCAGGGACAGGGCGGAGCTGGCAAGTCCGATGCGCTTCAGGAACGAGCGGCGGGTGGTTGAAGCGGACGGGTTGGAGGAGGGGGTGTGGGCCGTGTTCATACAGTTAGGGATGCGAGGTGTGAGTGGACCATCGACGAGAGGCGGTGTCGAGACTTTGGGCGCGGGACGGGGGTGGAGTTTCGGGACAGATAGTCGGCGCGGTTGCGCCGAGCAGGAGGGAGATAGGGCTGAGGGCTGAGAGCTGAGGGCTGAGGGCTGAGGGCTGAGAGCTGAGGGCTGAGAGCTGAGGGCTGAGAGCTGAGAGCTCTTGCGACCCGAGGGCGGGCCGCAGGGAGAGAGGAGAGAGGAGAGGGGAGGCCGTGGGAGCGGAGAGCGCGGTGTCGCTGGGCGGCGCGTAGTTACTGTCATCTCCCTGCGCTCTTCCGGCTACTCGCGACCAAGTCGCGTTCGATCTCGATTTCGATAGCGATAGCGATCCCGAAGAGTGCGCGAGGTGGGGCCAATGTTTCGCGGACGACACACCCGCCTTCGCTCCTCGAGCTACGAAGGACAGGGGTTGGGGTGCGCTGCGGCCAGGACTACTCTTCGGGTGGTTTGGCGTTTTCCTGGATGGCGGCCCATTGGGTTTCCCAGAGGGCGACGAGTGTTTGGAGGCGTTCGGGTTCGGTGGCGGCGAGGTTCAGGGATTCGCCCCGGTCGTTGGCGAGGTTGTAGAGTTCCCAGGGTTGGTCATCACCGTCGCGAACTGCTTTCCAGTCACCTGCGCGGATGGCGCGATGGCCTTCGTGGAGCCACCAGATGGAGTCATGGAGTGCGTTGGTGTTGTGTTGGAGGACTGGGGCGAGGCTGCGACCGGGAGTTTTGGGGGCGCTCGAGTGGTTCCATGCGTCTGGCCAGGAACCGCCGGCGAGTTCGACGATGGTGGGGGCGATGTCGATGACGTGGGTGGGGGTTGCGCGCCATTGGCCGCGGTGGTGGATACCTTGGGGCCAGTGGGCGATGAGCGGGGTGGAGATGCCGCCTTCGTGGACCCAGGTTTTATGTCGACGATGGGGGGTATTGGCGGCACTGGACCAGCCGGGACCGAGGCACAGGAAGGAGGCGGGTGATCCGGGTGGCGCGTTTTGGTCGTGGCCGTCACCGCGGACCATGATTTCGGCGCTGGCCCCGTTATCGGACAGGAAGAGGATGAGCGTATTGTCGAGGGCGTTCATGGTCTTGAGCTGGCTGATGACGCGGCCGATTTCCTGGTCCATGCGATCCACCATGGCGGCGTGCACCGCCATTTTCGCTGCCTGGAAAGACTGCTGATCGGGGGTGAGGGTGTTCCAGGGGAGGGGGCGGTTGACCTCGTTGGGGCCGAGTTGTTCGAGGGCCTTCGGGAAATGGTAGGGGGGGCCGACCTCGGCTTCCATTGGAGGCAGCGGGTGATTGACGAGTCCGAGGTCCTGCATGCGTTGCCAGCGTTCCTGGCGGAGGACGTCCCAGCCTCCCTGGTAGCGATGGAGGTAGCGGTTGATGTCCTCCGGCGGTGCGTGGAGTGGGAAGTGGGGTGAGAGGAAGCAGAGGTAATGGAAGAAGGGTTGGTCAGCATGGTTTTCGGCGTGGTCTTGCAGGCAGCGGATCGCGTGGTCGGCAATGGCGGTGGTGGAGTAATAACCTGAGCCGGGTTCGATGGGAGGGAGGTCCTTGTCATTCGCCAGGTGTCGTTTGGGATAGAAGAAGCGGTCGTGGTCCTCGACGCTGTAGGAGGCGTCGAAACCGCCTGCCATACGGGGTCCGTCGATGTGCCATTTACCTGAGTGATAGGAGCGGTAGCCGAGGGGGCGGAGGCGTTCGGGCAGGAGTGGTGCCCAGTCGGGGCGCGTGCCACCACCGCCGCTCTTTACTCCGGGAACCGTGTCCCGCCGGATTTGCTGGGCGTAGTAGCCGGTCATGAGTGCGCCGCGGGTGGGCCAGCAACGGGCGGTGTTGTAGAACTGGGCAAAGCGCAGGCCGTTGGCGGCAAGTCCGTCAAGGTTCGGGGTAGAGATCTCTCCGCCGTAGCAGCCCAGATCGGAGAAGCCCATGTCGTCGGCTACAATCAACAGCACGTTGGGCTTGGCGGGAGTGGCTGCCCGGGGCTGGATGTAGCTTGCGGCGAGGATGAGCAGCGCGGCGAGGATGCGTGACTGGCGGGCGTGCATGGGGGGCACAATGCCAGATTGCCTCAACTACGCAAAGTAAGTCGTCGAGTAAGTCGTCGTCGGACCACGGCAACCTACTGGATTGCAACAGGTTCTCCCAATTTTCACCCCCGGAATAGGGCCTATGGGCCGTTTTTTTGGGGTAATTTCCTACCCATGAGCGTGAATCTGGGGTGAACCGCGTGAACGCAGCCTGACGTGAATGGAGGGCGTGGGTGGGTCGGTGGGGTGGTGAGGTTTGGGGTGTGGGTGGTGAGGTTTACCCTGTGAAGGGAGCTGAGCGTGAATCTGGGGTGAACCGCGTGAATCGTCCCAGGCAGGCATGGTGGTGTTGGGGGCTGAGAAATAAAAAGCCCCGGCCTTGGGGGCCGGGGCTTGTGAAGCGGGTTATTGGGGCAGGGTTACATGGACTGGGCCACGTTCTTGATGAGGCGCAGGGGGACGAGCGTTTCGCCCTTGAGTGAGCCATCGAGGTCGATGGTCATGCGGATATCCGTGCCGGTGCTATCGATATTATTGAATTGGTTCCGCGTGGTTTCGGGGACCATGGGGTTATTCTTCATGAACTGCGGGACGAGCTTGAGCATATTGATCCGTGCGGCGAGGACGGTGGTGGGGCGCAGTGTGCCGATCTGGGTTTTGGCTGCGGAGTTGCTGGTGGCGAGGAGTTGTTCCAGCCGGTCGGGGGAGGCGACGAAGAGGTTGTCGCCTTTGACAGCGTAGTCGAACTCCATTTTGCCGCCGGGGAACATGCCTTCGATGATTTCCTTCTGGCCCTGCATTTGGTACATGGGCGCGTCGAGGTTGAAGGCCATGGTGACGCGGTCGACGGACTGGCTGCCGATTTTGTGGTGGCCTTCCTTAATGCTCAGTTCTTTGTAGGGCATGTTTTCACCGACCTGGCCCTGCATGGAGTTTTGGATGAACTTGCGCATGAGGCCGTACATCTCGTTTACGTCGCGGCCGGGGAACTGGTAGACGCCGGAGATTCCCATGCCATTGGCGAAGTCGATGGTTCCGGCGGCTTGCATGGGAGCCATGAGGTCGAGGAGCTTTTCTGTTTCGGCGACGGCTTCGGAATCGGGTGCGGTGCCCTGCATTTGCATGCTGAGGCGCATGAATTTCTTCAACGTCGGCATGTAGGCGGGGTTGGCGTCCCAGCGCATGGCGAAGGCGGCCGGGGAGGTTTCGTCGATGAAGCTGGTGACGGAGCCGAGGCTGCCATCGCTGCCTTGCAGCCATTTGGAGAGTTCGGAGCCGTCGATGGCGGTGAGGCTTTGGCGGACTGCGAGGTTTTCGCCGCTCAGGTCGAGGCCGATGCTGAGTTTCTGCCAGCCTTTCAGGCCGATATCGATGACATCGAAGTAGCTGCCGAGCAGCTGGGACATGACCATGGGGTCGACACCGGGGAAGGCGTCCTGGGATTGGGAGCTAAACGCGCCGCCGATCATCATGCGGACCATGGCGAGGCTTTGGACGATTTGTTGGCGGAGGGGTTCGCTGGGTTGGATGCTGAGGTCGATGACTCCGTCGAGCGATTTGAGGCTGGAGGATTTCCAGG
Source organism: Verrucomicrobiota bacterium (assembly GCA_046047235.1). GTDB lineage: Bacteria > Verrucomicrobiota > Verrucomicrobiia > Limisphaerales > JAHDYP01 > JBMTVN01. The sequence continues at coordinate 38,315 of JBJOII010000001.1, read as the reverse complement.
CCTTGTGTTCGGAGCTGGCGGATTCCGAGTCCATGTCACCGGGGTAATAGAGGGCGGCGTAGGAGCCGTTCTCGGAGACTTCGGCGGCGCCGGACGGGCCGTTCATGAGCGGGCCGTATTCGAGGGACGATTTCAGTGCGCTGTAGTCTTTGGTGGGCAGGAAGAGGCTCATGGCGGGGGTGCCGCCGAGGCTTTCGATCCAGACTGCGGCGTGCCAGGGGCGTTCGGTGTCGATGGCTTCGAGGGTGGCGTCACTGAGCATGCCTTGCAGGCCGGAGAGCACCTGGTAGGAGGATCCGGGTGAGGCTGTATCCGCGATCTTGGCGACCATGTTGGTCAGCGAGCGGAAGTTCTTTACTGTGATGGTGATGGGCGCCTCAGCGACGGCCAGCGAACTGGTGGCAGCGATAAGGAGCAGGTTGGTGATGAGATGGAACGAGCGTTTCATGGGATAGACTGGTCTCTCTTGACTTGGTTAACCACACACCATCCCGGTGCGGGAGGCAATGAAAACCGAGCGGTGGAATTGTAACGGGGCCGTGGCGGGTGACGGCTAGTTGGCGGGCAATCTGAGCGTTTGTGGGGCGGGTTGTTTGAGGGCGTAGAGATCATAGGCGATCTGCCATTGATATTCCTCTCCGGGATCGATGCGAATGTGCAGGAAGGGTTCGAGAGAGATCGGGGCGCGGATGCTCCACAGGGCCATGCGTGCCAGCGGGCGGTCTCCCCGGATACGGAGTCCGGCACCTGCCTGCGGGTTTTCGATGCGGATATCGTAGTCGGCTGCGGAGGTTCCAAAGCCTTCGATGCGCATGAAGATGCGGTCTTCGCCGGAGAAGGTTTTTTGGAAGTGGATTGATTGGCCCTGGATTGTGGCGAGGGAGGGATCTGGCACCGGTGTGGCCTGAATGTTAAATGGCAGGGTGATGGTGGTTCCGGGAGTCGGGGGGAGCCGGTCCAGGAAGAGAAAGTTGTGGTTGTAGACGTCGGTTTCCAGCGTTTGACGTCCGAGGTTGCGGAGGTGGTGGGCGAGGATCAGTCGGGGGGTGTCACCTGGAGCCAGGTAGATGGTTTTGCGGTAGTCGTAGGCGTAGCCTGAGGCGGGGTCCTCCAGCTGCTGCTGGCATTCGACTGACCGGGGGGTGGTTCGGATGTTCCAACGGCCGGCATTCCGCAGCGCATACACCCGGTAGGGATCGTAGTCGCGGTCGTCAGGCCGGGTGAGGAGGCCGACCCCGATTTTGATGAATGTGTCGCCCGGTTTGGCTGTATCGAAACCGAGAGGCTTTCCATTCGTTGAGAATTCTTCGGCTGGCCCCGTGGCGGCTGTGCAGGGGCTGGCCGCGATGGCGTTGCCGTCATAGGTGAAGTCATGGACAGCGGGATCAATGCGGTCGAACCATTGGGGGAAGAAGTCGTGACCGGCGAACTGCAGGCTGCCGATCATGCCTGCGTGGTCGAAGCGCGTGCCTGGGTAGAAGGCATTTTCTTTGGCGGGCAGGTAGACCGTTGCGCGGAGGACTTCGTTTGTGATGACGATCTGGGGCGGGGTGGCTGCACGGACTGACATTACAGACAGGAGTATGGTGAGGAGTGTCGGCAGCGCGGGGTTCATGCAGGCAGGTTATGGATCATGAGCGGAGGGCTGGCAAATCGGATGTTGCGGGGGCTATTCGAAGTCTGGCCGGGATGGGCCGGTGTTTAGGCCAGCCGGACGGCTTGTCCGGATTGTTGCGCGGAGTCGAGGCAGGCGTTGGTGACGATCTGGGTTTTGAGGGCTTGGTCCGGCCAGTCCGGGTTGAGGGTGCCGGAAAGCACTTGGGCGCTGAAGTTGCGGAACAGGAGGCTTTCCTGGGCGTTCGGGTTGCCGTGGCTGTGTTCCCGGGTGGTGTGTTGTTGTACGACGTCCGTGAGCTGGAAGTTGCAGCCGTTGGCTTCGACGGCCGTGTGGTGGGTTTGGAAATGGAGCTCAGGCCCGTTCCAGGGAAGCACGTAATCCGAGATTTCGAGGATGCCTTTGGTGCCGCTGATGCGTGCCCATTGCTCAGTCTCGGTGACAAAGGAGCAATAGTAGTCGGCGGAGACGTTGCCGGGGAAGAGGAGGTGGCCCTGGAATCCGGTGGATACGGGTGCCGGGCTGTCCGGGCGGCCGTGTTGGTCCAGCAGATGGCCGGTGACCTGGACGGGCATCTGCCAACGCATGAGCCAGAGGATGAACCGGACGCAGTACCACCCCAGGTCGCCGAGGCAGCCAAGGGGTTCGAGTACACTGTGGACACGGATGTTGTCGGTAAAAAACTCGGGAGCTTGTCCGAAGGTGAAAGCTGTGGTGATACGACGCATGTCCCCGACCGTTTTGGCGTCGTCCAGCACCCCGCGAAGCGTATCCAGTCGGGCGCTGTGCATGAACATCACGCCGTCCATGAACTGGACTTTGTTGGCTTCGCAGGCGGCGAGCATCTCGCGGAGGTCGGCCACGGTTCCGCCGCAGGGTTTCTCACAAACAACGTGCTTGCCGGCTTTGGCAGCGCGGATGACCCATTCCTTGCGGGGGCCGGTGGGCAGGGGGATGTAGACGGCATCGACCTGATCACTCGCGAGGAGGTCGGCATAGGAGTTGAACACCTGCGGGGCCTGCTCGAACGGGACTTCAGCCTGGCACTCGTCGATGAATTTTCGGCTGTGGTCTGGATTACGGCTGGCAACACCCGTGACGATCGAGTTGCCCGAGAGTTGGAGGCCTTTCCAGTTTTTGTGGGCGATACCGGCGGCACCAAGGATTCCCCAGCGGACTTTCTGTGATTGCATGGCGGGGACTGTGCGGTAGATCGCGGGGGCGGGGCAAGTGTGCGCAAAGCGCTGAGGGCTGAGGGCTGAGGGCTGAGGGCTGAGGGCGGAGTGCGGAGGGCGGAGGGCGGAGTGCGGAGTGCGGAGGGCTGAGGGCTGAGGGCTGAGGGCGGACCACCGAAACGCGCGGGGGTTGGGGTGTGCGGGTTGCGGCCTGGCCTTGCCACGGGTGAGCGGGCGCTTTAAGAATCTGGCTTACATGTTTCCCTGTGACGCACTGCCAGTTTCAAGTTGGTCCATGCTTTTGGACCTGGCGGGTCGGTATTTGGGGGCGGGCGGAGCATTGGGGGTGCTGAGATGAGCGGGGTGCCTTTGTTGCAGATGCGGGGGATGCGGAAGGTGTTTCCCGGGGTGTTGGCACTGGACGGGGTGGATTTTGAGCTGCGGTCGGGGGAGGTGCATGTCTTGCTGGGGGAGAACGGGGCGGGGAAGTCGACGCTCATGAAGATTTTGAGCGGGGCCTATGTCAGCGATGCGGGGGAGATGCTTTTGGACGGGCGCCCGGTGCAGTTTCGCAGTCCGGCTGAAGCCCTGCATTTGGGGATCAACACCATCTATCAGGAGTGCAGTCTGGTGCCGCAGCTGCCGGTTTACTCCAACATATTTCTTGGGAGGGAACCGGGTCTCGGGTGGGGGTTGCTGGATCATGCCGGGATGCGGAGGAGGACCCGCGAGATTTTGAACAGCCTGGGGATCCGGATCGATCCCGGGGTGTTGGTGGACCAGTTGAGCATTGCCCAGCAACAGATGGTGGAGATTGCGCGGGCGCTGGCTTTTGAGGCCCGGATTATCATCATGGACGAGCCGACGTCCGCCCTGACGCCGACCGAGATCCGGCGGTTGTTCGAGCTGATCGGGCAGGTCCGGGAGCGTGGTGTGGGCATAGTCTATATTTCGCATCGAATGGAGGAGATCCTCGAGGTGGGGGATCGTGTGACCGTGATGCGCGATGGCCGGTGGGTGGCGACGCGGCCTGTGGAGGAGACGTCGATTTCGGAGTTGATCCGTTGGATGGCGGATCGTGAGTTGAAGGAACATTTTCCGCGCAGGCCGGTTGAGCCGGGTGAGCCATTGCTGGAGGTGGAAGGGTTATGCACGGTTGGCAAGTTGCGTGGCGTGAATCTTACCTTGCGGCGGGGGGAGATTCTGGGGGTGGCGGGATTGATGGGGTCGGGTCGCAGCACCCTGGCGCGGACGCTGTTCGGGCAGTTGCAAGCTTCTGCGGGGCAGGTTCGAGTGCATGGCAGGCCGGTGCGGATGGACTCGCCGGCGGTGGCGGTGCGCGAGCGCATGGGGTATTTGCCGGAGGATCGCAAGGGCATGGGGTTGGTGTTGCCGCTGTCGATTCGACAGAACATTTCGCTGGCGAACCCTGAGACGACCTATCCGCGTGGATTCCTGAGTTCGCGCAGGGAGAGTGAGGTTGCCGGAAAGCAGGTGGAGCAGCTCAGCGTGCGGACGCCCCACCTTGAGCAGGCGACTGTGAACCTGAGCGGAGGCAATCAGCAGAAGGTCGTGCTGGGCAAATGGCTGGCGAGGGAAGCCGACATCCTGATCTTTGACGAGCCGACACGCGGAATTGATGTCGCCGCCAAGGTGGGGATTTACGAGTTAATGAACCAGCTGACGGCGCAAGGGGCGGGGATCCTGATGATCTCCTCGGACCTGCCTGAGGTGTTGGGGATGAGTGACCGGATCCTTGTCCTGCATGGTGGCCGCGTGTCGGCCGAGTTTGAACGTGGCAGAGTGGACCAGCCTACGGTGTTGAAGGCTGCACTGGGAGAAGTGTGATGCATTGGAAGAAGTTGATATTACAGCACGGACGGCAACTGGGCACCCTCGCCGGGCTGCTGCTGTTGTGCATGGCGTTGACGATCCTTACCCCGTATTTCCTCACTCTGGACAACCTCAAGACCGTGCTCGAGCAATCGGCCATCAACGGGATCATTGCGGTGGGGATGACCTTCGTGATTATCAGTGCGGGGATTGATTTGTCGGTAGGGTCGATCCTGGCGTTTTCGGGCATCGTTCTGGCGTGGTTCTTGCAGAAGGGCGTGGCGTTTCCGATGGCATTAGTGCTGGGGTTGGCGGCGGGAGGTGCGTGCGGGCTGGTGAACGGGCTGTTGGTCACCCTGGGACGTTTGCCTCCGTTTATTGCCACGCTGGGGATGATGAGCGTAGCCCGGGGCGGTGCGTTGTTGATGACCGATGGCCGGCCGATTTCGGGCTTTGGTCAGGACTTCCGGGTTTTGGCAAACGGGGAGTTCCTGTTCATTCCGGCGCCTGCCTGGATCATGTTAATCGTTTATGCGCTGTCGCATGTCCTGCTCACGCGCACGCGCTTCGGTCTCTACACCTATGCCATGGGTGGAAACGAACAGGCGTCCCATCTTTCGGGCGTGAACATCCGTTTTCACAAGACGCTGATTTACGTGCTGTCAGGGTGCACCAGTGCGGTGGCGGCAATCGTGTTGACTGCGCGACTGAACTCGGCCCAGCCCATCGCAGGGATGACCTATGAGCTGGACGCGATTGCGGCGACCGTCATTGGCGGAACCAGCCTGATGGGTGGTCGGGGAACGTTGGCTGGGACGCTAATTGGCGCCTTGCTGATGGGCGTGCTCAGAAACGGCTTGAACCTTCTGGGCGTATCCTCCTTTCTGCAGCAGATCATTATTGGCGCGGTGATTATCGCCGCAGTGCTTTTTGATACGGCTTTTAAACGACGCAACTCATGAGAAAACAGATTCTGCTCGCCGGTGTGCTGGCCTTGGCCGCTGCTGGTTTGGTTTCGTGCAATCGTCAGGTGCCAGGCAATGAGGACGATGCTAGTCCGCGCATCGCGCTGGTTTGCAAGACGCTCAACAGCCCCTTCTTTCTAGACATGAAACGCGGTGCTGAGGAAGCGGCTGCTGAATTGGGCGTCAATCTGGTGGTGCAGGCTGCCGAGCGCGAGCTGGATGTGGAGAAGCAGATGCAGATTGTGGAGAACCTGATCCAGACGCGGGTGAAGGCCTTATGCCTGACCCCGAGCGGATCGCGTGAGCTCGTGCCCGCGGTGGCCAAGGCGAACAAGGCCGGCATACCCGTCATCATCGTGGATACCCGTCTCGACGAGGAGATGGTGAAGTCTGAGGGCGCCAGGACGTTGACCTTTATCGGGTCGGACAATTACGACGGAGGCCGCATCGTCGGGGATTTTCTGGCCAGTTCCAGCAAGGAGCCCGTGAAGGTGGCTTTGCTTGAGGGGATTCCGGGCCATGAGACTGGAGACAGCCGGTTGCGGGGGTTCCGGGATGCGGTCAAGGACAGGGAGAACGTGGAGATTGTGGCCTCGCAGACGGCCAACAACGAACGGGACCAGGGATTCAATGTCACCCAGAACCTGTTGCAGGCCCACCGCGATTTGGGGGCCATTTTTGCCGCGAATGACTTGATGGCGTTGGGTGCGGTGGAGGCTGTGGCTGCCGCCGGCCTGACGGGCAAGATCCGGATCATGGGTTTTGATGCGGTGGACGAGGCCCGCAAGGAGATCAAGGATGGACGCATGGAGGCTTCGGTGGCGCAAAACCCCGCGGAGATGGGACGGCAGGCTGTCGTCAGCGCAATGGCTGCGCTCGGTGGTGAAACCCTTGAGGCCTATATTCCGGTTAAGATCGAACTGATTACGCTGGATAAGCTCGAGGGAGCAGCCACACCATAACCGGATTATTGATTGCCTGCTCCCGCCCACATAGGGCGGCGCGGTGACCCTTACTACCATGTCTGTAGAACGATTGACCAATTACATCAACGGCCAGTGGGTCGAGGCTGAGGCCTCGGGCTTCCTTCCCGTTGAAAACCCCAGCACGGGTGCGACCCTTGCCGAAGTGCCCTTGTCCACCGCCGCGGAATGCCAGCGCGCAATCGAGGCCGCAGCCGCCGCCTTCCCGGCCTGGAGCCAGACCGCTGCCTCGCGTCGTGTCGCCCCGCTCTTCGCGTTGCTCGAGCGCTTGCGCTCGAACGAGGAAATGCTGTCGCGTTCGATCGCCGAGGAAAACGGCAAGTCGCTGCCCGATGCCAGGGCGGAGATCAAGCGACTCGTGGAGAACTGTGAGGTGGCCTGTGGCATGCCCGTCCTGCAACAGGGGGACAAGCTGATCAACGCGTCGGAGGGTATCGACGGCGAAGTGCTTCGGGTGCCGCTCGGCGTGTTCGGCATGATCGCGCCGTTTAATTTCCCGGGCATGGTTCCGTTCTGGTTCTTTCCGTATGCACTCGCTTCAGGAAATACCTACGTGCTGAAACCGTCCGAGCAGGTGCCGTTGACGATGCAGCGCATCACGCGTCTGCTCGACGAGTGCGGGTTTCCTGCGGGCGTGTTCAATCTGGTGCACGGCGACCGCGTGGTTGGAGATGCCCTGATCGAGCACCCGAAGGTGCAGGGAGTATCGCTGGTGGGCTCCACGCAAACCTGTCGTGCGGTCGCTGCCAAGTGTGTGGAACACAAAAAGCGGTTCCAGGCCATGGGCGGTGCCAAGAACCATTTGGTCGTGATGCCCGATGCCCGACAGGAAGAGGTTGTGCGCAATCTGCTGTCCTCCTGCTTCGGTTGTGCCGGTCAACGTTGCATGGCGGCGTCCGCCGTTGTGGCCGTGGGTGATGCCACCTATGAGGAGCTCTGCAACCGCTTGACCGAAGCCTGCAAGGAGGTCGTGGCTGCGAACCCGCTTGATCCTGCAGTAGAAAACAACCCGATGGTCATGGGGCCGGTGATCTCTGCCAAGGCGAAGACATTCATCCATTCCATGATCGAGAAGGGGCTGGCAGAGGGTGCTCGTCTGCTGGTGGATGGTCGAGGCGCGGTTCCTCCCGGATGCGAGAACGGGCACTTTATCGGGGCGACGGTGTTTGCTGATGTGCAGCCGGGCATGAGCATCCATAGCACCGAGATCTTTGGCCCGGTGGTCGTGGTGCTCAAGGCGCGGGACTTCGACGAGGCGGTTCAGATCATCAATGACCATCCCTACGGGAACGGCGCATCGATCTATACCCAGAACGGGTATTGGGCGCGCCGGTTCAAGCTGGAGGTCCAATGCGGGATGATCGGGGTGAACGTAGGTATCCCGGCGCCTGTAGCTCATCTGCCGTTCGGGGGCATGAAGGCATCCCAGTTCTCTGACATCAAGGCGCAGGGCCGGGCGGTCATCGACTTTTTCACGGAACGCAAAGTCATTACTGAGCGGTACTGGCCTGAATCCTGATCTTCATTTGGCAGACTTTTACGCATGCAATACACCGCCGAGAACCTCCTTATTCAACCTGTCACAGATCCGGCCGACCCGCAGCGACTGTTGCGCGTGACTCCCGATACCGCGGGCTGGGATTACATCCACTTCGAAGTGCGCCACCTTGAGCCCGGCCAGAAATGGTCCTTTGGTGTTGGCGACTTCGAGCTGGCGTGGGTGGATCTCACGGGTCGCTACAACGTCCAGTCCAACCGGGGCAGCTGGAGCGGTCTCGGCGGGCGCGCCAGCGTGTTTGAAGGCGGGGCCCATGCCCTTTACCTGCCGCGCAATTCGGAGCTGACCGTGGAGTCGGAGACCGCGGGGGATTTCGCCGTGGCGTGGGTGCCGACCGATCAGGACCACGAGGCGTTCCTCATTCAGCCCGACCAAGTCCAGCGCTCAATCCGCGGCGGGGACAACGTCAGCCGGCAAATCAATGACCTGCTCCCTCCCGGCTCACCGGTTCACCGTCTCGTGCTGGTCGAAGTCTACACGCCCAGCGGCAACTGGAGCAGCTACCCGCCTCACAAACACGACCGGCATATAACGGGGCTCAATGGCGAACTCGTGGAAGCCGACCTCGAGGAGGTTTATTTCTACCGGATCAAGCCCGAGGAGGGATACGCCTTCCAATGGGTTTATACCGACGAGAACAGCCCGTTGCATGCCGCCGGAAAACCCATCGACGCTGTGGTGCGGCCCGGAAACAACAGCGCGGTGCTGATCCCCGAAGGCTACCATCCCGTGACCTCTATGCCGGGCTATACGACCTATTACCTGAACGTCCTGGCCGGAAGTGCGCAAAGCCTCGCGAACCAGGATGACCCCCGCTTTACGTGGGTGAAAAACCAATATCAGGGTAAGGACCCAAGGCTGCCGCTCTACTGACCTCTGTCTTCTGAAACGACCGAACGCACATGGCTACGCCCACCTACGACACGCTGCACATGGGTCGATCCTCAATCGACCTCTACAGCAATGACATCGGCGCCAAGTTTCCCGACATCACCAGCTTCGCAGCGTACGTCGGGGGATCACCCACCAACATCAGTGTCGGCGGCCATCGTCTCGGCCTCAACACCGCCATTCTCACCGGACTCGGGCAGGATCCCGTCGGCGATTTCATCCTCCAGTTCCTCGAACGTGAAGGTGTCTGCACAAATTTCATCCGGCGCAAACCCCGTCACCGGACCAGTGCGGTCGTGCTTGGTATAGAACCGCCCGACAAATTCCCGCTGGTGTATTACCGGCAAGGTTGTGCCGACATTGAACTGACGATTGATGACGTCATTGCCGCGCCGGTGACTGACTGTCGCGTGTTCCAGTTTGCCGGCACAAATCTGTGTCTCGACCCCAGTCGCAGCGCGACCCTGTTTGCGGCGGAGCGGGCTCGCAAGGCGGGTGCCGAAGTGGTGATGGATTTGGATTTCCGGCCGGACCAGTGGCATGACCCGCGTGCGTTTGGAGTCACTGCACGTTCAGCTCTTCGCAATGTGGATATTGTGCTGGGCACCGAGGATGAGATCTGCGCTTCGGTGCTGGCGGATGAAGCGGACCTTGAGCGCACGGACTCGGTTTCCGACACCAAGGTACACGGTGATGTGGAGGCAGCAGCCCGGGTGTTGCTGGACCTTGGTCCGAGGGCGCTGATCCAGAAGCGCGGCGAGCAGGGGGCTCGCATTCACCTGCGGCATGATTCCGGCGAGATTGAGGTGATCGAAGCGCCGGGCTATCCGGTGGAAGTTGCCAACATCCTCGGAGCGGGAGATGCCTTTGCCGCAGGTTTTCTCTGCGGACGCCTTCAGGGTTGGAACTGGCGCAAGGCCGCGCGCCTGGGGAACGCTTGTGGTGCCATCGTGGTGACCCGACACGGTTGCGCCAATTTCATGCCGACGTTCGAGGAAGTGTCGGCTTTCGTCAAAGACCGGGGCGGACTGGATTAAGCACGGAGCAAGCAACATGAAAGAGCCCACGATTCGTCTCACCATGGCCCAGGCCCTGGTGAAATACCTCACGCAACAACACGTCGAGTGCGACGGCGAAGTGCAACCCTTCTTCGCCGGCTGCTTCGGTATCTTCGGCCACGGCATCGTCGGCGGTATCGGACAGGCGCTGCAGGAATACCCGGAGTTGCGCTATTTCCAGTCCCGCAACGAACAGGCCATGGTCCATACTGCTGTGGCCTACGCCAAGATGAAGAACCGTCGGCAGACGCTGGTCTGCACATCTTCCATTGGCCCCGGTGCCACCAACATGATCACCGGTGCCGCTGTCGCCACCATCAACCGTCTGCCCGTACTGCTCCTCCCCGGGGATATCTTCGCCCGACGGAATGTCGCCCCGGTGCTGCAACAACTGGAGTCTGGGCAATCGCAGGACGTCTCAGTCAACGACTGCTTCAAGCCGGTCAGCCGCTACTGGGATCGGATCAACCGCCCGGACCAGCTGCTGACCGCGCTCCCCGAGGTCATGCGCGTGCTCACCAGCCCGGCCGATACTGGGGCCGTGACGTTGGCGTTGCCGCAGGACGTGCAAACCGAGGCTTACGATTATCCCGCGGCGTTCTTCAAAAAGCGGGTGTGGTCGATACCCCGCAACCGGGCGGACGTGCGCGTGGTGGAGCAGGCTGCCGAAGCGATACGCAACGCCAAGCGTCCCATGATCGTCGCCGGTGGCGGCGTCATCTACAGCGATGCCTGCGAGAAGTTGAAGGAGTTCGTTGATCAAACCGGCATTCCTGTCGGTGAAACCATGGCCGGCAAGGGCAGCCTGCGCTTTGACCATCCGCTCAACCTCGGGGCCATCGGCGTGACCGGCACGCGGGCGGCCAATGTGGCGGCCCGGGACGCCGATGTCGTGATCGGTATCGGCACGCGATACAGCGATTTCACCACCGCCAGCAAGACGGCGTTTCAGGCCGATGGCGTGCGCTTCATCAATATTAACGTCACCGAGTTCGACGGCCAGAAACACAACGGCCTGTCAGTGACCGGTGATGCCCGTGTGACCCTCGAGGAGCTCCAACCTCTGCTTCAGGGCTATCAGGTGCCTGCAGAATATCGGGCTGCATGCGAGAAGCTGCACAACGAATGGGAAGCTGAAGTGGACCGCATTTACGACATCCGACATGAGCCGCTGCCGAGTCAGGGCGAGCTCATTGGTGCGGTGAACATGCTAGGTGACAAGGACGCGGTCATGATCAACGCCGCCGGCAGTATGCCCGGTGACCTGCACAAGCTCTGGCGCTGCCATCACCCGAAGCATTTCCACCTCGAATACGGGTTCAGCTGCATGGGTTACGAAATCGCCGGCGGGCTCGGTATCAAGATGGCCGACCCCAAACGCGAGGTCTATGTGATGGTTGGTGACGGCAGTTACCTGATGCTGGGCAATGAGATTATCACCTCCATCCAGGAGGGCTACAAACTCACGATTGTCCTCATGGACAACTCCGGCTTCAACAGCATTGGCGGCCTCAGCCGTTCGCTCGGTCAGGATGGGTTTGGCACGCGTTACGTCTACCCCAAGGACGGTCGGCTCCTGGGTGACAGCAGCGGCTCACAGGCGGAGGAGTTGCCGGTCGATCTTGCGATGAATGCACGGGGCTTGGGTGCTCACGTGATTGAGTGCAAGACGCGGGAGGATTTTGTGGCGGCCATGGAGGCTGCCAAGGCGCAGACCCGGACCACGGTGATATACATCCGGAACGACCGCTATGCCGGCGTGGGCGGCTACGATACGTGGTGGGATGTCCCGCCCGCAGAAGTCAGCACCATGCCCGATGTTCAGGCCGCACGGAAAGCCTGGGAATCCAAGGTCTCCAACGAACGCTTTTTTCACTAGGATCGAATTATGAAACCATGGCGAGTTGGCAACGCACCCTGCTCCTGGGGGTCGCTGGAGTTCGAAGGCCTCGAAGGCGAGGTCATCGGCTATGGCCGTATGCTGGATGAACTGGTGGACACCGGTTACACCGGCACCGAGCTGGGCGACTGGGGCTACATGCCCACGGACCCCAAGGCCCTGCAGGCAGAACTCCATCGCCGGGGGGTCCAGCTCGTTGGAGCGTTCGTTCCGGTCGCGCTCAAGGATGCCGCCGCCCACGAACCCGGCGCGGCCAAAGCCCTGCAGGTCGCGCGGTTGCTCGCCGCGGTTCACCAACTCGAAGGGCAGGGCGATGCCCCCTTCCTGGTGTTGGCGGATGACAATGGCACCGTACCCCAGCGGACGCAGAACGCCGGTCGCGTGACGCCGGAGATGGGGTTGAGTGATCAGGAATGGGCCGTCTTTGCCAAGGGCGCGATGCGGGTCGCGCAGACTGTGAAGAGCGAAGCCGGGCTTCCCACGGTGTTTCACCACCATTGTGCGGGTTACGTGGAAACGCCCGACGAGATCGCCAAGTTGCTTGAACTGACCGATCCCGCATTGCTCGGCCTGGTATTCGATACCGGCCACTACACTTACGGTTCGCGGCGCTTCGATGCCTCCAGTGCAATCGAAGGCCTGGAACGTTTCGCCGACCGCACCTGGTATATCCATTGCAAGGACTGCAGTGGTGAGGTGGCCGCACGGGCAGTTGCCCAGGGCTCAGATTATTTTCATGCCGTCCGCCAAGGCGTCTTCTGTGAGCTCGGCAAAGGTGTGGTGGATTTTCCCGGGGTCTTGCAACGACTCCAAACACGCAGCTACCAGGGCTGGCTCCTCGTGGAGCAGGATGTTCTTCCAGGCCTCGGATCCCCCAAGGACAGTGCCCGTCGTAACCGCGAATACCTGCGCTCCATCGGAGCCTGAAAACCATGGCCACTCAATCGTTGAAAATCGGTCTCGTCGGGGCCGGCCGCATCGGCCGTGTCCACGCCGAACACCTCAACCACGGCATCAAGAATGCCGAACTCGTCATCGTCGCCGATGCCGTGGAAGCTGCCGCGGCAGCCTGTGCGCAAGACCTGCGTGTCCCGGAGTACACGACGGAATTTCGCCGTGTCACCGACCATCCGGAAGTCGATGCGGTGCTGGTTTGCTCACCCACCACGACACATCTTGAGGTCATTCAGGCCGCCGCCGCCGCCGGCAAGCACGTGTTCTGCGAAAAGCCCATCGACAGTTCGCTGGAACGCATCGACCAGGCACTCGCCGCAGTAAAGCAGGCCGGCGTCATCATGCAGGTCGGCTTCAACCGTCGTTTCGACGCCAATTTTGCCCGCGTGCGAAAGGCCGTCGTCGACGGAGTCGTCGGCACTCCGCATCAGCTGCATATCATTAGTCGCGACCCTGGTCCGCCACCGCTGGACTACATCCGGCAGTCCGGCGGGATCTACAACGACATGACGATCCATGACTTTGATATGGCCCGGTTCCTCATGGGCGACGAAGTGGTGCGGCTCTACGCCACCGGCGGAGCACTCGTCGATCCCAAGATTGCCGAGGCGGGTGACATCGACACCACCACGATCCTGCTGGAGTTTGCCAACGGCGCCACCGGCGTGATCGAGAATAGCCGAAAGGCAGTCTACGGCTATGACCAGCGCGTGGAAGTGTTCGGGAGTGGCGGCGCTGTACGGATCGACAACAACTTTCCCAACACCGCCATCATCAGTGGTGCCGGGCAAGTGCACCGGGACCTGCCGCTGAATTTCTTCATGGAACGTTACCTCGCCAGTTATCTTGCCGAGGTGCAGCAGTTCGTCGATGCCGTGATCGCAGGGAAACCCTCACCGCTCTCCGGGGAGGAAGGCCGAATCCCGGTCGTCATGGCTCTCGCCGCAAAGAAGTCGCTGGAAACGAAGCAGCCGGTCGCCCTGGCGGATGTCGGCTGAAGATCCGAACCTTGTTCATGAAGCGTCCAAACCACCTCACGCTGCTCACCGGGGCGTGGCTGATGGTTGCAGCCACCGTCTTCGGAGCATCCCTCCCGGAAACCCGGAGCATCTTCCCGCTGCAGGACAAGCATGTGCACTCCAGTAGCATCGTGGAATGCGCGAACGGCGACCTGCTGGCCTGCTGGTTCCATGGCTCCGGTGAACGCTCTGCCAACGATGTGGTCGTGCGCGGTTCCCGTCTCAAGGCCGGCAGCGATTCCTGGTCTCCGGTGTTCGTCATGGCCGATACGCCCGACCTGCCGGACTGTAATCCCGTCCTCTTCGTCGATCCCCAACAGCGGGTGTGGCTCTTCTGGATGGTCGTCGCCGGAAACCGCTGGGAAAACTCGATTCTAAAATACCGTCGCGCCGATTCCTGCGGGGAAGAAGGGGCGCCCGACTGGAACTGGCAGGATATTATCATCCTCAAGCCCGGTGAGGGTTTTCCGCAGGCCATTGCCCGAGGCTTTAAAGCTCTGGATGCAGAGGAGGGCTGTTGGGGGGAATATGCTCCGCCGTATGAAAAATTGGTGGAAGAAGCCGCCAAGGATTCGGCCAAACGCCAGCGTGGCTGGATGACGCGGATTCATCCTCTCGTGCTCTCGTCAGGCCGATGGCTCCTTCCGCTCTACTCCGACGGGTTCAACCTCGCTCTGGTCGGTATCTCCGATGACCAAGGTGCCACTTGGCAGGCCAGCGCGCCCATTGTCGGCTACGGTCCCATCCAGCCAAGTCTCGTCCAGCGTCGCGATGGAACAGTCCTCGCCTTTCTGCGCGATAGCGGCGGGGCACCCCAGCGTATCCAATGGAGCCAATCCACCGACAACGGCCAAACCTGGTCGCCTTCACGGGACATGGATATCCCCAACCCCAGCTCGAGCCTTGAAGTCGGTGTTCTCCAGGATGGTCGCTGGCTTCTGGTCTGCAACGACACCGAGGACGGGCGACACCAGCTGGCCGCCTTCGTGTCGGAAGACGAAGGTGCAACCTGGTCCTGGCGCAAACAGATCGAACCCGCCGACAGCATCGGCCAATCATTCGGCTACCCTTCCGTGGTCCAAGGGCGCGATGGCCGTGTGCACCTCACTTACTCCCGACAAACCTCCCAAGGCCGGACGATCCAACACACGGTCCTGCCTCTCTCCTGGTTCGGCGGCGAAGCGCTGAGCGCTGAGCGCGAAGCGCGGACTACGGGTGTCGCTGGTGCGACACCGACTACGGCTCTTCGGCTTGCTGTCTCGGACGACCACCGGTGACCTGCTGTGGCAGGGTCACCGTGCGGAGTTGCGGAGCATATAGGCCGCTCACTGGAGCGGCCTGGATAAACTGACGCACCGACGCATTGAGCGCAGCTTCCGGCGTCTTGGCGAATTCCCATAAACTCAATTTTCCCGGAGCATCCGCAGTCAACCTGCGCTACACTTCGACCGCGCATGATTGTTCAACGCGTCAAATACGTCATCTGGGCGGCCGATATGCATCGGGCCGCAGGGTTCTATCGAAAGGTCTTCGGCGGCGAGATCATCCGCGCCAATGAGGTGATCACGGAAGTCTCCATCGCGGGTGCCGTGATCGGTATCCACTCTGGAGGTGAGGGCAAACGCACTTGGACCGGCATGAGCTTCCAGGTCGAGGATGTGATCGCCGGCGCTGCTGAGGTGAAGGCGGCTGGAGGCGGCCTCACGCGAGAACCCGCCGAGGAAAACGGCGAACCTCCTCACCTGGCCATGTGCTTCGATACGGACGGCAACGAGTTCATGCTCTCCCGTCCACGATCCCCCAAAACCTGAGACGGGTAGGGTTACACTCCCGGGTGGCCGAAGTGCATTCCAGAGAATGGCTGCCCTGCGGATCGCCCCCGCACGGAGAGGAACCGGAATTCCTGCCGGCTTGAATCAGCCCAGCTGAAGCTCCACTTCGAAGTTCGTCTCTGTATCCAGCATCAGGTCGTTGGCAGGCTGCAACCGGCACGCCCGTTCCTGCTGGGTGAAACTCATCGACAGAATTTCTGACCCTGCTCGGCCCGACACAGATAGGACCTTTTGATTTGCCGGCAGCTCCACCACCAGTGTGCGTAAACGGATCTGGCCATGCCTCACGGTCAGGCCGTGCCGCTGTATGGATTCCGTTCGCAATTGTTCATACGTTCCCCAGCCTCCAGCCGCAGTGAATGCCGCCCGAAAGTTTTCGGGTGTCAGGCGCGGTGCAAAACCGATCGTCCCGGTCGGACCATGACATTCAAATCCGCATATCGAGATGAATGAACCATAGCTGGCCATGGCACGGGCATAGTGGTCGCTGCATTCAATCTCATTAAACGGATTGCGGCGCGACGCATGATAACGATCATGTATCGCTCGTGTGATCGCCAGCCCCTCTTCCACCATCCCCTCAGCAATCATGTGCGAAGCCACCTGATGCTCAAATCCACTCATGCACTCGTTGAAATACCCGATCTGCCAGCTGGGTATGCCGTAGACGTTGGGAACGAGTCGCGGATTGGATGTCATCACCAAACCTCCGTCGCCCGCCAGCGCATACGGACGCCCCGCAGTGAACTTGCGCCGAAACGGTCCCACATCCGGCGTGAAGTTGTATTTCCACAGCGCCCGCAGTGCACTCAGGGTTTTGTCCCGGTCGAGCACTCTTCCCAAACCGGCCTGCCACGCCCAGCTCTGCCCGTGAACCTGGTCAATGTGACAGGCCTCATAGGTTCCAAGGCTCTTCTCACGACTCTCGTCCGGGACCTGGATGAAGTATTCCCCGTTAAACAACTTCGACTCAACAGACCCGCGCGCCACTGCTGCCCGATCCCGACAGCGCAACGCAAAGGCCTCGTCCCCCATCTCCATCGCCATCCGCGCCGCTGCCTCCAACGCCGCAATCGATAGCGAAGTGATCCACGCAATCTGTCCATACCACGCCGCATCCAAAGTGTTCTCCTGCGCACCGTCCAGAATGCCGTCACCATCCGCGTCGTGGAGCAGGAGATACTCCGTGGCCTGCTTCACTCGCGGCCAAACCCGACGGAGAAACGCGCCGCCAGTGCTCATCTGATGCTCGCGCCAGACTCCAAGAATGCGGCCGCATTGGCCATCGACCGCCGGACCCGTCCCTTCGGCGCGATGTCGTACCACGCCGTGCTCAGGGTCAAACCCGACGCCAAAATCCACGCGCTCCCGTTGATCCCGTTCGATCTCAGGGAAGATTCGACCGACGGCCTGTGCGTAATGCCACACGTGTGTGCAAGTGCCCTGGCAACACCCAATGCCCTCCCAGGCCCAAAACCGTCCGCTCCCAAACCGATGGCACGTTGTCGTGGCCAGGATGGACGTATTGACGAACGTCCGTTCCAGAAACCAATGCGGCAGCGATGAATCCGCCCATGTATCCCGCCACAAACGGGTGAGCTGCTCCAGTCGCGGCAGCTCCCGCAGGACATAGGCCACTACGTCCATCGCGTGGCCAAACCGTTGGGCATAATGATTCCCCGTGCGCGCATCGGGAGTCGGTAGGGAAGTGTTGGGAAAATGCCAGGCGAGAACGAACACCACGTCATGGCTTTCGCCCGCGTTCAGCTCGAGTGTCCTCACGAGGCTGCCCACCGGTGCAGCGCTCCGGTCTGACGAATCACGAGAACGCTTCAGGGGAAAGGCTGCATCCGGAAGCGCACCTGCCGGGATGTCAGTGTCCCAACCAATATCTGCGCTGCCCACCGTGCAAAACGCCATCGTCCCGTAGTCCAACCGTTCCTCCAACGGCACCTCACCCTTCGCAATATCGGTCTGGACGATCTGGTCGACCCCGACATTCCCCCAACCGCCTTGGGCCCGGTCGTAAATCTCCACGACCGCCGTTTTTCCTTCATGATTGCTTACATCCAGATTGACGCGGCGCATGGCATTGTTGTTGTGCCCGTGGACATCGTGCACGACCTTGTCTCCCACAAGGACGCGCAGGCCAACATCCTCCCTCTGGCCGCCGCCGATGAGGAACGAAAGAAGCTTGCGTTGGATGAGAACCGGGCCGCTTCGGAGTAGTCCAGTCGCGTTGTCCTTCTCGCCGATATCCCTGCCTGGCGCTGTAGCGTGCGAGTTCGCCACCCCGTCTCCTTCGTTGCGCAAGTCCCCCTGGTAAGCAGGAACGGATGCGCGGCGGGCAGGTCTCGTGCCGAATGCTTCCCCCTCGACCTGCCAACGGCTGTAGTCACCCTCGAAGTCTTCCATCAACAAGTCAGGCCTCTCGCTGTCGCCGGAACGTGGCATCGGACGATACTCCATGGCGATGGATGTTGCCCCCGGAATGGCGATGCGACGATTCACCCGCTCGCCATCAGTGGTGGGAGTCGAATGGAACAGCACGGCGTTCTGCTGCCAGCCCGCCAGCTGGACAACAGCCTTCGCGTTGCCGGTGTTCTCCAGCCGGAAGCGGAATACCGTGGCAGGCAGACTCGAATCCTCCAGGCTATGCGGAACGAAGGGTGAGAAGGCCTCCATGCGCACCTGCACCGGACACGCTGGATCCGTGTAGTCCACCGTGCCAATGGGATATTGACCCGTGAACTTCACCTCCGCCCAGCTGTTGGCGTCGAGCCGGCGTGTCTGCGATTCGCCTCCGCCTGTCCTGACCCGCAGGGCAAAGCCCTGGGCAATGTCCTGCGAGTCGGTTTGCAGGGCGGGCTTGACGTAGGTCGCGCCGTCCCGTGGCCGGATCGCGTCATCGCCGTTCTGGAAATCCATGCCGACGTCCGACCAGCTCACCCGGCGCGGCAGAACCCCCTCTGTCTTCTGGTTGAAAATGTCCCAGTTCCAGAGTTGGCCGTCCCCGCCGAGATAGAGCGTGCCGCAGCACAGCCCGCCGACCGGCATCCCGATGTAGCGGAGTTCATTCCGTGATTTGGTGTAGGACGTCGCGGTCCCGCGTTCATACAGTGACTTGATCCATCCCGGCCGAAGCTTCTTGTCCAGAGGGATGTAGTTATCCCATTCATCGGCCGCGAACGGACCGGCCATCGGTGGCGAGCGGGACATCAGCCACCCTGCGCCCGCAAGCCCGCCGAGCTTCAGGAAGTCCCTCCGGGAACCTGACTGAGCCGCTTTTGCTTCTTCTCTTTCGGTCGAATTCATCATGGGTGTCCTCGTGGCAAGATCTGTCCTGAGCTCGGGTGGGGTGGTGCTGGCCCCCTCTATGCCGACCTTGTTCCCAGAACACAAGTTGAACATGCATTACGGATTATCGGGACACCTGTCCCGATAATCCGTATGAGCTAAATCGAGAATGTTCTGAGAATATTGCGGGCTTTTTGGAGGGCACGACTTCGCTTTCTCCAGGCCTTTTGTCCGAGGTAACCTTTGGGAAGGAGGGATTCTGGCAGGAGAGGATCGAGCTCCATGAGGTTTAGCCACATTGTTTGCTCTCGAGAGGCCCATTCACGAAAGCGTTCTGCCGAGTTGAGATCGGTCAGGGGCTGTTGCGGGAGCCGCTTGAGGTGTTCGAGATAAGTGGCGTAATCGCCTTGGATACGATTGAAAGGCCAGCCTGCGAGAACCACGTCCTGAGGTCCTTCATTCGCTGCGGGTGTTGCCTCGAGGAGAATCAGGGAGCGAACGCCCGGCTTGATGCGTTTGATCAGTTGCTTTTCCTCTGTGAAGGGGTGGGGTGACACCCACACGCTGCCTTGTAGAAGTCCGTATTTCCTGCCCATTAGATACTTCCTCAACTGCTTTCGCACGGTGTTGTCCTTGCAGGGGACATCGTAGACCACAAGTCTCCAGACTCCGTCCCAGGGACGTGACCACCAATCACGGGGGTCCTGTCCGCCGAGTGCATGAATACGTCCCTTCTCCGTCAGTCTCACCAGTCGTTCGTTGCTGTTACCCGGGATGGATTCCAGGAGTTTCCGCTTTTCGAGATCCTGAATTTGTCTGAGCAGTCCTTTCTTGTAGGCCCAGGACTCGAAGGACTCGGTCAGGTTGAGGAATGACGGGTGCATCCACCGGTCGACAGTCCATGACAAAAGATAGAGGAACTCCTCTGTGCGTGCTTTCATTTGTATTTACCTCCTTGCGTGCGCCCGGAAGTGGGAGCACGGAACTGTTTCGCATCCCAGACGCCTTGGGGCAAGCGATGAAACGTGAAGTGTCATACGGATTATCGGGACACCTGTCTCGATAATCTGTAAGGGGTGGTCTGGTATTTTCAGCTTTGGTGGAGGAGGATGCGGCATGCATGAAGAGATGAGGAGGGTGTTCGGGTGTGGGTTGCTGATATTGCATTTAGGGGGTGGGTTGTGTTCTGGGATTGCCGGGGTGGAGGGGCATCCGGGCAACGTGTATGTGACGGGGGAGACGGTTGGGGTGCAGGTTCCGGAGCTGTATGTGGAGCTCGGGTTGAGCTGGCGTTTGTTGGACGAGCGTGGGGTGCGGTTAGGGGATGGGAAGGTGGCGTCCGGGGTGGGGGAGGTGGAGGTTGGGACGTTGGGGGTGGGTTGGTATCGGATGGAGTTTCTGGACGAGGCAGGTGAGGTGGAGGGTTTTACGACGGCGGCTGTGCTTGCGCGGTTGGAGGCCTCTATTCCGGTAGGATCGCCGGTGTGTGTGGACACTGCAGCAGCGTGGTTTGCGCGTGATGATGAGGATGGGCAGGCGAGGCTTGCCCATTTGGCGGCACTGGCGGGGGTGAGCTGGGTGCGGGATCGCGCGCGATGGAGTGAGCTGCAACCCGCACGGGACCAGTGGGCGACAGGCGAGACCACATATGATACCTCGGCAAAGGTGCATGCTGCCGAGGGCTTGGGGGTTCTGCAGGTATTTCATGACACGCCGGTGTGGGCGCGAGAGGAAGGGCAAGGCCGTGGACGGTTTGCGCCGGATTTGCGGGATGTGTATCGGTTTGCACGCGGGGTGGCGGGGCGCTTTCGGGGTCGGGTAGGGGCATGGGAGCCGTGGAACGAGGCGAATGTGGGGACGTTTGGCGGGCACACGGTGGATGAGATGTGTTCCTGGCAGAAGGCGGCGTGGCTGGGTTTCAAGTCGGGGGATGCGGGACTGCTGGTGGGTTGGAATGCGACGGCGGCGGTGCCGACGGATGAACATACGCGAGGGGTGCTTTTGAATGAGGTTTGGCCGTATTTCGACACCTACAACATCCACAGCTATGACTGGGCGCATGGGTATGACGAGCTGTGGAAGCCGGCACGCGACGCGGCATCGGGTCGGCCGATTTGGGTGACGGAAGCGGATCGTGGAACGCGTCACACGGGGGTGGCCCCGTTCTATGATCAGGATCCGAGAGGGGAGTTGTTGAAGGCACACTGGATGGCGCAGTCGTATGCCCAGAGTTTGTTTGCGGGGTCGCGTCGGCACTTTCATTTTATTCTGGGTCATTATCATGAGCCCAACGGGGTTCAATTCGGGTTGTTACGATTGGATCTGACGCCGCGTCCGGCGTATGTGGCCTTGGCGGCGGCGGGGCGTTTTTTGGCTGGGGCAGAGGTGATAGGGAGATGGCAGGTGCGTGAGGATTTGCAGGTGTATGTGTTTCGGGCGATGCCGGACGGGGTGGAGCGGGATGTGGCGGTGGTTTGGGCGGAGAGGGAGGTGGATTGGCCGGAGCGGGGGCGGTGTCGGGTGGAGTGGGATGCACCGGAGGTGCTGCGCAAGGGTGAGGCGTGGGATTATTTGGGGCGTCGGGTGGATGGCGGGTTGCCGGGGGTGGTGGGGTCGGCTCCATTTTTTGTGGTGATGGAACGGGGTGCTGCTGGGAGGTTGCCGTTGGAGGAGCCACCGGAGTTGGCGGGGTGGCGTGAGGGTGGAGCGGTGTCGGTGGTGTTGCAGTCGCGCTTTGGGGAGGTGGCGCGGGTGAAGGTGGAGGATCGGCCGTGGTCGGAGGGGTATGCGTATGGGGTGTCGGCAGGGGAATGGGTGGACTGGGATTTGTGGGTTTACAATTTTGGCGAGCGTGAGCAGTCGGTGAGGCTTGAGGTGGAGTCGATACCGGAGGGGTGGGAGGTGGAGTTAGGAGAGGGGAGAGTGGTGGTGGGGGTGATGGGGAGGCAGGTGGTGAGGTGTCGGGTCAGGGTGGGTGCGGATGTCGGGGCGGGGGATGGCTGGGTGGTGGTGTGTGGTGTGTTGGGTGGGGGTGAGAGGTCGGTGGTGGGGTTCCGGTGTGTAGTGGGAAGCGCAAAGCGGTAAGCGGTCCGCGCGGCGGACCGCAGGGAGAGAGGAGAGGGGAGAGAGGGGTTGTGGCAATGACTTGGCGGACACGCGGCATCCGTCTTCGCTCTGCGAGCTACGCCGGGACAAGCCGTGTCCCTACCTGAGCGAGATTGGTGCAATGGATTGGGCTGACGGCTGAGGGTGGAGGGCAGGAACGGGCTTTTCACTGGAGGGGTGGTGGGTATGGTGGCTGGGAGATGGGTATTTGGGATGGTGGAGTGATGAGAGAGGTGGAGTATGCGACATAAAGTGAAGTGGATTTGGGTGTTATTGATTGTGGTGGGGGTGGTGGTGGGGTTGCGGTTGACGGTGATGCGGGAGAAGGCGGTGGAGGTGGTGGTGGCGCGGGTGGAGCCGGGGTTAGTGGAGGCGAGCGTGGTGAATTCGCGGGCGGGGACGGTGGAATCGCGTTTGCGTGCGGGGATGAGTCCGGCTTTGGCGGGGCGGGTGGTGGAGGTTGCGGCGCCGAAGGGGAGTCGGGTTATGGAGGGGGATGTTTTGTTGAGGTTGGATGATCGGGAGCATGTGGCGCAGGTGGCGTTGGCGCGGGGTGCATTGGAGGGGGCGCGGGCGGGGCTGGAGCGGGCGGGGTTGGAGGCGGAGGAGGCGGGTCGGCAGTGGGAGCGGACGCAGGCGTTGGCGCGGGAGCGGGTGGTATCGGAGACCTTGATTGATGCGGAGCGGACGAGGTCGGAGGTATTGCGGGTGGTGTTGAAGGGGGCGGAGGCGAAGGTGCGGGAGGCGGAGGCGGGATTGGAGGCGGCGGAGGCGTTGTTGGAGAAGACCGTGATGAGGGCGCCGTTTGACGGGGTGGTATTGGATGTGACGACGGAGGTGGGGGAGTGGATTAGTCCGGCGCCGCCCGGGGTATTTATTCCGCCGGTGGTGGATTTGATTGATCCGGGTTCGTTGTATGTGAGTGCACCGATTGACGAGGCGGATGTGGAGCGTTTGCGGGTGGGGTTGCCGGTGCGGGTGACTTTGGATGCGTTTCGGGGTCGGTCGTTTGCGGGTGAGCTGACGTATGTATCGTCGTTTGTGGAGACGCGGCAGGAGCAGAACCGGACGTTGGAGGTGGAGTCGAGTTTTGTGGCGGAGTCTTTGCCGGCGAATTTGTTGCCGGGTTTATCGGCGGATGTGGAGGTGATTTTGGATCAGCGCGAGGGGGTATTGCGGGTGCCGACGTATGCCTTGATGGCAGGGGGGAAGGTGTTGGTATTGGCTGGGGGGCGGCTGGAGGAGCGTCGGGTGGAGGTGGGTTGGGGTGGAGGTGGGTTTACAGAAGTGGAGTTTTGGGGAGGTGTTGTGGGGTTTGGCTGTGGGTGTGGTGGTGGTGGTATGGTTGGTTCGTCCGGTGGTGGTGGGTGGGGTGTTGGCGGTGGAGGGAGGGGGTGAGGAGCGGTGATTGAGTTGCGAGGAGTGAGTCGGACGTATGAGGTGGGGGGGAGTCCTGTGCGGGCGTTGCGCGGGGTGGATTTGGATATTGGGTCGGGGGACTACGTTTCGATCATGGGGCCATCGGGGTCGGGCAAGTCGACCTTGATGCATGTGTTGGGGTGTTTGGATCGGCCGAGTGCGGGGTCGTATCGGTTTGAGGGGCGGGAGGTGAGTGGTTTGGGTGAGGGGGAGTTATCGCATTTGCGGCAATCGCGGATTGGTTTTGTGTTTCAGTTTTTTCATTTGGTGCCGCGGCTGACGGCGGCGGGGAATGTGGAGTTGCCGATGGTATTTGCGGGGGTGGAACCGGGGGAGCGGCGGTGTCGGGTGGAGGAGGCGTTGGAGCGGGTGGGGTTGAGTGCGCGGGCGGGGCATCGTCCGGACCAGATGTCTGGGGGTGAGCAGCAGCGGGTAGCGATTGCGCGGGCGGTGGTGATGCGGCCGGCGGTATTATTGGCGGACGAGCCGACGGGGAATTTGGACAGTCGGTCGGGGGGTGGGATTGTGGAGTTGATTGAGGGGATGAATGCGGCGGGGTTGACATTGATTGTGGTGACGCATGATCCGCGGATGGGGGAGCGTGCGCGGCGTCGGGTGAGGTTGATGGATGGGTTGGTGGTAGCGGATGAGGAGCGGTGAGAGCGGTTGATTTGATACGATATGCGGCTGGCGGGCTGAGGGGGCATCGGCTGCGGGCGGGTTTGTCTTTGTTGGGGGTGGCGATTGGGGTGGGGTCGGTGATTGTGTTGACGAGTTTGGGGGAGGGGGCGCGTCGGTATATTTCGGGTGAGTTTGAGTCCTTGGGGTCGAATTTGTTGATCGTGATTCCGGGGAAGACGGAGACGGCGGGTTTGGCGCCGTTGGTGAGCACGGCGCCGCATGATTTGACGCGGCAGGATGCGGAGGCGTTGGTGAGGCGTGTGCGGTCGGTGAGGCGGGCGGCGCCGGTGGTGGTGGGGACGGCGCCGGCGGTGGCGGGGGAGCGGAGTCGGGATGTGACGGTGGTGGGGACGACGCATGAGGTGTTGCGGATTCGGCATTTACGGATGGCGTCGGGTCGGTTTTTACCGGAGGGGCAGGTGGACGGGGTGTATTGCGTTTTGGGGTCGAAGGCGGCGCGGGAGTTATTTCCCGGGGAGAGTCCGTTGGGTGGGTTGGTACGGATTGGGGAGTGGCGGTTTCGGGTGATTGGGGTGTTGGCGCCGCGGGGGGTATCGATAGGGTTGGATTTGGATGATGTGGTGGAGATCCCGGTGGAGACGGCGTTGCGGTTGTTTAACCGGACGACGGTATTTCGGATATTGGCGGAGGTGGATTCGCATCGGGATTTGGATGCGGCGCGGGAGGCGGCGGTGGCGGTATTGAAGGAGCGGCATGGGGGTGAGGAGGACGTGACGGTTTTGACGCAGGACGCGGTATTGGGGAGTTTTGAGTTAATCCTGGCTGCTTTGACGGCGGCGTTGGCGGGGATAGCGGCGATATCGTTGGGGGTGGCGGGGTTGGGGATCATGAATGTGATGTTGGTCTCGGTATCGGAGCGGACGTATGAGATTGGGTTGATGAAGGCGGTGGGGGTGACGCGGGGTCAGGTGGTGGGGGTATTTTTGGTGGAGGCGGCGGTATTATCGACCTTGGGTGGTTTATTGGGATTGGGTGTGGGGTTGGGTGCGGGGCCGGTGCTGCGTTCGATTTATCCGGATTTTCCGATGCATGCGCCGGGTTGGGCGGTGGGTGCGGCGTTGGGGGTATCGATGTGTGTGGGAATTTTGTTTGGGTGGTTACCGGCGCAGCGGGCGGCGGGGTTGAATCCGGTGCAGGCGTTGATGAGGAGGAAGGCGTGATGGGGTGGCGGGATATTGTGCGGCTGGCGTTGCAGTCGTTGTGGTTTCATCGGCAGCGGTCTGTCCTGACGATGTTGGGGGTCTTGATTGGGATAGCCTCGGTGATCTTGCTGACGTCGATAGGGGAGGGGACGCGGGGGTATGTGATGTCGCAGTTCACGCAATTTGGGACGACTTTGATGGCGGTGAGTCCTGGGAGGATTGCGACGTCGGGGGCGCCGGGGGCGTTGGGGACGACGGTGCATCCGTTGACGTTTGAGGATGCGGCGGCGTTAGGGCGGGTTTCCGGGGTGAGTTGTGCGGTGCCGGTGGTGGTGGGGACGGCGCCGATTGAGCAGGGTGGTCGGACGCGGAACACCTTTGTTTATGGGGCGACTTCGGAGTCGGTAAGGGTATGGGGTGCGCGGGTTCGGGTGGGGCGGTTTTTACCGGAGATGGATATGGATCGGGGTGCTCCGGTGGTGGTATTGGGGCCGAAGCTGAAGCGCGAGTTATTTGGGGAGGAGAATGCGTTGGGTCGGTATGTGCGGGTATCGGGTCAGCGGTATCAGGTGATTGGGGTGATGGAGTCGAAGGGTCAGTTTTTGGGTTTTGACATGGATGACAGTGCGTATTTGTTGGTGGCGGAGGCGAGGCGATTGTTTAACCGGGAGGCGTTGCAGGAGATCGACATTTTGGTGTCGAACGCGTCGTTGATGGATGTGGTGGCCGAGCGGGTTCGGGTGTTGTTGAAGGATCGGCACAAGGGGGAGGAGGATTTTACGGTAACGACGCAGACGGGGATGTTGGAGACGCTGGACCGGGTGATCAGCATTGTGAGCATGGCGGTGGTGGGGATCGGGGCGATTTCGTTGTTGGTGGGGTGTATTGGGATTTTGTCGATGATGTGGATCTCGGTGAATGAGCGGACGAGTGAGATTGGGTTGGTGCGTGCGATTGGGGCAACGCCGCGTCAGGTGTTGTGGTTATTCCTCACCGAGGCGGTGTTATTATCGACCTTGGGAGGGGTTTTGGGGTTGGGGAGTGGGATGGGTTTGGCGCAGTTGATTCGGGTGGGGGTGCCGGGGTTGCCGGTGCAGACGCCGTGGGAATATGTGGTATTGGCGTTGGCGGTGAGTTTAGGGGCGGGGTTGGCGAGTGGGATTTTGCCGGCGCGGCGGGCGTCGTTGTTGGATCCGGTGGTGGCGTTGAATGAGGAGTGAGGCTGAATTTGCGTTGGGGCGAGTTCAGTTTGGAGGGGGGGCTATTTGTTGCTGATGGAAGTAGAGTGGTTGGAAGGGGCCGGGTTGGAGGCGCTGTAGGCGAGTTCGATTTGGTAGCTGAGGCGGTAGTCGCAGCGGCGAGTATCGATGCAATGTCTGCTGGCCCAGCCTTGGCAGGAGGATTCCCCCTTGACGATTGTGTGGTGTTGGATGGCGGCGGTGCTGAGTTCCTTGCTCAGGTCGAAGTCACCACAGACGCATTCGGAGTTAGGGCAATCGAAGCGGAGCACTGTTTTGGCGTTCTCGACGTTCATGTTGTAGCGGATGGTGGAGCCTTTGCTGGAGGTTTCGTGGTTTTTGAAAGTGAGCTGGATGGCCAGTGAGGTGATATCGGGGAAGCGGTTTGCTAGGGGTTCTGCGGCGTTGACACGTTCCCTTTCGCTGATGCGGTATTCCTCCCGCGGGCTGAGGTGCTTTTTGTGTGTCATATGTTTGGGAGCGGCGGGTTTGCTTTGCATGCTTTGTAGGCAGCAGAAGCGCCGAGTTGCATGCCATCCAACCGTGCTGGTCCTGTTGTCACTCCCACGCGGGTCGTGAGGATGCTGGTGTTTTCAGGGAGAATACCCGGACATCCATCCGGAGTTCGGCCCGCACGTTGATCAGTCAGCTGAAGAGAATACCCGAGGCGTCAGACTGCATGGGTTACCATCGTTGAATATTGGGGATAAGCAACAACCATCTGGATGTTCTTCGCTTTGGGATAAGATTGAGCCGGGTGGGGGGGTGGGGTTTGGGGTCTGGTGTATTTTGGAGGATCCTGCTGTCGCGGGATAGTAATTGGAGTGTAGAGTATTGCCGATTTGACGTTAAAAAACTGTTTTCGTTCAGTCTTCTGCGCGATGCATTGCTGCGCTGACGCTTCATTTGAGAGGGTGCTTTTTTGGAGGGGTCTTTACCGGCATGCGATTCCGCTGGCTGTGTTGATCCGATGGTTTGATCCCGAGTTTTTTCATGACGACGACGAATTGATCCGGCGGCTTGGCAGGGATACCACGATGGATGAGGTGAAGGACGACCTGGAGCATTTTGAGTATGGGAACCAGGTGCGGAGGCACTGGTTACGGACGGGGTTGTGCATTCATGTGAGTCCCAGGCGCGTGGCCAGATTGGCGAATCGATGCATGACACCGCTGGTGGGGTGAGGGTGCTGGCGGGGAGTGGGGCTGGGCAGGCTTTACGAGGGATGTTGTCCGTGGGATACGAGAGCGATGCGAGTTTGGGTTATCTACTTTTGGATGGTTTGGGTGACGTTGGTTGGTGGTGAGGTGGGGTTGGTGCCGTTGGCGGTGCGGGAGGGGTGGAAGCTTGACGCATTTTACCAGAAGCATTTGGCGGTGGGGCCGTTGCCGATTGTGAGTTCGACGAACACATCGGACTACGCGTTGTTGGAGGTGGGCTATTTGGTGGAGCGGATGTTGTCGGGTCGGCCGGAGATATTGGAGGTGTTGGCGGGTGTGAGGGCGAAGGTGGTGGTGATGGCGCACGACGAGTATACGACGGATTTGCCGGAGCAGAGGGGGATGACGCCGAAGGTGTATTGGGATCGGCGGGCGCGGGGGTTGGGGGGGCGGACGTGCAGTTGTGCGGAGGAGAACATTTTATGTTTTCCGGGGGATCCGTATTCGACTGAGAATATTTTCATTCATGAGTTTGCGCATGTGATTCACGGGCAGGCGATGCCTCGGGTGGATCCGGGTTTTGGCGGGCGGTTGGAGCGGGCGTATGCGGATGCGATGGCGCGCGGGTTATGGGAGGGGACGTATGCGGCGGTGAATGTGGAGGAGTATTGGGCGGAGGCGGTGCAGGGTTGGTTTGACAACAACCGGGCGAATGACGCGTTGCACAATCATGTGAACACGCGGTCCCAGCTGAAGGAGTATGATCCGGGGGTGGCGGCGTTGTGTGCGGAGGTATTTGGGGATGGGGGCTGGCGGTATGTGAAGCCGATGGATCGTGAGGAAGCTGAGCGCCGGCATTTGGAGGGGTATGATTTCAGTGCGTCGCCGAGGTTTGAGTGGCGTCGGGTTGAGGTGTCGGGTCGGCCGACCGTGGTGATCGAGACCAAGCTGGGGAACATCGAGCTGGAGTTGTATGCGGAGGAGGCGCCGGAGACGGTGGGGAACTTCCTGCGTTATGCGGAGCAGCGGTTATACAACGACGGCGAGTTTTTCCGGACAGTGACGATGTTCAATCAGCCGACGAACGCCGTGAAGATTGAGGTGATCCAGGCGGAGGCCAGTCTGGCGCGGGAGGCGGAGTGGTTTCCGGCGATTCCGTTGGAGCGCACGCGCGATACGGGTGTGGAGCATTTGGATGGGACGGTGAGCATGGCGCGGGATGGTCCGGACACGGCGCAGGGGAGTTTTTTTATCTGCATTGGTGATCAGCCGGAGCTGGATTTTGGCGGGAAGCGGAATCCGGACGGGCAGGGATTTGCGGCATTTGGTCGGGTGGTGAGGGGGATGGAGTTGGTGCGCCGGATTCATGGTGGGGCGGCCGAGGGGCAGAAGCTGGTACCGTCGGTGGCGATTCAGCGGGTGATCTTGAATTCGCCCTGAGGGGGCGAGTTCAGTGATCGCCTCCCGGCGATTCGGCCCTTCGACAGGCTCGGGGCGACTACGGACTGTGGGGCTCGACGGGCTCGCCCTGACTGTGGTTGCTGCCTGCGGCAGCCCCTGACCAAGGTCCCTCCCGGTGGTCGGGACTGACTGTGGCGCCGCTGCGCGGCGCTGATTGTTCCGAACTACAGAAGCACACAAACTCCGGGCGCGAAGCGCTGAGCGCATAGAGCTGAGGGCTGAGGGCTGCCTGTCCGCCATAGCCTTGGCGAAGGCGGAAGGGCTGAGGGCTGAGCGCGGAGGGTGGCTGTTGCGCACTGTTAGGGTGCGATGGGATCGGAGGTGAGGTTGATGTTGAACGTGGTGGAGTCGATGGTGATGGAGTCGATGGTGAGCGTGAAGGTGGAGACGTCGGAAGTTTTGACGGGGGTTGAGGTGAGGGTGAGGATGCCGGAGGTATCGGTGATGCCGGAGCTGGCGGTGAGGAGTGTAGTGCCGTTGATGTAACAGGTGGCGTTGACTGTGGCTGAGGCGGCGGGGGTGGTGTTGGCATTAAGGACCTGGACGGTTATTTCTGCTGAGGTGTTTTTTCCTTTTTCGATGGGGTGCGGGTTGGAGAAGGCGACTGTGGGTGTGGTGGGCGGAGGTGGTGCGGCTTCGATGGTCACTGCGATGAGGGGCGTAGTTGTGGTGGCGCCGAGGTTATCGGTGGCGGTGGCGGTGATGGAGTAAGTGCCGTCGGTGGAGGGGGTCCAGGTGGTGGTGAAGGTGGATGATCCGTCGGATTCGACAGGTCCGACTGATCCACCGTTGGCGAAGAACTCTACTGAAGTGACGGAGCCATCGGGGTCGGAGGCGGTGGCGGTGAGGGGGACGGGGGAGTTGACCGTATGGGTGGAGTTATCGGTGGGGCTGGTGAGGGTGATGGCGGGCGGGGTATTGGGGACGTCGCCGATGGTGACTGTGAGAGGGGTGGAGGCGGTGGCGGCGCCGGTGGTATCGACCGCAAGGGCGACGCAGGAGTAGATGCCGTCTGCGAGTGCGGTGAATGTTGTCATGAGGGTGTCATCGGAACCGACGTATTGGGCGGATTGGACTGATCCGAGGCTGTCGACGATTTGGAAGATGACCGTGGAGACGGAGTCATTGCTGTCGGGGTCGGAGGCGGTGGCGCTGAGCGTGATCGTGTTTCCGGAGGGGGTGGCGCTGAAAGTAGCAATGACAGGTGGTTGGTTGGCGTCAGGGCTGGCGGGGACGGTGCAGGCGACGTAGAGCACGTCGATGGCGAGGGAGTCGGCGTTTTCCCTTTTGATGGCGGCGGTATCCGTGATGCGGATGTGGAGCTGGCCGTTGTTGGCTTGGAGGATGGTGAGGACGTCGTCGTGGGCGGTGGCGGTGGACCAGTCGGATCCGGTCCAGAGTTGGATTGAGTAGTTGTCGTCCCAAGAGGAGGTGGGGGATGCGGCGAGCACCAGTTCGGCGGAGGTGAGTGTGGTGGGGTCGGCGGGAGTTTGGAGAGTGTATTCTGCGAGGAGCGAGCGGGTGTTGCCGGTGACCCCCTCCGTGAGGATTTGGGTGGTGCCATCGAGGGCGGCGAGTGCGGTGTAGTCACCAGTGAGGACGCCTGTGGTGATGGTGGGGTTGGCGGTGACGTAGGCGTTGGGGTTGGAGGGGGTGGGTGTGGCGGAGACTTCGATGCTATCGGCGTAGGCGTTTTCGGGGTCGATGGCGCGGACGATATAGGTGTGGGTGTCCGTGGTGGGCGGGGTATCGGTGAACGTGGGGGAGGTGACGATGCCGACCGGGTAATCGGGGTAGGGGTTGGGTGGGGTGGTGCGGTAGACGTAGTATGTGATGGGGTCGGGGTCGGGGTCGGTGGAGGCGGACCAATTGAGCGTGATGGTGCCGAGGCCAGGTGTGGGTGTGAGGTCAGTTGGGGTGGTGGGGGCATCGTTCACGGCGGTGATTGTGAGGGAGACCGTGGCGGTGGTGGTGGCGAGGCCATCCGAGACCGAGTAGGTGAAGAAGTCATCGCCGTTGGCGTTGAGGTTGGGAGTGTAGGTGAGAGAGCCGGAGTTGGGGTTCAGGTTGCTGAGCGTTCCGAGAGAGGGCGGTGTTACGATGTCGTAGGTCAGGGGGTTGGGGTCGATGTCTGTGCCGAGGAGCTGGATCGTGGCGGTGGTGTCTTCATCGGTGGTGATCGAGAAGTCGGTTGCCGTTGGGGGGCTGTTTAGCGCGAGCGTGGTGAACGTATCCGGGAGCGAGGCCGAGTTGAGGTTGGCATCGGCTGAGGTGATCGTGATCCCGTACGTTGTATTGTGAGTGAGGTCCGTGAGCGTGATCGAGTGTGAGGTCGTGAGCGTGGGGTCACTGACCGTGGTGGAGTTGCAGGTCACTGAGGAGCTGGCGGGTTCGTCGGTGGTCCAGATGATTGTGGCCGAGGTATCCGTGGGGATGATCTGGATACTGGACAGGATGGGTGGGGTAAGGTCGTTGGCGGTGGTGGTGAACGTGTAGGTGGGGCTGAGGGTTTGACGGTCGGTGGAGTCGGTGACGGCGACGAACCATTCGTATTGGGTGCCGATGGTGAGGTTGGGCCAGGTGACGGAGACGGTGACGGGGGTGTTGGCGCTGGTGGCTACCGTGGATGTTCCGATCGTCGTGTAGGGGTGGAGCGGGATGGGGAGCGAGAACTCGCTATCGGCATCGTGCTGATACTCGAGGTGAGTGGGCGAGTAGGTGTAGACTTGGATGCGGTTTTCATTGGGGATGAACTGGAGGATACGGAGGTAGCCGTGGCCGCCGTCGGGGAGCGTTTGGTAATCGGCGAGCATTTGGTGGACGGCGCGGTTACTGGTGAAATCGGTGCGTCGGGCTTCACCGTGGACGTGGCCGCAGAAGACCAGTTGGACGTTGGGGGTTTGGGTGATGAGGTCGGACCAGATGTAGGTGGTATCGCCGACGACGTGGACATTGCGTTCGGCGCTGAGGCCGAGGTAGCCGTGGGTGGTGAGGAGGCCGATATGGTTGGGGTAGGCATTGAAGAGGTCGCGGGCCCAGTTGATGGCATCGGATTTGGGCCAGATCTTGAGGTGGACAGCGAGGAAGTTGTAGGGGCCGACCGAGAAGATTTGGGCGGAGTGTTCGTTGCCGGTGGAGGGGTAGTTGTCGAGATACCACGGGCGGCTGGTGTAACCCGAGTAAGGGAAGTGGGAATTGAAGACTGAGGCGTCGTCGTATGTTCCGCCGGAGACATCATGGTTACCGGGGGCGATGCCGTAGGGGATGCCTGCGGCGTCGAGAGTGGCGATACCGGCCTCAGCGCGGGACCAATGTGTGGTGTTGTTGACGTCATCGACGATATCGCCTTCGTGGGTGACGAACTGGATATTGAGGGAGGAGGCGTTTTGGGAGATCCAGGTGGTTTGGTCGGTCCAGAGTTTATTGATCGCGGGGTCGCTGCTGGCGACATATTTTTGGCTATCGGGGAGGGCGATGATGGAGAATGGGGGTTGGGATGAGCCAATGGTGGGGCGGCCGTAGAACGTGACCGTGAGCGTATCGGAGGTGGAGGGATCGGCGACCTCGGCGGTGAGCGTGGGTGTGAGCGAGGTGTCTGTGGTGGCGTCGGCGGGTTCAGTGAGCGTGGGGATGTGGGGGTATTGCGTATCGTAGGTGAGCGTGCGTGGGGTGGCGGGGTAGGTGGTGTTGCCGA
Source organism: Verrucomicrobiota bacterium (assembly GCA_046047235.1). GTDB lineage: Bacteria > Verrucomicrobiota > Verrucomicrobiia > Limisphaerales > JAHDYP01 > JBMTVN01. The sequence goes on along the minus strand of JBJOII010000001.1, from coordinate 5,314 downwards.
GAGTGTCGGTGGCATAGATGGTCCAGGAGTAGATGGAGCCGTCGGTGAGCGTGAGATTATCGAACGACACCGTAGTGGAGGTGGGATGGGTGGTGTTGCCGCCGTCGGTGAGGTCGATGGTTTGGGTGATTGCGCTGGTGACGTATTGGACATGGAGCGTGGGGCCGGAGGTTGTTTCACTGGAGGGGAAGTCGACGCCGTCGGTGCCGGTGGGGAGGAGGATGAGGCCGTAGTTATAGCCGGGGGCGGTGACCCAGTTTTGGACCCAGGGGGTGATATCGATGGTATTGATTCCGATGGTGGTACCGTTGGCGGGGAGTGTGTTGTTGCTGTCGTAGGCGGGGGCGGAGGACCAGCTGACCGTGTCTTCCGACCAGGGGGTGGTGACCAGTGCGGCGGTCATGGCGCTGCCGGCGTCGTTGACTGCGAGTTCGAGCGTGGCGGAGAGGATGGTGGCGTTTTGAGGGATTGCACTGAGGCCATTGATACGGATCAGGGCACGGGCTTCCTTGAGTTCGGGCGTTTCGGCATCGACATTGATCGAGAGAGCGGATCCGGTGTTGGCGGTGATGCCATCGGTGATTTGGGCGTCATCGATGTCCGTAGTGCCTTCCAGTGTGAGTTCCGTGTAATCGGTGAGTTCCAGTGTGGCGGAGACCAGGCCGTCGTCGTCCGTGAGGTTGGCGGAGAACGTCGGGTTGGGGGTTGAGATGGCGATGTTATCGGCGGGGGTGAGGAGAGTGACCGAGCCGTTGGGTGGGATGACGGGTTCGATGCCGAGGAGTTCGAGATTGAAGGAGATGTCTGAGCTGGTGGGGCTGACTTGGTGGATTTCGACGGCGAGGACGTTATTGCCGGCGATGAGCGTGTTGGGGAGCGAGATGGGGCCGGTCCAGGTGGTTTCGGCGGCGTCGCCGATGGTGACATTGGCGAAGGTAGTGGGGGTGATGTCCCCTGAGGGCATGCCGATGCGATAGATCTCGGTGCCATTGAGGTAGATGACTGCGCCGTCGTCGTAGAGGAGAGAGAGGTTGAGCGTTTCGTAGAGGGTGGGGTCGGCGACCGTGAACGTGTGTCGGAAGTAGGTGGTGATGTTTTTATTGCCGCTGCCGTCGGTGACGTAGTGGACCGTGGTGGTTTCGCCACCGTCGCCATAGCCGAGTTCGGCGTTGCCGGAGGGCCAGAGGGAGGTGAAGTCCGGGTGGCGCCAGTCGGTGTTGTCGATGGGGGTGGTGGTGGAGGTGGGGGCGATGTTGCCGGCGTCGAGGTATTTCCAGGGGCCGTTGGCGGGGATCAGCATGGTGGCCGGGGCGGCTGACGCGGTGAGGATGAGGGGAGAGAGGAGCAGGGCGCAGAGCGCGAAGCGGGAAGCGGCAAGCGCCAAGCGGCAAGCGGGAAGGGCCAAGCGGCAAGCGGCAAGCGCTGAGAGCGGTGTGGCGTGCGGGGCACGGGAGCCTGGGGACAGGCGCTGTGCGCGAGGGAGGGGGAGGTAATGGGGTATGGGGTCATGGTGCTGGTTGGGCGGAGAGGGGGGGTGACCGCGGGATGACCGGCGGTAATGAGGGAAAGTTATGGAGATTGTGGGGTAAGACGTTTGACGTAGCAATACTTATCTGGATTTGGCTCTTTTTGGGGCCGAATCCAGGCGCATAGGGCTGAGCGCATAGGGCGGAGGGCGGAGGGCGGAGGGCGGAGGGCGGAGGGCGGAGGGCAACTCCGGTGCGTCGGTACGTCAGGCCGGTTTGGATGGGCCGCTCTGGTGAGCGGGCGGTGAGGTATTGGACGTGGAGCTAGGGGACGGGCGCGGCGTTGGGTGGGGTGCGAATGCGAGAACGCCCCGGGAATGACTTCCCGGGGCGTGTGCTTGCTGCGAGGCCAGCGTGTGTTTATGTGGTCCGTCGGATTGACGGGTTAGGGTGTAGCGCGGAGGCGTCGCCATCCGCGGCGTTCGTGTCCGGAGAAGATCCGGAATTCGTGTTCTTCCTCGGCTTCTTTGGGGGAGGCGACGGGGAGGGTGAGGTTGATGGGGCCGACGTAGTAGGGTCGCATCATTTCGTTATCTTCGTGTTCGAGGATATGGCAATGCCAGACGTAGAGGCCCTCGAGGTCGAAGCGCATTTTGACGCGGGTGATTTCTCCGGGGTAGGAGATGACCGTATCTTTCCAGCCGATTTCGGTGGGTTCGGGTTGGCGGACGCCGCCGGTTTCGGACTCACGGTTGACGACTTGGAATTGGACGAGGTGGATATGGATGGGGTGTGCATCCATGGTGTAGTTATAGATTTCCCAGGTTTCGGTATCGCCGAGCATGGGATTTTCCGTGATGGGGTCCATCCACATGAGGCCTTTGCCTGAGCCGTCGGGGTTGACGGTGCCGAGCATGGCGGCGGTGGGGCCGAAGGCGCTGGTGGAGACACTATTTTCGACCACTTGGAATTCGGCGGTTACGGGGTGGATGGTTTCCTCGACGAAGACGTTATTGGATTCCATTTCGTTGAGGGAGACCATGCGGGTTCCTGTGGGAGCGAGGTCTTCGATGACTGGCAGCTGGAGGAACTCGGGTGGGGTGGAGCGGTCGCGCTTTTTGGCGGGGCCGGTGACGCGGAAGAGCATGACTTGACCGGTGGTTTCGGGGTCGGAGGCGAAGAAGTCGACGCCGGGCTGGCCGCCGCCGAAGGGTTCATCTGGGCCGACGTTGAGGAGCCGGTAATTTCCGGCGGGGACGTTGGTGAAGTCGACGATGACGTCGGCGCGTTCAGCGGGGCCCATGAGGATACGGTTGGCTTGGGTGGAGGTGATATCGACTGGGTTTTGGAGGAAGCCGCCATCGGCGCCGATTTGCCAGACTTTGACACCGGGGATTTCGGTGAAGTCGAGGATGAGGAAGCGGGAATCGGCGCCATTCAGCAGGCGGAAGCGGTAGCGGCGTTGTTCGGTATCGAGGAAGGGCCAGCTTTGGCCATTGACGACGATGACATTGCCGAAGAACTCCGGTTGCCAGACTGGGGAGACATCGCTGACGCGGCCGTCGATACCGGGTTCGGGGGCGACGGGGACGTCGAGCTGGTGGGGTTCGAGGCCTTCGAAGAAGGCGCGGTTATCGGGGTAGAAGAGGGAGCCGTCGGCATTGAACGAGCGGTCCTGGATGACGAGGGGGATGTCATAGACATCGCCATAGATATCGTTGAGGTCTTCGGCGCGGGGGCCGGGGAGTCTGGCTTTTCGGCCGGTGCGGGAGTCGGTGGCTTGGTCGTCGGCGCCGCCGCTGATGATGTAGAAGCCGGCGGGGCCGGCATAGACATTGACGCGGGTCATACCGAGCGTGTGGTCATGGTACCAGAGCGTGGTGGCGCGCTGGTCATTGGGGTAGGTGTAGGTGGAGGAGCCGGGTTTCCAGCGCAGGTTATACTTCGTGTTGAAGAAGTCGTAGAACGTGCCTTGGGGGCTGACGATAGCGGGGTCGTTGTAGGCTGCGGCCGGGAGGAACCAGGCTTCGGGGTAGCCGTCGCTATCTTCGGTGGTATGGGCGCCGTGGACGTGGGAGACCGTGGGGACGGGTCCGTAGTACATGGGGACGGGGCGGGGTGCGCCGACGTCGGTGTATTGGATATGGGGATTGGACCAATAGGGGTCGTTGGGGTCTTCGGGTGGGCGTCGGTCGCGTTCGCCGATGGGGTTGGCCCAATGGAGGGTGGGATCGACGGGGAGGAGGTGGGGGAGGGGGTTGCCGTTGGCATCGACGAGGCCATTGATCCATTTGACCTGGGTAGGTTTCATGAATTCGGCTTCGATGGTGAAGGCGGGGTAGAAGTAGTGTCCGCCTTCGGTGACGTGTCGGCCGGTGTTATCGGGATCGGTTTCCGACTCGGGGCCGTAGCTCCAGACTGTGGTTTCGGGGATGGGCTGGCCGTTGAGGTCGTGAGTGGGGAGGATTTGCTGGGTGAACTGTCGGACGGCGATTTCGTAGTAGTTTCCTTTTTTCCACTGGTCGTCCTCGATTTTACCTTCTTTGGCGCGCGCTTGGCGGGTGGCGTTTTTGAAGTAGCCTTCGAGCCGATCGTCGCTGATTTCGAACTTACGATCGCGCGGGAACTCGGGTGGTTTGACTAGGGGCGCGACGTATTTGGGGACGAGGTTAGGGTTGAGGGATCCGCCGGGGAGGGTGGCGGATTCCTGGGCGAGGCAGGTTGGGATGGCTACGGCGGCGATGGCTGCGGCGAGCAGCGGTCCGCTGCGGGTGGTGTTGACTGATTTGTTCTTTGCCATTGTTTGATGTGTTGTTCGTGACTTGGCCTGGTGCTGGAGGGGTAGGGCGTGGCGGGATCTGGCTGGCGGTGTGTTAGGTGGAGGGAGCGGCATGGTATCCCGCTTTTGGGCGGGGCCTTTTCCTCTGGCGCCATTCATGGCCGAGCGTCTGCGAGGGCGCGCGGCTGGGACCGGTTCACGCTAGGTTGTCCTTCAGGTGTTGGCTTTGTCGTCGTCTCTGGTTACTACGATTTATTGATGTCGCAAAATGCCTAGAGTGACTTTACTGGCAGACTAGGCGGGAGGGGCTATGCAGTGTCTATGCCAGTTGCTGGTTTTGCGCATAAGTTGGTTTAAATAGATGTAACATGTTGGTAATCAACGATTCGTCGATAGAGGATTTTTCCCATATTCGGCCTCCGTAGCGTCAGTGAAAGTGTAAAGTAGCGCGTGCGATCGCTATCGTAGATAGTTTGTAACATGTTGTGGTACAAGGTTGTATGGTTTTGTAAACAAGGCCGACATGTTTACACTCTGTAGGAGCTAGGAGCTAGGAGCTAGGAGCTGGGGATTTTGCGTCCCTGGCGGAGCGCTGAGGGCATAGCGCTGAGCGCTGAGGGCGGAGCGCGGAGGGCTGCCTGTCCGCCGTAGCCTTGGCGAAGGCGGAAGGGCTTTTGCATCGCGTTGTGGCGCGATGCAGGTAGAGGGAAGAGAGGAGAGGGTAGAGGTGCAGAGGGGGGACTACGGCTCGGCGGGGCCTTGCTGACGCGGGGTTACCGATCACGGACTGACGCGCGAAGCGCAGAGCGTGCACACTGTTTTCTCTCTACGGTCTTCTGGCGACACGCGCCGCCGCGTAGAACGTGGCAAGTAGGCGCGTTCGATCCCGATTTCGATAGCGATTTCGATTTCGATGGGGTCTGGTTGGGTGCAATGACTGGGTGTTTAGCAGGAGGGTACGGAGAGCGCGGAGGGCAAGTCCGGTGTTTCGGTAATTCGGAGTTTCTGTGTTTCGGAACAGTTAGGCGCCGCGGGGCGGCGGTAGGGGAGCTCGCCGCTCACCAGAGCG